>CAXTCK010000121.1:0-10582 GCA_964242425.1 uncultured Acetobacteraceae bacterium | reverse complement strand
GTGACGCGCTGAGCCGGGGTTCCGCCGCGGGGCGACGCTGATGGTCCTTCCGGTCTCGCCGCTGGCGGTGCCGTTCCCGGCGCTGCCGCCGCTCGCGGGCGTGCGGTTCGCGTCGGGGGAAGCGGGCATACGCTACCGGAACCGCGTCGACCTGGTGCTGGCCGAGTTCGCGGCGGGCACGGCGGTCGCCGGGGTGTTCACGCGCAACCGGTGCCCGGGGGCTCCGGTCGACTGGTGCCGCGCGTCGCTCGCCGGCGGGACCGCACGCGGGCTGGTGGTCAATGCCGGCAACGCCAACGTGTTCACCGGGCGGGCCGGGCGGGAGGCGACGCAGGCCACCGCGGCCACGGCGGGATCGTTGCTGGGCTGCGCGGCCTCGGAAGTGTTCCTGGCGTCCACCGGGGTGATCGGCGAGGTGCTGCCGCACGAGCGGATCACCGCGTCGCTGCCGGCGCTGCACGCGCAGCTGTCGGATGCCGGATGGGAAGCGGCGGCGCGCGGCATCATGACCACCGACACGTTTCCGAAGGGCGCGCATCGCACCGCCCGTATCGGCGACACGACCGTGTCGATCCAGGGCATCGCCAAGGGCAGCGGCATGATCGCGCCGGACATGGCGACCATGCTGTGCTTCGTGGCGACCGATGCCGCCCTGCCCGTCCCGGTGCTGCAGGCGCTGCTCGCGGAGGGCGTGCGGCGCTCCTTCAACTGCACCACGGTGGACTCCGACACCTCCACCAGCGACACGGTGCTGTTGTTCGCCACCGGGCAGGCCGGCAACGCCCCGGTGGCGGACGCGTCGGACCCGGCGCTGGGAGCGTTCGCGCAGGCGCTCGACTCCCTGTTGCTGGAGCTGGCGCTGCTGGTGGTGCGCGACGGCGAAGGGGCGAGCAGGCTGGTGCGCATCGACGTGACCGGCGCGGAAAGCGACGGGTCGGCGCACCGGGTGGCGCTGGCGGTGGCGAACTCGCCGCTGGTCAAGACCGCGATCGCCGGTGGGGACGCGAACTGGGGCCGCATCGTGATGGCGGTCGGCAAGAGCGGCGAGCCGGCGGACCGCGACACCCTGTCGGTGGGCGTGGGCGGGGTGTGGATGGCGCGCAACGGCGCGGTGGTGCCGGGCTACGACGAGGCGCCGGTGGTGGCGCACATGCGCGGGCGGGAACTGGAGATCGCGGTCGACCTGGGGCTGGGCGCCGGTTGCGGCCGCGCCTGGACCTGCGACCTCACCCACGGCTACATCGACATCAACGGCAGCTATCGGAGCTGAGCATGTCCGCCACCTTTCCCGGGCCGGCGGAGCCGCCGGAACGGCTGGTCTGGGCCTATGCCGGCTTCTGGTGGCGGGTGCTGGCATGGCTGCTGGACTCCGTGATCCTGGCGCTGGCGGACGCGCTGGTCGGTCTCGCGACCGGGTTGCGGCAGGTGGGCATCCACATGGAGCCGTCGGGGGACGAGCCCGCCACCGCGGCCGCGTTCACGCCGGCGGCCCTGCACAGCGTGCAGTTCCCGATGCCGGGACATCTCCATGTGCATGGCGGCGGGTTGTCGCTGCTGTCGCTGCTGCTGGCGATCGCGTATTTCGTGCTGCTCGAGTCGTCGCGCTGGCAGGCGACGGTCGGCAAGCGGGTGTGCCGACTCCGGGTGACCGACCTGGCCGGACGGCGGATCGGCGTCGGGCGGGCGCTCGGGCGCTATGCGGGCAAGTTCGTGTCGGCACTGCTGCTGGGCATCGGCTTCCTGATGGTCGGCTGGACCCGGCACAAGCAGGGCCTGCACGACCTGATGGCGCACACGCTGGTGATGCGGCTGCGCCCGGCCGACGCGGTGTTCGCGTTCCAGCCGCCGGCAGCCCCTTGACGCCGTGCCGGGAAGCCGCGTCGAGCCGCATTGTTACAGACGCCGGACCGCACGCATGACTATCATGATCAGCCCGGTCATACCGGCGCGCTGCCAGATCGAGGACCGATGAACCATTCCGTCACGCCGGCCAGTCTTGCTCCCGAGGGTCTTGCCCCCGAGGGCCTTGCTTCCGGTGGTCCAGCTCCCTGCGGCCTGCTCCAGGGCCTGGCCGCGCCGGCGCCGGACCTGCGTCGGATCAACGCCCATCCGGACCACTGGTATCCGCTCGCCTGGTCGCGCGAGCTGAAGCGCGGCGGCACGCTGGCGGTGTCGTTCGCCGGCGAGCCGATCGTGCTGGTGCGGCCGAAGAACGGGCCGGTGTTCGCGCTGGAGGATCGCTGCGCGCACCGCCAGGTGCCGCTGAGCAAGGGCACGGTGGATGGCTGCGCGGTGCGCTGCTGCTACCACGGCTGGGCCTACGAGGCGTCGGGCAAGTGCATCGACGTGCCCTACCTGCGCGACCGGCTGCCGAACGGGGTGAAGGCCTATCCCTGCCGTGAGGTGGAGGGGTTGATCCTGGTGTTCCCGGGCGATGCGTCGCTGGCGGCGTCGACGCCGCTGCCGGGGCTGGGATCGCTGGCCAACCCCAAGTACAAGACCCGACGCTTCGGCCGTGTGGTCGGCTGTCACTACAGCTTCATGCACGAGAACCTGATGGACATGAACCATCAGTTCATGCACTCGAAGCAGATGGGGCAGATGAAGCCCCGCGTGCTGGGCCAGGGACGCGGCGACGGCTGGGTCGAGGTCAAGTACAGCTTCAAGCGAACCGGCGGCAAGCAGCCGCTTGGCGAGGCGGTGATCTTCGGCGAGCGGCGGTCGGGCGAGCAGAACACCGCCGAGCGCGACGTGATGACCATACGCACCGAGTATCCGTACCAGACGCTGCGCATCCAGTCGGAAGGCGAGGATCCGGTGATGGACCTGTGGATCGTCTACGTGCCGCTGGACCGCGCGCAGAAGACCAACCGGGTGTTCGGGCTGCTGTCGGTCAGGAAGCCAAAAATCCCGGGCATCCTGAACGTGGCGTGGCCGCTGCTGGTGATGTTCACCGAGCGGATCTTCCGCGAGGACCGCGAGATCGTGGAGCTGGAGCAGGCGGCGTTCGACGAGGTGGGCCGCGACCGCAACCAGGAAGTGTTCCCGGTGATCCGCTCGCTGCGTTCGCTGCTGGTGGCGTGCGGCGTCGACAGCGCCGATGCGTCCCGGGTCGGTAGCGCCCACGTCGCCTGACCGGATGACGTCGGAGCAGGCCCCGGAGCCCGTTCTCGCGACGGGGCGGTTCGTGCTGCGTCCGTTGCAGCCGGGGGACGCCGAGCAGGTGCACCGGCTGGTGAACGACTGGGCGGTGGTGCGCATGCTGAGCCGCCTGCCCTTCCCGTATCCGCGCCAGCTCACCGACGAATGGATCGCGTCCACCGAGGCGCAGCGGCAGGACGGCAGCGCCTGGCACTTCGCCATCATCGACCGGCGCGCCGTGGCGGATGGCGGAGTGGATGGCGGGTCGGACCGGGTGCTCGGCTGCCTCGGGCTGCGGATCGACGCGGCGTCGCGCAGCGGAGACCTCGGCTACTGGGTCGGCGCCAAGTTCTGGAACGCAGGGGTCGCCGGCGAGGCGGCGCGCCGGGTGTCGCACTGGGCGCTGGCCAACCTCGAGATCGACCGGCTCACGGCACAGGTGTCCACCGACAACCCGGCCTCCAGCGCGGTGCTGCGACGGATCGGCTTTCGCGAAACCGGGCGAGGCCGGCAGCCGTTCCTGGCGCGCGGCGGCGAGCATCCGGTGCTGGTGTTCGAGGCTCGCCACGACGACTTGTCAGGCTCCGAGCCGGCCGCAGCGCCGGAGCCGTTGCCGGCTGCCGTGCCGAGCCGGCGCACGGTGCTGGTCGCCGCCTGCGCGCTGGTCGACGCGGACGGGCGAGTGCTGTTGGCCAGGCGGCCGGAAGGCAAGGCGATGGCGGGGCTGTGGGAGTTTCCCGGCGGCAAGATCGAGCCGGACGAGACGCCGGAAGGCGCGCTGATACGCGAGCTGCGCGAGGAGCTGTCGCTCGACGTGTCGGACGCCTGCCTGGCGCCGCTCGCGTTCGCAAGCCACGCCTACCCCGCGTTCCACCTGCTGATGCCGCTCTACCTGTGCCGGCGCTGGCAGGGCGTTGCCACGCCGCGCGAAGGCCAGACGCTGGCCTGGGTGCATCCCGACGCGCTGGACCGCTACAGCATGCCGGAGGCGGACAAGCCGCTGGTGCCGCTGCTGCGCGGCTTCCTGTGACGCCGGTCGTGGCACGGCACGATCAAAGCGGTTCGGGCCATCCCCCTGCCCGGCCGCTCGTCCCGGTTTCGGCGGAACGTGCCACGTCGTCGAGCAGATGGGACAGGCGCAGGGCGTCGTCGGCGCCCGGAGTGGCCCGCGTCCCGTTGCGGATGTCGTCGCGCAGCGCGGCGTAGATCCCGGCGACGCTGGCAGCGGTCTCTGGTAGCGGTGCCGGAACACCGTCGGGCCGCTGCTCCTGGTTGTCGAGCAGCAGGCGCAGGCGGCCGGACTGGAAGCCGCGCGGCGCGCCGCCCTCGAGCACGAGGGTGCAGGTCTCGCCGGTGATCTCGAACCGGAACGGGGTGTCGTCCGCAGGACGGCCTCCCGCCACCTCGATCGACACCGGAGCGCCGCCGGCGAGGCGGGCCTGGACCAGCAGGTGGTCGGGGGTTTCGCGCGTGGCGCGGTCGGCGCCGATCCGCACCTCGGGGAACTGCGTCGTGACCATGGCCGAAACGCTGGCGAAGCGTCCCAGCACTGCGGCGGCGACGTCGAGAGTGTGGGCGCCCTGGATGCTGGGCAGCGTCACGCCGTTGGCGGGATCCTCGGCGAAGGCCATCGCGGGCTCCACCTCCGGTCCGAACGCCATCGTGGTCGAGACGATGCGCGCGTAGAGGACGCGTCCGACGGCGCCGGACAAGACCAGCCTGCGTGCCTGACGGACGGCCGGGTCGGCACGGGCCTGCAGCCCGATCGCCGCGTGCACCCCGGAGGCGCGGATGGCGGCGGCCAGCTCGGTGGTTTCCGCCGTGTTCCGGCCGAGCGGCCATTCGCAGTAGAGGTGCTTGCCGGCGGCCACGGCAGCCAGCACCAGCGCGCGATGGTCCGGTACCTTCACCGCCACCGCCACGATGTCGATCGACGGGTCGCGGAACAGGCTGGCCGCGTCGGCATGGGCCGTTGCGACGCCGAACGCCTGGGCGGCGGCGTCGGCCGAGGCCTGGCTGCTGCCGACGACGGCATGCAGCGCCAGGCCGGGCAGTTCCTGCACCGCCGGCACGTGCGAGATCCTGGCCCAGCCGCGTTCGGCGCTGGCGCCGATGATCCCCACCCGCAGAACGTCGTCCATGGCATCCCTCCGTTGCGTCGGGGCGCGATGCTCGCGCCACCACCCGTCGATGGCTGATCTGGGTTGCCCGGGAGCGGTTGAGGACAATACGGTGGCGCTCACCGGACCGGTGAAGGAACGCTCATCCATGGTGCGGCCGAGCCTTGCAGCCTTGGACGCGTTCCTTGCCGTGTCGCGCCACGGCAGCTTCCGGCGGGCGGCGGCGGAGCGGAGGGTCAGCCCGTCCGCCCTTAGCCACGTGATCCGCGGCCTGGAGGGAACGCTTGCGGTCCGGCTGTTCAACCGGACCAGCCGGAGCACCAGCCTGACCGAGGCAGGCAGGCACCTGCTGGAGCGGATCGGCCCGGCGCTCGGCGACGTGGCCGAGGCGCTGGACGGGGTGGCGCGGTTCCGCGGTCGCCCGTCCGGGCTGCTCCGGGTGAACCTGCCGCGGGTGGCCAACCAGCTGGTGATCGCGCCGATGATCGGCCGGTTCCTGGCGACCTATCCGGAGGTCAGGCTGGAGATCGCGAGCGTCGACGGCCTGGTCGACATCGTCGCGGACGGGTTCGACGTCGGCATCCGTCGCGACCGGCGGCTGTCGCCCGGGATGATCGCGGTGCCGGCCGGGCCGCCGCGCCGCTTCGCGGTGGTCGGCGCGCCGTCCTACCTGGCCGCGTGGGGCCGGCCGCTTGTGCCTCGGGATCTCGGGGCGCATCGGTGCATCGAACGGCGATATCCGGACGGGTCGCGCTATGCGTGGGAGTTCGCGAAAGGAGACGAGGCGGTCGAGCTGGAGGTGTCCGGACCGCTGGTGGCGGACGATACCGCGCTGATGCTCCGCGCCGCCCTCGACGGGGTCGGGCTCGCGTTCGTGTTCGAGGAGCTGGCGGCGGATCACCTGGCGGATGGCGGGCTGGTGCGGGTGCTGGAGGACTGGTGTCCGATGCGGCCGAGGTTCTTCCTTTATTATCCGGGGCGTCGACACGTGTCGCCGGCGCTTCGGGCCTTCATCGACGCCGTTCGGGACACCGGCGGCGGATAAGCCGGTCAGCCAGGCCGGAACAGGTCCTGCGGCAGGCCCGGCACCTCGACGCGGAAGCGGAACAGGCCGCCGGCGAGCGGCTGGCAGCGCAGGGCGTCGTGATCCAGCCCCTTGCGGGCGGTGGACACGAAGGCGGTGCGCAGGTCGGGGTCGCCGAACGCGATCTTGGTGACGTGGTCACAGGGAAAGGCAACGAAGCCGTTTCGGCTGCCGTCGGGGTCGTAGCGCTGCACGCCGCCGCCCGCCCAGAGCGCCACCCAGAGGGTGCCGGCGGCGTCCACCGCCATGCCGTCCGGAAAGCCGTGGTCGAGCTCGGCGAACAGGCGCTTGTTCGTGGGCGTGCCGTCGGCGGAAAGGTCGAAGGCGTAGATGCGTCGCGCTGGCGAGTCGGTGTGGTAGAGCCGCTGCCGCGCCGGGTCGAAGGCGGGACCGTTGCTCACCGTGTAGCCGGTGTCCATCAGTTGCGGGATGATGGGATCGGCCAGGCCGTCCAGGCGGTAGAGCGAGCCGGTCGCCGCTTCCTCGGGATCGTGCATGGTGCCGAACCAGAGCCGGCCGTCGCCGTCCACCGCGCCGTCGTTGAGACGGTTGTCGTGCAGAAGCGGCTCGATCGGGTGCAGCGAGCCGAACCTGCCGTGCTCGGGCGAGAAGGTGCGCAGGCCGTCCTCGTGCCCGCACAGGAGCCCGCCGCCGGCCATCGGCACCACGAAGGTGGTGCGGGCCGGCGCGTTCCAGCTTTGGCGGGCGCCGGTCGCGGGGGTGTAGCGGTGGAGGCAGCGGCCGGGGATGTCGACCCAGTACACCGCCTGCTCGGACGCGGACCAGCACGTGCCCTCGCCGAGCCCGGCCTTCTGGTCCCACACGCATTCGGGTGCCGGAAACGTTGTCATGCCTCACCTGTTGGACGCTGGCCTCGTCCTGCCTACCGGAGCCCAGCCCGCATGACCACCGTCGCCCCCAGCCCCGCCGTGAACCCCAGCGCAAGCCCCAGCACAAGCCCCACTGCCGCCATCCTGGTGATCGGCAACGAGATCCTGTCCGGTCGCACTCAGGACGTGAACGTGCAGTTCCTGGCGACGCGGCTGGGCGCACTCGGCATCCCGGTGCGCGAGGTCAGAGTGATCCCGGACGTGGCGAAAACCATCGTCGACACCGTGTGCGAGCTGCGCGCGCGCTATGATCATCTGTTCACCACCGGCGGCATCGGGCCGACCCATGACGACATCACCAGCGCCTGCATCGCCGACGCGTTCGGGGTGCCCTGGGAACCGCACGAGGAGTCGATGCGGCTGCTGGAAGCGCACATCGCGCCAGGCGAGTTCAACGCGGCACGACAGCGCATGGCGACGCTGCCGCGCGGCGCAGTGCCGATCCCCAACAGCGTGTCTGTGGCGCCGGGGTTCACCATCGGCAACGTCCACGTGATGGCGGGGGTGCCGCGGATCATGCGGGCGATGTTCGACGCGCTGGAACCGCAACTGGGACGGTTCGATCCGGTGCGTCAGGTGGCGGTGCATGGCGACCGGCTGCTGGAAGGGGCGCTGGCGGAGGGGCTGGAGCGCATACAAGGGGAGCATCCGGCGCTCGACGTGGGATCGTATCCATACGAGCGGCCAGACGGGCGGCGCGGGGTGGCGCTGGTGGCCAAGGGGACCGACGACGCGACGCTGAACAGCGTTCACGACGCGTTGTGGTCGCTGATCGCGGGCCTTGGCGCCGCTCCGGTGGAAGGCGAGCCGCCGCCCTGATCCTCGCACCATGGCCCAGGGGGGTGGATAGGGGCGTGGACAAGGGGGCGCCGGCCACGCACCGTGGCGGCCCGCCCTCGTCGCGATGAGAAGTCGATGGTCACCAGGATCATGCGTGTCGCCGCGCTCGCCGCGACGCTTTGGCAGGCCGGCTGCGCCAACGATCCGGTGGTGCCGTCGCCCGCGGACTGGACGCAGCCCGCCAACCTCGGGCGGGACGGGCTGCGCGCGACCGCCTACCATGATTCCGGGGCCTACCTGCACGATCTGGCGGAAGTGGACGAAGCGGCCGGGGCGTGGCTGGCGGCCAGCGCGCCGCATGTCCGCAGGCCGGCGCTGGTGCTCGACATCGACGAAACCTCGTTGTCGAACTGGGCCGAGATCAAGGCCAACGGCTTCGGCCACTTCAACACCGGACGCTGCGACACGCTGCCGCTCGGGCCGTGCGGCTTCGAGGCATGGGAGCGGCTGGAGCGGGCGCCTGCCCTGCCGCCCACGCTGAGGCTCTACCGGCGGGCGAGGCAGCTCGGGATCGCCGTGTTCTTCATCAGCGGACGCCATGCCGACGCGACCGCCGCGACTGCGGCCAACCTGCGGCGGGCGGGCTACGCGGACTGGGACGGGCTGTTGCTGGAGCCGCAGGGCAGCCACTTCGCGAGTGCCGCGGACTTCAAGGCGCCGACGCGGGCGGCGATCGAGCGGCAGGGCTACACGATCCTGGCCAGCGTCGGCGACCAGCGCTCCGACCTCGACGGCGGCCACGCCGAGCGCGGCTACCTGTTGCCGAACCCGTTCTACTTCATCCCGTGAGGCCGGGTGCGACAACCTCGACGGCGTAGCGGCGCCAGACCGCCCGCCGGCCGATGGCGGGATCGGATGGCAGCCGCCTGGTGATGGAAAGCGGGGCGTGGCGCAGCACCAGGCGGCGCTGCTGCGTGTTCATCGATTTCCACGCGAGGTCGGGGCTGGCGGCCTGCGCGGGTAACTCGGCCGGCAGGCCCAGGATCAGCGCCACCTGCACCCGTTCCGGCCTGCTCGCGATCGCCCACAGCTGCGGCAGGGCCAGGGCTTCGCTCCGGACCAGCCGGACTGCTTCCAGCACACGCATCCCCTGCCCTCCCCGCCGAAACGGAAGCAGCATGACGGGAAGAACCTGCCGAACGGTTAAGGCGTGGCGAGGCGGCCCATCGCCAGGTACTTCTCGCGCCGCTGCGCCTTGAGGGCGGCGGGGTCGAGCCGGCACAGGCCGGGCAGCGCGGAGGCGAGAAGCTGCCGCACCGACTGCATCGCGGCCTGTGGGTTGCGATGCGCGCCGCCCAGCGGCTCGGGCACGATCTCGTCGATCAGCTTGAACTGCTTCAGGTCCTGCGCGGTCAGGCGAAGCGCCTCGGCGGCGGCGGTCTTCTGGCTGGTGTCGCGCCACAGGATGGAGGAACAGGCTTCGGGGGTGATCACCGAATAGATCGCGTGCTCCAGCATGAACACGCGGTCGCCGGCAGCCAGCGCGATGGCGCCGCCGGAGCCGCCCTCGCCGATCACGGTGGCCAGGATCGGCACCGGCGAGGACAGGCAGGCCTCGATGGCGCGCGCGATGGCTTCCGCCTGGCCGCGCGCCTCGGCGTCTATCCCCGGAAACGCGCCGGGCGTGTCCACGAAGGTCAGGATCGGCAGGCCGAAGCGGCCGGCGAGCTCGATCAGGCGTATCGCCTTGCGATAGCCCTCGGGGCGGGCCATGCCGAAATTGTGCCGCAGCCGGGTGTCGAGGTCGGAGCCGCGCTCGGTGCCGAGCACCACCACGGCGCGCCCGTCGAAGCGGCCGAGCCCGCCGACCACCGCCTCGTCGTCGGCGAAGGCGCGGTCGCCGGCCAGCGGCATGAAGTCGGTGATCAGGGCGGCGATGTAGTCCAGCGCGTGCGGCCGCTGCGCGTGGCGCGCGACCTCGACCTTCTGCCAGGGAGACAGCTTGGCGTAGATCGCCTTGAGCTGGCGCTCGGCCTTTTCCTCGAGCCTGGCGACCTCCTCGGCGATCGGCAGCCCGCCCTCATGCGTGCCGGTGCCGCCGCCGGAAGCCGGCAGCGACATCCGGCGCAGCTCGTCGATCTTGTTCTCGAGCTCGGCGATCGGCTTTTCGAAATCGAGGAATTGTCGCATGGTGCCGCGCGCTTTAGCACGTTTCCGTCAGCCGCCAAGGGGCCGGCTCAGCTCCGGGTCGCCATCGGATGGTGTGCCGCCACCAAACGTTGCAGGCGCTCCGCCAGCACGTGCGTGTAGATCTGCGTGGTGGCGATGTCGGCGTGGCCGAGCAGCTGTTGCAGCGAGCGGAGGTCGGCGCCGTGCGCCAGCATGTGGCTGGCGAACGAGTGGCGCAGCACGTGCGGCGACAGCAGGGCGGGATCGAGCCCGGCCCGGAGCGCTGTTTCGTGCAGGATGCGGTCGAAGCCCTGGCGCGTCATCGGCCGGCGCCCGTCGCGGCCGGCGAACAGGAACGGGCTCGGCGGCCGCGGCGGCAGGCCCGGTCGCGCATCGGC
>CAXTCK010000120.1:0-10637 GCA_964242425.1 uncultured Acetobacteraceae bacterium | reverse complement strand
TGGGTGCTGTAGGACCTCACAGCGATCCCTTGGTGGACGGGATGCGGCCCTGGCTGCGCGGGTCGGGCTCGGTGGCCTCGCGCAGCGCGCGCGCCACCGCCTTGAAGCAGGCTTCCGCGATGTGGTGGTTGTTGGTGCCCGCCTTCTGCGTCACGTGCAGCGACAGGCCGGCATTGCCCGAAAAGCCGCGGAAGAACTCCTCGAACAGCTCGGTGTCCATCGTGCCGATCTTGTCGCGGGGGAAGACAACGTTCCAGACCAGGAACGCGCGTCCGGAGATGTCGATCGCCGCCTCGACCAGCGCCTCGTCCATCGGCACCACGGCGTGGCCGTAGCGTCGTATGCCCGCCTTGGTCCCCAGCGCGCGCGTCAGCGCCTGGCCCAGGACGATGCCGACATCCTCGGTGGTGTGGTGGAAGTCGACGTGGAGGTCGCCCGCCACCGTGACCTCGAGGTCGAACGAGGCGTGGCGGGCGAGTGCCGTCAGCATGTGGTCGAGAAAGCCGATCCCGGTGTCGATCGAGCCCTGTCCGGTGCCGTCCAGGTCCAGCGACAAGGAAACGTCGGTTTCCGCCGTGACGCGGTGGAGCTGGGCGCTGCGGGTGGCTTCCATGGTGCGTCCTCCCTACAGGATCGCACCGGGCGAGGCCACCACCGGCGCCAGCAGGCCGTCCTAGCTGGGTGCGAAGCTCTGCACCAGGCTGCCCGCGACCAGGTGCCAGCCGTCGATCAGCACGAAGAAGATGAGCTTGAACGGGAGCGAGATGGCGCTCGGCGGCAGCATCATCATGCCCATGCTCATCAGCACGCTCGACACCACGATGTCGATGATCAGGAAAGGCAGGAACAAAAGGAAGCCCATCTCGAAGCCGCGACGCAGCTCGCCCACCATGAACGCCGGCACAAGCGCCCGCCACGGCGTGTCGCCGGGCCCGGACGGAACGGGAAGCTTGGCGATGTCCAGGAACAGGCGCAGGTCCGGAGGGCGGATGTTGGCCAGCATGAAGTGCCGGAACGGCTCGGCCGCCGCCTGGAGCCCGTCGATCTCGCTCACCTTGCCGTCCATCAGCGGCACGATGCCTCCGGTCCAGGACAGCTGCAGCGTCGGCTGCATGACGAAGAAGGTCAGAAACAGGGCGAGCCCGATCAGCACGGTGTTGGGCGGGGTTCCTTGCGCGCCGATCGCGCTGCGCAGCAGCGACAGCACGATCACGATCCGGGTGAAGCCCGTCACCATCACCATCAGGCTCGGCGCCAGGGACAACAGGGTGACGAGCGCCGTCAGCTGCACCAGCCTGCCGGTGGCGCCCGCCTCGCCGCCATGGCCGAGGTCGATGCTCACCGCCTGCGCCTGCGCCACCGCCGGAAGCAGCAGCAGCGCCAGTGCGGCCGACGCGCCGAGCGCGATCCCCCGGACGCTCACGACCGGGGTTCCGCGACGGTGGCCGCACCCGGAGGCGGCCAGGGAAGCATCACGTCGCTGGCGCCACCGGTGAGCAGAAGCACCTGCGACCCGCCGCACTGCACCAGGTGCAGACGGCGCCTGCCGTCCAGCCCCAGCTGGCCCGCCAGCCACAGCGGCGTGCCCGCGGCGCGTGGTCGCCTGCTGGCGACGAAGCGACTCCCGTAGCGAAGCAGGAAGATGGAACCGACCACGAGAACAAGCGCACCCGCAGCACTCAGAACATCAGAAACAGGCATGACACGGCCTTTTGCCGGTGGTGGCCCATCCTGGCGCCCCAATGGTTAACGACGGGTGAACACGGTTCGTCCCGGCGTCGTTAACCTTTTCGCAACGATCGGCGGGGCAGGATGCGAGGCGGAGCGGGTTGCGCTCCCTCCCGAGTCCTTGAGGAGCCTCCGCCATGAGTGCCGGTCAGTCCGATCTTCTGAGCCTGGCGGCGAACCGCCTGCAATGGCTCGACGACCGCCAGCGCGTGCTGGCGCGCAACATCGCCAACTCCGACACCCCCGGCTACACGCCGCGCGACGAGCAGCCGTTCAGCAAGGCGATGGCGGACCAGGTGTCGGCACCCGTGCAGACCAACCCCATGCATCTTTCCGGCACGCTGGACACCGGGTCGGCCGAGGTGATGCGGCCGCACCAGCGCTCCATCGACGGCAACGCGGTGCAGGTCGACGAGGAGATGACAAAGGTTGCCGACACCGACACGCAGCAACGCCTCGTGACGGGCCTCTACAGCAAGTACATGAGCATGTACTCGACCGCCCTGGGCAAGGGCTGACCCATGATCCGCTTCCTTTTCAAGGGACGCTGAGGCGATGGACATCTCCAAGGCGCTCGACGTTTCGGCGTCCGGCATGGACGCGCAAAGCATGCGGCTGCGCGTGATCGCCGAGAACCTCGCCAACCAGGACACCACCGGCTCGACGCCCGGTGCCGATCCCTACCGTCGCAAGACCATCACCTTCGGCGAAACCGTCGACAGGCAGACGGGCCAGAGCGAGGTCAGCGTCAAGGCGATCGGCCAGGACAAGAGCGCGTTCAGCACGCGCTACGATCCGTCGCATCCGGCCGCCGACGCTTCCGGCTACGTCAAGACGCCGAACGTCAACAGCTTCGTCGAGATCATGGACATGAAGGAAGCCGAGCGTTCCTACAGCGCCAACCTGAACGTCATGCAGACCACGCGCGCGATGATGACGCGCGCGATCGACCTGCTGAAGTGATCGGTACCGGAATGAGCATCGCGCCATGAGCGACGGACGCATCCTCGCGACGCCTTCCGCCGCTGCCAGCGCCTATGCGCGCGTGCAGGGGCAGGACATGTCCGGCGTCGGCGCGGACGGCGACGGCCTGCAAGGGGCCGGTGCCGGCGCGAGCTTCGGCGACACGCTGTCCCAGGCTCTTGCCGGTGTGGTGAACACCGGCCACGCCGCCGACGCCGCCGCCGCGAAGGGAATATCCGGCGAGGGCAACCTGACGGACGTGGTGATGGCGGTGTCGAAGGCGCAGCTGGCACTGCAATCGACCACCGCGATACGCGACCGGGTGGTGCAGGCGTACCAGGACATCATGAAGATGTCGATCTGACCGGCAACTGTCGGATCCGTCGAACGGCCAGGAGGGCCAGCATGCAGGAAGGCGACGTCGCGGTGATCTTGCGCGACATGTTCACGGTTATCCTGAAGATGGCAGCACCCGGCCTGCTGACGGCACTCGCGGTCGGCGTGCTGATCTCGCTGATCCAGGCGGTGACGCAGCTGAACGAGAGCACGCTGGCCTTCGTGCCGAAGCTGCTGGCGCTGGGAATGGCGTTGACGCTGGCCGGCTCGTTCATGTTCGCCACCCTGACCGACTACACCCACCTGCTGTTCGACCAGCTGATCGCGTCGGGCGGACGGTGACCGCCGCCCCGACCACCGCCGGTTCAACCATGGCTCGTCCGGCCACCGGGCGCGGCTGATGCAGCCTGACCCGCTGCTGGCCGCCCTGCCGGACTGGGCGTTCGCGTTCGCCGTGGTGCTGGCGCGCGTCAGTGCGGCGGTCATGGTGATGCCGGGCCTGGGCGAGAACGACGCGCCGGCGGTGGTGCGCGCGGGGCTCGCGGTCGGCATCTCGGCCGTGATCCTGCCCGGCGTGGTCCACCTGATCCCGCCGGCCGGCGAGGCGCCGCTCCGCGTGCTGGCGATGATCGCGGGCGAGCTGCTGGTCGGCCTGCTGCTCGGATGGCTGGCCAAGCTGATAGCGCTGGCCCTGCCGATCGCGGGCCAGATCGCCGCGGTGCAGATCGGCCTGTCCAGTGTGCTGCAGCCCGATCCGGAGCTCGGCGCGCAGACCGCCGGCACCAGCCGGCTGCTGGCGATCGCGGGGCCGGTGCTGATCCTGTCGACCGGGCTCTACGCCCTGCCGCTGGAAGCGCTGTCCGGCAGCTACCGCTTGTTCCCGCCGGGCGCGCTGCTGCCGGTGGGCGACATGGCGCAAAGCGTGGCGCAGGCGACCGGGGAATGCTTCGCGCTGTCGCTTCGGCTTGCGGCGCCGCTTCTGATCGCCGGGCTGATCTGGCAGACCATGCTCGGGCTGCTGGCACGCCTGGTGCCCTCGCTGCAGGTATACTCGCTGGCCATGCCGGGGCAGGTGCTGGGCGGACTGCTGATGTTCGGGCTGGTGCTCAAGCAGATCCTCGACGTCTGGATCAGCGGCGTGTCGACCGCCTTCGCCGCCCTGCCGGGGCTGTAGCGCGCGCATGGCGGAGTCGGACAAGGAGGACCGGACAGAAGCCCCGTCCGCCAAGCGGCTCGAAGCTGCGCGCGAGGAGGGCCAGGTCGCGATCTCGCGCGAGCTGCAGTCGCTGGCCGTGCTCGGCTGCGCCATGCTGGCGATGGCGATCACCGGTCCGGCGCAGGTAACCCGGCTGGTGATGCGCACGCGCCACCTGCTGGAAGGCCTCGGCAGCATCGACCTGAGCGATGGCGGCCTGTCCGAGGTGCGCGAGTCGCTGCTGCTGGCGGCGGGCCTCGGCGGACCGCCGGTGCTGGCAGCCGTGGTCGGCATGGTGGCGATTACGCTGCTGCAGACCGGCTTCCTGCTCCACCCGGGCGCCTTAATGCCGCAGCTCGGCCGCCTGAACCCGCAGCGCGGCATCAAGCGCATCTTCGGCGGCGACAACGCGATGGAGACCCTCAAGGCGCTGGTCAAGCTGCTCGCCTTCGCATTTGCGCTCTACCGGGTGCTGGGCGGGCTGTGGCCGGTGTTCCTGGGCTCGACCGGATGGGACGCGGGCACCCTGGCCGAGCGCACGGCGAGGCTCGTGCTGCACGCGATGCTGATGCTGCTGGCGGTGCAGGCGGGGATCGCCGTGCTGGACACCGCCTGGGTGCGCTACCGTCACACCTCCAAGCTGCGCATGAGCCGTCAGGACCTGCGCGACGAGCACCGGCAGAGCGAAGGCGACCCGCACGTGAAGGGCCGCATCAGGCAGCTGCGCCGGCAGCGGGCGAAGCGCCGGATGATGGACGCGGTGAAGACGGCGACGGTGATCATCACCAACCCGACCCACTACGCGGTGGCGCTAGTGTACGAGAACGGCGGCAAGGGCGCCCCCAAGGTGGTGGCCAAGGGGGTGGACGAGCTCGCGGCGCGGATCAGGGAGATGGCGCTCGACCACAAGGTGCCGCTGGTGGCGAACCCGCCGCTGGCCCGCGCGCTGTATACCGTGCCGCTCGACGCCGAGATCCCGCGCGAGCATTTCCAGGTCGTGGCCGGCATCATCGCCTATGTCTGGCGCCTCAAGCGCCCGCCGCCGGGACCGCCGCCGCTTCGCTGAAGAATCGTCACGACCAGGGCAGGCCACCCTGGCGAAACAGCTCGCTGTACCCTATTTGTTCCCTAACAACGTGAACGGTCGGGCGATGGAAATGCTGCCCCTGCCGTCCGTGCTGCGTTAGGGTCTTCAAGCCGTGATCGCGCCCAGGCGCACGCCTCATCCAAGGAGCAGTTGATGGACAAGAGCAAGGCGCTTGAGGGCGCTCTCACCCAGATCGAGAGGGCCTTCGGCAAGGGCTCGATCATGCGCATGGGGCAGCGCACCAACGACCACGTGGACGTGGTGTCCACCGGCTCGCTCGGCCTCGACATAGCACTCGGCATCGGCGGCCTGCCGCGCGGCCGCGTGGTCGAGATCTACGGCCCGGAAAGCTCGGGCAAGACCACCATGGCGCTGCACGCGATTGCGGAAGCGCAGAAGAAGGGCGGCACCTGCGCCTTCATCGACGCCGAGCACGCGCTCGACCCCGGCTACGCCCGCAAGCTCGGCGTGGACATCGACAGCCTGCTGATCTCGCAGCCGGACGCGGGCGAGCAGGCGCTGGAGATCGCCGACACCCTGGTGCGCTCGGGCGCCATCGACGTTCTGGTGGTGGACAGCGTCGCCGCCCTGGTGCCGCGCGCCGAGCTGGAAGGCGACATGGGCGACAGCCATGTCGGCCTGCATGCCAGGCTGATGAGCCAGGCGCTGCGCAAGCTGACCGGCACCGTGTCGCGCTCCAACACCATGATCATCTTCCTGAACCAGATCCGGATGAAGATCGGCGTGATGTTCGGCAGCCCCGAGACCACCACCGGCGGCAATGCGCTCAAGTTCTACGCCTCCGTCCGCCTCGACATCCGACGCATCGGCCAGATCAAGGAGAAGGACGAGGTCGTCGGCAACCAGACCCGCGTGAAGGTGGTCAAGAACAAGATGGCGCCGCCGTTCAAGCAGGTGGAGTTCGACATCATGTATGGCGAGGGCGTCAGCAAGATGGGCGAGCTGATCGACCTAGGCGTCAAGGCGAACATCGTCGAGAAGTCCGGCGCCTGGTTCTCCTACGACAGCACCCGCATCGGCCAGGGCCGCGAGAACTCCAAGCAGTTCCTGCGCGACCACCCGGAAATGGCCCAGGCGATCGAGCAGCGCATCCGCCAGCAGGCCGGCGTGGTCGCCAACGCCATGACCGTGGAGCCCGAGGACCACGAGGTCACCGAAGCGGCCGACTGAGTTCCGGCTACCGTTCGACGTCGCGCGGTTCCCCAGGCCGCGCGACCGATTGTCCATTCGACCGCCTGGGCGCCTCGTCATGGCGGCGGTCGCTCATCTCGGCGAGCAGCGGCAGCAGGTCGTAGGCGGGAAGGCGCTGCGGTTGGTCGGGTCGTGCCGCCATCAAGGCGCTGAGGGTAGCGCTGCCGGTCGAGAGATGCCTGTGCATGCCGAGGGCTCCGTTCTGCCCACCCAGGCTAGAACGTATTGATAATCATTCGCAAGACCTGCCTGTCGGCTTGTCGAGCCCGACCCCAGGTGCGACCTTGCCGGCCGCATCAACCAGGGCAGGTCGGAACATGGCGAAGATCAAGGTGAAGGAGCCGGTCGTCGAGCTCGACGGCGACGAGATGACCCGGATCATCTGGAGCTTCATCAAGGAGAAGCTGATCCTTCCCTATCTCGACATCGACCTGAAGTACTACGACCTCGGCATCGAGTACCGTGACCAGACCGACGACCAGGTGACGGTGGACTCTGCCCACGCGATCAGGCGCTACGGCGTCGGCGTGAAGTGCGCCACCATCACCCCGGACGAGGCGCGCGTCACCGAATTCGGCCTCAAGAAGATGTGGCGCAGCCCCAACGGCACCATACGCAACATCCTGGACGGCACCATCTTCCGCGAGCCGATCATCTGCTCCAACGTGCCGCGCCTGGTGCCGCACTGGACCCAGCCGATCATCATCGGCCGCCACGCCTATGGCGACATCTACCGCGCCGCCGAGTTCAAGGTGCCGGGACCCGGCCGGGTCACCATCACCTACCAGCCAGCCGATGGCGGCGCGCCGGTCGAGCACGAGGTGCACGACTTCAAGGGCCCCGGCGTGGCGCTCGGCATCCACAACACCCGGGCCTCGATCGAGGGCTTCGCGCGCGCCTCCTTCAACTATGGCCTGTCGCGCAGCCTGCCGGTGTACCTGTCGACCAAGAACACCATCCTCAAGGCCTATGACGGCATGTTCAAGGACGTGTTCCAGGAGGTGTTCGACGCCGAGTTCAAGTCCGAGTTCGACACCCGCGGCCTGACCTACGAGCACCGCCTGATCGACGACATGGTGGCGGCCGCGCTGAAGTGGTCCGGCGGCTACGTGTGGGCCTGCAAGAACTACGACGGCGACGTGCAGAGCGACATCGTGGCGCAGGGCTTCGGCTCGCTCGGCCTGATGACCTCGGTGCTGCTGTCCCCGGACGGCAACACCATCGAGTCGGAAGCCGCGCACGGCACGGTGACGCGACATTTCCGCGAGCACCAGAAGGGGCGGCAGACCAGCACCAACCCGATCGCCTCGATCTTCGCCTGGACCCGCGGCCTGGTGTATCGCGGCCGCTTCGACGACACCCCGGACGTGACGCATTTCGCCGATACGCTGGAAAAGGTGTGCATCGACACGGTGGAAGCCGGCCACATGACCAAGGACCTGTCCCTGCTGATCGGTCCCGAGCAGCCCTGGCTCACCACGCAGGACTTCCTGGGCAAGATCGACGAGAACCTGCAGAAGGCGTTCGCCCGCAGCTGATCCTGCCCGCCCGGTCCGGCTCGAGCCGGACCGGGATCAGTTGTCCTCGTCGCCGCGCCGGTACGGCGACAGGGTGGACAGCTCGCGCATCTCCTCCAGCCGCGCCGGCCGCTCCTGGTCGAGATAGTCCCGTACCGCCGCGCGCAGGCCCGGGTGCTCGATCCAGTGCGCCGAGTAGGTCGGACGCGGCAGGTAGCCGCGCTGGATCTTGTGCTCGCCCTGCGCGCCCGCTTCCACGCGCTTCAGGCCGCGCTCGATGGCGAAGTCGATGGCGCGGTAGTAGCACAGCTCGAAATGCAGGAACGGCCATTCGCCGATGCAGCCCCAGTTGCGGCCATACAGCGCGTCCGTTCCCAGCAGGTTGAGCGCGCCCGCCACCGGCTTGCCATCCTGCTCGGCCAGCATCAGCACCACCTTGTCGCCGAGGCGCTCGGACAGCAGCGGGAAGAAGCGCTCGGTCAGGTAGGCACTGCCCCACTTGCGGTCCACCGTGGACATGTAGAAGCGGTGGAACGCCTTCCAGTGCCGGGAGGTGATTTCATGGCCCTGCAGGGTGCGGAACTGCAGGCCGGCGGCGTTGGCATCGCGCCGCTCGCGACGCAGGTTCTTGCGCTTGCGCGAGCTGAGTGCGGCCAGGAAGTCGTCGAAGCTCGCGTAGCCGGCGTTCTCCCAGTGGAACTGCATGCCGATGCGCTGCAGCCAGCCATCGGCGCCCAGCGCGTCCCACTCGTCCTCGTTGCAGAACGTCACGTGCACGGAGGAAAGCGACAGCTCGCCGCAAGCCTGTCGCAGCGCGCCCGCCAGGGCCGATGTCAGCACCGCGGGCGGGTAGCCGGCCTCGGGATGCAGCAGCAGGCGCGGGCCCGGCACCGGGCTGAACGGCGACGCCACCTGAAGCTTCGGGTAGTAGCGGCCGCCCGCCTGCTCGAACGCGTTGGCCCAGCCGTGGTCGAACACGTACTCGCCGTAGGAATGCGACTTGGCGTACATCGGTGCTGCACCCAGCAGCCGCCCGTTCCCGTCGCGCAGCACGGCGTGCTGCGGCATCCAGCCGGTGCGCCGCCCAGTGGAGCCGCTTTCCTCCACCGCGGACAGGAAGGCGTGGCTGACGAACGGGTTGTCGCGGCCGCCGCAAGCGTCCCATTCGACGGGATCGATCGCGTCGATCGAGGGATGCAGCGACAACGAGAAGGTGGGTGCCGGATCGGTCATGGGCCCGATATGGCCCGCAGCCCCTCAGCTCAAAACCCGTCCACCTCGAACAGCCCTTCCACTTCCACCGGCGCGTCCAGCGGCAGCGAGGGCACCCCCACGGTGGAGCGGGCGTGCCGGCCGTTCTCGCCGAACACCGCCACCGCCAGGTCGGACGCGCCGTTCATCACCGTGGCGTGCTGGGTGAAGTCCGGGGTGCAGGCGATGAACCCGCCGAGACGCACCACCCGGCGCACCGCGCCCAGCCCGCCCAGCGCCGCGTCCACCTGGGCGATCAGGTTGATCATGCACCAGCGCGCCGCCTCGGCACCCTTTTCCACGCCGATCCCGCCGCCGCCGAGCTTGCCGCTGGCGCTGAGCCGTCCTTCCACCAGCGGCAGCTGTCCCGACACCACCAGCAAGCTGCCGCTGCGCACCGCCGCCACGTAGTTGGCGACCGGTGCTGCTGCGACCGGCAGCACGATGCCGAGCGCCCGCAGGCGTTCCGCCGGAGTCCCCGACACCGGGGCGTCGCCACTCATCCGCGTCCTCCCACCAGGCGCAGCCCGCCGCGTCCGCCGCCGGGGCGCGGCCGGGCCCCGGTTTCAGGCAGGTCGAGCGGCAGCAGCGGCCGCTCGTCGTGCGCGTCCGCATCCGCGTGCGGCGCGTCCGGCAGCTTCCGGCCGAGATAGGTTTCGGACAGCATGCGGAAGGCGTAGTCCAGCAGGGAGGTGGCGTGGGCGATGCCGCCGTCGCCGTCCACGGGGCCTGCTGGGCCGAACCGGGTGTAGGCGAAGGCGTCCACGTAGCTGTCCAGCGGCACGCCGTGCTGCAGCCCCAGGCTGACCGAGCGGGCGAACGCGTCCATCAGCCCGCGCATCGCCGGCGTTTCCCGCGGCGGCGTGATGGCGAGCTCGCCCAGGCTGCCGTCCTCGAACTCGCCGGTCTGCAGGAACACGCGGTGGCCGTTGATCGCGGCCTTCTGGGTGAAGCCGCGGCGGCGCGACGGCAGCTCGCGCCGGACGGGTCCGGCGGCGGCGAGCGGCGGCTGGTGCTCGGGCAGCGGCGGCATGTGGTCGACCAGCCCCGCCAGGGCACGGTGCATCGCCAGCCACGCCTCGCGGCCGGGGCGGGGCAGCACGCCGTCGCCGGACAGGCTGAGCGCCAGGGCCGCTTCCGGCGTCAGGCCGCGTCCGGACAATCGCGCCAGGGTGCTCTGCGACAGCCGGCCGTCCGGGCGCAGGGGCGAGAAGATCGGCGCCAGGCCGCAGCCCTCGACGCCGAGCAGGGAGTCGATCGGTCCCGGCTGCGAGAAGCCGGTCTCGATGCGCAGGCCCGGCGGCGGCGCCTCGCGCACCACCGCGGCCAGGGCGGCGAGCCCCGGCAC
>CAXTCK010000119.1:0-10700 GCA_964242425.1 uncultured Acetobacteraceae bacterium | reverse complement strand
CCGCAGGCGACCCGCTTCACCGACCTGCCGGCGCTGCGCTGGCCCGACCACTGGATCAGGCGGCACGCCCACCACCACCACCGCTACGACGGGCCCTACCCGGGCTCCGGCCACGAGCTGCCGGGTGCCGAGGTCGAGGCGTCTCGCGGCTGCCCGTATTCCTGCTCGTTCTGCGCCAAGATCGACTTCCGCGACAACTATCGCAGGCGGGCACTGGAGCCGCTGCTGGCCGAGATCGACGCGCTCCGGGCGCAGGGCGTCGGCTATCTCTACTTCATCGACGAGATCTTCCTGCCCAACCGGCCGCTGCTGCAGGCGCTGGTGGGGCGCGGCCTGAAGTTCGGCGTGCAGACCCGGATCGACCTGTGGAAGCCGGACATGCTGGAGCTGCTGGGCGCCGCCGGCTGCGTGTCGATCGAGGCCGGGGTGGAAAGCCTCACCGTCGAGGGCCGCGCCGAGCTGGACAAGAACTGCAAGCTGTCGACCGACGAGCTGGCCGACCGGCTCATCCTGGCCAAGCGGCATGTCGCCTTCGTGCAGGCCAACCTGATCCAGGTCAGCGGCGACGACCCGGCGCTGGTGGCAGCATGGCGGGCACGGCTGCAGCAAGCGGGCGTGTGGGCCAACGATCCGGTGCCGCTGTATCCGTATCCAAGCTCACCGGACTACCGCAAGCTGTTCGGCATGCCGGACGACCAGGCCTGGGAGCGGGCGCACGCGCACTATCTCGGCCTGTTCGAGCGCCTGTCCGACATCCAGGACGACACGCCGCTGCCGCTGGGCGCGCTGGAATCCGTCTGCTGCGGTCGCTGACCCGGTTGCGCATCCTGCTTACCACCGACGCGGTGGGCGGCGTCTGGCGCTACAGCCTGAGCCTGGCGCGGGAATGGGCGGCAGGCGGCATTGCGGTGGAGCTGGCGGTGCTGGGGCCGGACCCGGGTCCGGCGCAGGCGGACGAGGCGAACGCGATCCCCGGCCTCGCGCTGCACCGGACCGGGCTCGACCTGGACTGGACCGCGCCGGATGCCGACGCGCTGGAGCGCAGCGCCGCCGGGCTCGCAGCGCTGGCCCGAGGGCGCTGCGTGGACTCTGTGCACCTGCACTCTCCTGCCCTGGTCGGGCGCGACACGCGCTGGCCGGCGCCGGTGGTGGCGGTGCTGCATTCCTGCCTCCTCACCTGGTGGCGGGCCATGCGGTCGGGCCCGCCTCCAAACGGGTTCGCCTGGCGCATCGAGGCCACCGGCCGAGGCATCGAGCGGGCCGACCGGGTGGTGGCCCCGAGCCGGGCGTTCCGTGACGCCGTTCGCGACGCCTACCGCACCGGGCGCGAGATCGAGGCGATCCATAACGGCCGCACGCCGCTGCCGGTGCCGGCGGCGCCCGCGTCCGCGCGTCCGCGCGCGGTGCTTGCCGCCGGCCGGTTCTGGGACGAGGCCAAGGACGCAGCCGTCCTGGATGCCGCCGCAGCACTTCTGGACGCGCCGGTGCGGGCGGCAGGCAGCTTCCGCGGCCCGAACAACGCCGACGTCGCGACGCAAACGCTGCAACGCCTCGGCAGCCTGGACGAGCGCGGCCTGGCGGAGGCGTTCGCAGGGGCGCGCGTGTTCGTGTCGACCGCCCGCTACGAGCCGTTCGGCCTGGCCGTGCTGGAAGCGGCGCAGGCGGGGCTGGCGCTGGTGCTGTCCGACATCCCGACCTTCCGGGAGCTGTGGGATGGCGCCGCCACGTTTGTTGCTCCCGGCGATCCCGCCGGCTTCGCCGACGCCCTGCTGCAGGCACTGGACGATCCGGCGCCGCTCGCCGCAGCCGCCCGGACCCGCGCCGCCCGCTATTCCGCCGCCGCCATGGCGACAACGACGCGCGCGCTGCACCTGCCCCCCGCTCGCCGCAGGCTCGCCTGAACCGTGCAGGTCGCAGCCTTCACCCATTCCTTGTCGTCCTGCTGGAACCACGGCAACGCCCACTTCCTGCGCGGCGTGCTGCGCGAGCTGCAGGACATGGGGCACACGGTCCGGGCCTGGGAGCCGGAAGGCTCCTGGAGCCGGCAGAACCTGCTCGCCGATGGCGGCGAGGCCGGGCTGGGGGTGTTCAACCGCTATTATCCCGAGCTCCAGGCCGGCTTCTACCCGCCGCACGCGCCCGACCTCGACGCCATGCTCGACAACGCCGACCTCGTGCTGGTGCACGAATGGAACCCGCCCGAACTGGTGGCGGCGATCGGCCGAAAACGGGCGCAGGGCGGTCGGTTCCTGCTCCTGTTCCACGACACCCACCACCGTGCGGTCAGCGACCCGGACGCGATCCGGCATTTCGACCTGTCCGGCTATGACGGCGTGCTCGCCTTCGGCGCCACCCTGGCGCGCGTCTACGAGGGATGGGGCTGGGCCGGCCGGGTGTTCGTCTGGCACGAGGCGGCCGACCTGCGCCGCTTCGCCCCGCCGGCCGAACCGGTGCCGCGCAGCGGCGCGGTGTGGATCGGCAACTGGGGCGATGGCGAGCGCAGCGCCGAACTGGAAGAGTTCCTGCTCCGGCCCACCGGGGCGGCCGGCCTGCCGCTCGACATCTACGGCGTGCGCTACCCTGACGAGGCGAAGGCGCTGCTTGCCCGGCACGACGCGACCTTGCGCGGCTGGCTGCCCAACCCGCGCGCGCCGGAGGTGTTCGCGCGCCACCTCGTCACGGTGCACGTGCCGCGCCGTTACTACGTGACCCTGCTGCCCGGCATCCCCACCATCCGGGTGTTCGAGGCGCTGGCCTGCGGCATCCCGCTCGTGTCGGCACCCTGGGACGATGCCGAAGGCCTGTTCACGCCAGGGGAGGATTTTCTTGTCGCCCGGAACGGGGCGGAGATGACCGCACGGCTGCGCAGCATCGCCCACGACCCCGGCCTGCGCGACGCGCTGGCGCGACAAGGGCTCGGCACCATACGCGCCCGCCATTCCTGTGCGCATCGCGCCCGGGAGCTGCTGGCGATCGCCCAGGCCGTGCAACCCTTGTTCAACAAGATGCCTGCCTGATGCAGATCGCCGTCTACGGTTCCAGCCTGCTGTCCTCGTACTGGAACGGGGCTGCGACTTATTATCGTGGCCTGCTCGGCGGCATGGCCCGACGCGGCCACGGCATCGTCTTCCTGGAGCCCGACGCGTTCGGCCGGCAGCAGAACCGCGACATCGCCCCGCCGGACTGGGCCCGTGTGGTGGTTTATGCGGCAACGCCGGAAGGCGTACGCGGCGCCCTGGCCGAGGCCGGCGACGCGGAGGTGGTGATCAAGTGCAGCGGCGTCGGCGTGTTCGACGACGAGCTGCTTCTGGGCATCCTGAACGCGCGCACGGTGGACGCCGTGCGCGCCTTTCTCGACGTCGACGCCCCAGCGACGCTGGCCGAGATGCGCGGCTCGGACGGCCATCCGCTGCGCCTGGTGCTGCCGGCGCTGGACCTGGTGCTGACCTATGGCGGCGGCGACCCGGTGCGGGACGCCTACCTGGGCTTCGGCGCCCATGCCTGCGTGCCGATCTACAACGCGCTCGACCCCGACACGCATCATCCGGTGCCGCCCGATCCGGCCTATGCGTCGACGCTGTCGCTGCTGGCCAACCGGCTGCCGGACCGCGAAGCGCGCATCGAGGAGTTCTTTCTCCGCCCGGCCGCCCTGCTGCCGGACCAGCGCTTCCTGCTCGGCGGCTCCGGCTGGCACGACAAGGCGTTCGTGAACAATGTTCACGCGATCGGCCACGTGCCCACCGCCGCGCACAACGTCCTGAACGCGTCCGCCCGCGCCGTGCTCAACGTCGCGCGCGACAGCATGGCGGCGGTCGGCTTCTCGCCGGCGACAAGGGTGTTCGAGGCCGCCGGCGCCGGCGCCTGCCTGATCACCGACCTTTGGGACGGCATCGAGCTGTTTCTTCAGCCAGGCGAGGAGATCCTGGTCGCCCGCGACGGCCAGGACGTGGCGGAGCACCTGCGCGTTCTTTCCCCGGAACGCGCCCGGGCGATCGGCGAACGCGCCCGCGCCCGCATCCTGGCGCACCACACCTATGACCGGCGCGCAGCGCTGCTGGAACAGGTGCTGGCCGACGCCGTCGCCGTGCGCCGGGCGCGCGCCTGATGCGCCTGGTCGTGCTCGGCCTCAGCCTCAGCTCCTCCTGGGGCAACGGCCACGCCACCACCTATCGCGCGCTGCTCAAGGCGTTCGCGGCACGCGGTCACGACGTCGTGTTCCTGGAGCGCGACATGCCCTGGTACGCGCAGAACCGCGACATGCCCGATCCGGACTTCTGCCAACTGGCGCTCTACGCTGGGCTGGACGGGCTCGACCGGCACGCGGACGCGATCGCCGCCGCCGACGCCGTGATCGTCGGCTCCTATGTCCCGGACGGGATCGAGGTGGCGCGGCGGGTGCAGGCGTGGGCCGGCGGCATGGTGGCGTACTACGACATCGACACCCCGGTCACAATGGCGGCTCTGGAGCGTGGCGACTGCGCCTACGTGTCGCGGGAGGTGCTACCGGGGTTCGACCTCATGCTTTCCTTCACCGCCGGGCCAATCCTGCGCCGGCTGGAACAGGAATTCGGCGTGCGGAACGCGCAAGGGTTTTACTGCTCGGTGGACCCCAAGCGCTACCAGCCGACGGGTGCCGCACGCCGCTGGGACCTCGGCTATCTCGGCACCTACAGCGACGACCGCCAGCCCACCGTCGAGCGCCTGCTGATCGAGAGCGCCCGGCTGGCACCCGACCGGCGCTTCGTCGTGGCCGGCCCGCAATACCCGGACGCGATCGAGTGGCCCGCCAACGTCGAGCGCATCGCCCACCTGCCGCCGGACGCGCACCCCGGGTTCTATTCCGCCTGCGGATGGACCTTGAACGTCACCCGCGCCGACATGATCCGTGCCGGATGGAGCCCGAGCGTGCGCTTGTTCGAGGCCGGCGCCTGCGGCTGCCCGATCGTGTCCGACCGCTGGGACGGCATCGACGACGTGCTGCAGCCGGGCCGCGACATCATGCTCGCCGATACCGCGTCAAACGTGCTGTCGTTGCTGGACTGGCCGGAAACGCGTCGGCTCCAAGCCGGAGAAGCGGCGCGACGGCGCATCCTGTCGGCCCACACCGCGGCGCATCGGGCGGCACAACTGGAGATGCACATGATGATGCAGCCGAAACGTGTTTTCACGCGTTGATGGCGGGGATACCATCCTCAACAGGAGACACGATGCGTACGCTTATCCTGCTCGGCGCGATGCTGGGCTTCAGTCTGACCCTGGCGGCACCCGCCGACGCCCAGGTCCGCGTGTTCGTCGGGCCGCGCTACCACCATCACTACTGGCATCACTGGCACCACTGGCACCACCACCACCATTGGCACCACGGCTACTGAGTGTCGCACGGAACCGGAACGGTGCGCCGGCGTCACGGGACGTTCAAACCCGTTCCGGCTCCGATCCAAGGATGATCCGACATGGACCTGTTGCGCTGGACCCTGATCTTTCTCGTCATCGCCCTGATCGCAGGCGTGTTCGGTTTCGGCGGCATCTATGCCGGCGCGGCGTCCATCGCCAAGATCCTGTTCTTCGTCTTCATCGTGTTGTTCGTGGTGAGCCTGATCATGGGCCGCGGACGCGGGCGCGGCGGCCTTTGAGCTGAGGCGGCCAGCCGGGACACCCACCCGGCCGGTCGCCGGTACGCCATCGCGGGGCGTGCCGGCCCGGCCCGGGCACCCGTCTCACCGTGCGCGTCGTCGACCGGCAGCGGGCCGGTCGCGCAGCAGCACCAGCGAGACGGCGAGCAGCAAGCACGCGTAGCAGAAGTCCAGCGTCGTCATCGACACCGGCAGGAAAGCAAACAGGCGGTTCGGCGCGTCGCACGGCTTGGCCGGCCGAAGCGGCATCGAGGCCAGGCGCTGCGCGAAGGTGCCGCCGGAGAAGTGCGGTGCCGCGCATTCCGGCAACGGGCTCGGCCACCACCCCTGCTCCACCCCGACATGCAGCCCAGCCAGGCCGATCGCCGCCAGCAGGGTCAGGATCGCCAGCGCCGACAGGACCAGCCGCACCGGACGGCCGGCCCGCGACAGCACCACGAACAGGGCGCCCAGGATGATCAGCACCCGGTAGGGCCAGCGCTCCCACAGGCACAGCGCGCAGGCCGCCATGCCGGCCACGTGCTGCGCCCACCAGACCCAGCCCATGGCCCAGATCCCGGCCACGATCCAGAACACCCCGATACCCCCGCCCCGGGCCGTCCGGGATGGCATGGCCGAGTTGGACAGGCTCATGCGGCATCCCGTACGTGAACGCCGTTCAGCACGGCAAGGAAATCGCGCGCCCAGCTGGCGGCGGTGACGCGGGTCACGGCCGCGTTCATCGCTTCCCAACGGCGCAGCCGCTCCGGCAGCGTCATGGTGAGCGCCCGGTCCAGCGCCTCGGCGATCTCGTCGGGATCATACGGGTTCACCAGCACCGCGTCGCTGAGCTCCGGTGCCGCACCCGCGAAGCGCGACAACACCAGCACCCCGGGATCGGCTGGGTCCTGGGCGGCGACGTATTCCTTGGCCACCAGGTTCATGCCGTCGCGAAGCGGCGTCACCAGCGCGATCGCGGCCCGGCGATGCACGCCGGCCAGCACCTTTCGCGGCAGGCCGCGGGTGATGTAGCGCAGCGGGATCCAGTCGATCTCGGCCCAATCGCCGTTGATCCGCCCGGCGAGCTCGTCGAGCTGGCGTCGCAGCGCCTTGTATTCCGCCACCTCGCCGCGCGACACCGGCGCGATCTGCATGAACGACACGGTGCCCCGATGCGCCGGGAACCGCTGCAGCAGCCGCTCGAAGCCGCGGAACCGCTCCGGGATGCCCTTGGAATAGTCCAGCCGGTCCACCCCCAGGATCAGCGCGCGACCGTTCAGCGCCTGGGTGAGCCGGCCCATCTCCTTGCTGGTCTCGCCCTTTGCCGCCTGCCTGGCAAAGGATTTCGGGTCGATGCCGATCGGGAACGCTCGCGCCCGCACGGCAACCCCCACCGCCTGCAGCGCCCCGTTCATGTTGGCCGCGTCCTGCTCGGTCTGCACGCCCACCACGTCGTAGCCGTCGAGATCTGCCAGCAGCAGGTCGGCGCCCGGCAGGGCGCGGAACAGCTGTTCCGGCGGGAACGGGATGTGCAGGAAGAAGCCGACCCGGTTGCGCACCCCCTCGCGCCGCAATGCGGCGCCGAGCGGGAACAGCTGGTAGTCCTGCACCCAGACCGTGTCGTCCGGACGCAGCAGCGGCTTCAGCGCGCGGGCGAACCGGGCGTTGACCTCGAGATAGGTGTCCAGCTCCTCGCGGTTGTACTGCATCAGCCCGAGCCGGTAGTGGCAGACCGGCCACAGGATGCCGTTGGAGAAGCCCTGGTAGAAGCCTTTGTGCTGCCGGGCGGTCAGGTCGATGGTGGCGTACGATACGCCGCCCTGCTCGACCACGCTCGGCGCCGGCTCGCTGCCTTCCTTGGCGTTGGCGTTGCCGGACCAGCCGAACCACAGGCTGGGCTGGCCCTTGATCGCGTCCGCCAGCCCCACCGTCAGCCCGCCCGCCGCCTGGCTTACCTCGCGCGGCGACGGCACCCGGTTGGAAACGACGACTAGCCGCCCCACGCCTCGGCTCCGACAGGCGTGGCGGCGAGCTGGTCGAGCCAGGCCCGGAACGCGTCCGGGTCGGGGAAGTCGTTGGGGATGCGGAACCCCGCTCCGCCCAGTGCCAGGGCGCCGCGTATGCCGTCCTCGTCGGTGGCGTCGTCGCCGACAAAGATCGGCAGCCGCCCGGCGAAGGGCGCGCGCTGCATCAGCAGCCTGACCGCGCTTTCCTTGTCGATGCCGGCGGGCTTGACCTCCCAGGCCATCTTCGCCGGCTGCAGGTGGAAGCGGTGCTCCGCATCGGTGGCCAGAAGCGCCTCCGCTGCGCCGCGTAAGGCTCCCCCGGCCTCGGGCACCGCGCGGAAGTGCAGCACGAAGCCGGTGTGCTTGCGCTCGACGCGGGCGCCCGGATGCGCTGCCGCCATGCGCTCGGCGGCGTCGAGCCAGTCCGCCGGCACCACCGGCAGCACCGCCCGCTCCACCGCCGCATCCGGCGCGTGCCGCACCGCGACGCCGTGCTCGCCCGCCACCGCGAAGGGGATGCCGGGAAGGAAATGGTCGATCTGCGCGATCGGCCGGCCACTGACCAGGCCGAGCGCGTCGCCGCACAGCGCGCGCAGGGCACGCAAGGTGGCGGGCAGCCGCTCCGGCACCACCACGGACTCGGGTGTGGGCGCGATGTCCACCAGGGTGCCGTCGAAGTCGAGCAGGAAGGCGGCACGGGAAGGTGCCGGCAGGCCGGCAAGGGAGGGGTGCGGGCTCATCATGCGAGAACCGGCGAGATGACGGCCGGGTTCCCGACCAGATGTATCGACAGCCTCATTGCAGCGCCGCATTGGGCGGCGGCGCGTCGGGTGGCGGGGCCGGGGCGCCATCGGGATACACCGCATCCGGCTGCGTCCCGCCATCGTCCGGCGCGGCGCGGTTCTGCTGCCCGTTCGGCGAAGCCTCGCCGTCTCCGGGCTGCGTCGTCGGGAAGGCGGCCGGCGGCTGCGTGTCCATGGTCCCGGGCGCGTCCACGGCATTGTCGTCGGCATCCGCCGGGGGTGGAGCCGGCGGCGGCAGCATGGAGGCGGGCGGCGGCACCGGCGGCGGCAAGGGCGGTGCCGCGGGCGCCACCAGGTCGCCCTGGCACGTCACCAGCTGCACGCCATAGATCGGGCTTTCGAACACGCCCACCGACGGATCGCCGGAAAAGGTCCATCCGTTGAACGGCGGCACGTCGCCGGTGCGATGATCCTGGACGTCGAGAAAGGCACCGTTGTCGCGCGGCAACCCGTCCGGCCGGTCCATGCAGGAGCGCACGGTCACGCTGAGGCTCTTGTAGCTGCCGGTCTCGCCCGCCTTCAGGGTCAGGGTCTCGATGTGGGCGTCGAGCTTGTCGAGCACGCGCACCACCGCCTGCGACCGCCCCTGCCAGGCGTTCGGCACCGGCATGATCGGCGGCGCGACGTATTCGGCCGCGCGCAACCGCTGTGCCGCCAGCAATGCAGCACCCGCCAGCAGCACCGTCGGCCACAGGCGGCCGCTCATGTGCCCACCGCTCATGTGCCAACCGCTCATGTGACGGCCGGACGGTGCGGACCGGACAGCGCCAGGACCTCGTCGATCAGGATCTGCCGCATGGCGGCGTCGTCCACCCCCATCAGCACGGCGTCGTCGAACACGTCGCGCAGGATGGCGCGCAGCTCCGCCTGGTTCTCCGCCAGCACGCGCAGCTTCTCGGTGCAGCTGATCGGCGTGCCGTCCGGCTGCGGCCAGCGCGACGCGGTCATGGCGGCGGCGACGACCCGGCCGGCGGCGGCGCGGCGGATGCGGCCTTCTTCTGCGCCGACATCGCGTCGGTCACGCTGAAGATGAACTTGCTCAGGAGCTGTTCCAGGCTGATCGAGCCCTGGGTGATCGTCATCCGCGCGCCCGGCTTCAGCACCTGGTCGGCGCCGCCCGGCTGGAGGGCCAGGTACTTGCCGCCAAGCAGGCTGTCGCTGGTCACGACCGCGGAGCTGTCGGTGGGCAGGCGTATGCCGTCGCGCACGGTGAACGCGACCTCCGCCTGGTAGGACGCCGGGTCGACCCGCTCCGACACCACCTGCCCCACCGTCACCCCCGCCAGCCTCACGTCGGAGCCGACCGACAGCCCGTCGATGTGGTCGAAGCGCGCCAGCAGGCGGTAGCCGTTGTCGGCCTTGCGCCCGTTGCCGAGCAGCGCCAGCGCCAGCAGCCCGACCAGCGCCGCAAGCACCAGCAGGCCGGCCAGGAACTCGATCGCGGCGCGTCCGCCGCCGCCGCGTGCGCGCCGTGGTGCCGCGGACAGGATGGCGGTGCCGGAAGTCCTGGCGTCCGAAGTCGCGGTATCTGGCACGGCTCAGGCGTCCGGGGTCCAGGACTCGTAGTCGCCGGTGGATTGCGGCCGGAGCCCGCCGCGGTAGTCGCTGCCGGGCGGATGGTAGCCGCCCGGGTCGCCGGTGCGGTTGGGCTGGAACGGCAGCTGCCAGGGCTGGCGGGCGCTCGGCGGCAGCGGCGCGTCGTCGGCGTGGTGCAGCCAGTTCCACCATTCCGCCGGCACCGCGGACGCGTCGTCGCCGGCGTTGTAGATCACCCAGCGGCGCAGGCGCCTGGTGTAACCGCCGGGCCGGCGCGACTCGTAGTAGGCACGGCCATCCGCGTCGCGGCCGATCAGGCGCCCGCTGAAAAGGGTGAAAAGCCGCGTGCCGATGCTGGTCATGGCCATCACCTATACGCAGCCGTCGCGGTCCGGTCCATCCGGGCCGGCCCAGGCGGCCCTGGGGCGCCGCGGCACGCGATACGCCTTTCTCCCCCCGTTCCGACCGTCTAGGCTGGGATCATGCCCCACCCCTCCCCGATCCGCCCATGAGCACCCAGCCGAGCAGCCGTGGGCGCTGGAACGGGGTCAGGATGCGCGTGGCACACGAGGCCGCTGATCCGGACGCGATCCCGCGCCGCATCACCCTGCCGGCGGACTGGGACGACGGCGCGGCGCAGGCGCTGGCGGCGCTGATCCCGGGCAGCAACAGCGCCTCGCTCGCGGACGCGGCCGACCGATGGATCGACCGGCTGGCGGGCCTGCCCGGCGCGCAGGGCGGGC
>CAXTCK010000118.1:0-10717 GCA_964242425.1 uncultured Acetobacteraceae bacterium | reverse complement strand
GGTTGGTCAGCTTTCCAGCTTGAACATCATCAGCGAGCGCCCGACGATCTCGCAGCCGGTGCCGATGCCGTAGGCCCGGCCGGAGGTCATGGCGGGCCGGTTGGTGTCCAGGATCAGGTGCCAGTGCATGCCGCCGCTGCAGGGCGGCATGACGAACTCCAGCCCGTCATGGTGCCCGTTCAGCACCAGAAGCAGCGTCGCGTCGGTGCCGGGACGGCGGATGCCGCTGGTCTTGGCGCGCCCGTCCATCAGCATGCCGAAGCAGCGCATTCCCGGATCGTGCCAGTCCTGCGGCCGCATGGTGTCGCCGGTGCCGTTGATCCAGGTGACGTCTCGGACGCCCAGATCCTCGTCGTAGTCGCCGGTCATGAACCGCTGCCGGCGCAGGATCGGGTAGTCGCGCTTGAGCTGGATCAGCCGCCGCACGAACCCGTAGAACCCGGCGTAGCGCTCCAGCCTCGACCAGTCGACCCAGGACGTCTCGTTGTCCTGGCAGTAGGCGTTGTTGTTGCCGTTCTGCGTGCGGCCGAACTCGTCGCCGGCCAGGATCATCGGCGTGCCCTGGCTCAGGATCAGGGTGGCCATGAGGTTGCGCATCTGCCGTTCGCGCAGCGCCAGCACCACCGGGTCGTCGGTGGGGCCCTCCACCCCGCAGTTCCAGGACGAGTTGTTGCCGGTGCCGTCCTGGTTGTTCTCGCCGTTGGCCTCGTTGTGCTTGTCGTTGAAGGAAACGACGTCCAGCAGGGTGAAGCCGTCATGGGCGGTGATGAAGTTCACCGTCGACCAAGGCCGGCGGCCGCGCCGGTTGAACTTGTCGGCCGAGGCGCACAGCCGCTGCGCCAGCTCCGCCGCCGACGCCTCCGAGCGCCAGAACGCGCGCGCGGTGTCGCGGTAGCGGTCGTTCCATTCCGCCCAGCCGGGCGGGAAGCCGCCGACCTGGTAGCCGCCCGGCCCGCAATCCCAGGGCTCGGCGATCAGCTTCACGTCCGACAGAACCGGGTCCTGCCGGCAGCTGTCCAGAAAGCCGCCGCCCTCGTCGAAGCCGTAGCTTTCGCGGCCGAGGATGGTGGCGAGGTCGAAGCGGAACCCGTCCACGTGCATCTCGGTGACCCAGTAGCGCAGGCTGTCGGTCACCATCTGCAGCACGCGCGGATGGCTGAGGTTCACCGTGTTCCCGGTGCCGGTGTCGTTGATGTAGTAGCGCTCCTGCCCGGGCAGGAGCCGATAGTACGACGCGTTGTCGATGCCCTTGAACGACAGGGTCGGGCCCGCCTCGTTGCCCTCGGCGGTGTGGTTGTACACCACGTCCAGGATCACCTCGAGCCCGGCCTCGTGCAGCCGGGCCACCATCGCCTTGAACTCCGACACGTGGCTGCCGAGGCCGGACGCGTAGCGCGGGTCGGGGGCGAAGAAGCCCAGCGTGTTGTAGCCCCAGTAGTTGGTGAGGCCGGTCCGGGCGAGGTGGCCCTCGTCGGTGAACATGTGGATCGGCAGCAGCTCGACGGAGGTGACGCCGAGGTCGCGCATGTGCGCCACCACCTCCTCCGCTGCCAGCCCGGCGAAGGTGCCGCCCTGGCCGAAGCGCAGCGCCGGATGCCGGATGGTGTAGCCGCGCACGTGCGTCTCGTAGAAGATGGTGCGCTCCCACGGCACGCGCGGCCGCCGGTCGCGTCCCCAGGTGAAGGCGGGGTCGATCACCCGGCACTTGGGCACGAAGGCCGCGCTGTCGCGGTGGTCGAAGCTGAGGTCGCTGTCCGGATGGCCGACCTGGTAGCCGAAGATCTCCGGCGCGTGGCGAAGCTCGCCGACATGGGCCAGCGCGTACGGGTCGAGCAGCAGCTTGTTGGGGTTGAAGCGGTGCCCGGCATCGGGCGCGTAGGGCCCGTGCACGCGGTAGCCGTACACCGTGCCCGGCCGCGCGTCCGGCAGGTAGCCGTGCCACACCTCGTCCGTGTATTCCGGCAGCTCGATCCGGGCGAGCTCCTGGCTGCCGGTGGGATCGAACAGGCACAGCTCGACCCTGGAGGCATTGGCCGAGAACAGGGCGAAGTTCACGCCGAGCCCGTCCCACGTGGCGCCGAGCGGATGGGGCAGGCCTTCGGTGATCCGGGGAGCGCTTGGCCCTCGTCCGCTCATGAACCGTTCTCCCCCTCGCGTTCCCGATGGCTGCCGATCGTTGCAGCACCGCCCTGATTAAGCGGGCGGGTGCTGCTGCGGTTTCGCGTCACTCGAACAGCAGGCGGCGTAGCAGCCCGGGCGCGAGTGCCGCCAGGGCATTGACGTGCACGTCCGGTCCCGAGAACGGTCCCTTGATCGACACGGTGGCCGCCAGCACGCCGCCGCCCTTTTCCGGGCTCAGCAGCCGCCCCACCAGCGGCAGGCGGCCCGGCAGCTGGTTGATCGCCCAGGCCGGCACCACCGTGCCACGCAGGTCGAGACGCTGCGCCGACAGGTCGATCTGGCCCCGCATCGTCACCCCCAGGGCCGTGCTGTGCGCCCGTGCGTCCGACAGGGTCAGCACCTCGTTGCGCAGGGTGAACGGCGCCACCAGGCGGTCCACCGCCAGCTGCGGCGCGGGCAGCGCCGTGAGCCAGCCGTAGATCGACAGGTTGCGCACGATACGCGCCGCCAGCGGGGCATCCAGCACCACGAAGCGGCCGATGGTGACGGTGCCGGCGAGCGGCGTGCCAGGCGCCGTGTCGTCGAAGCGGCCGTCCAGCCGGAGCGCGCCCCCGGCGATCGCTCCCGTCACGCCCAGCGTTCGCAGCAGCAGCCCGGTATCGCCGGCCGAGCCGGACACGCCCCGCCCGCCCTGCTCCGGCATCAGCTGCACCAGCACCGGGGTCGGCCGCGCCGCGAGGATGCTTGCCCGCGCGACGCGACGCCCGTCGTTCTCGACATGCGCCGCCACCCCGCCGAACGACGTGTCGCGCCCGACATACACCGTGTCGAAGGCGAGGTCGGCGGCCCACGGCACCGACGCGGGTGTCGTCGCGGGTGTCGCTGCGGCTTGCCCGTTCGCAGGCAACGCGGCCCGACCGTTCCCCGGCGAAGCGGCCTTCCCGTTGCCTGGCGAAGCGGCCTGCCCGGCCGCGGCAGCGCCCGTCCCGGTTCCCTTGATCGCTGGGGACAGGTCCAGCGCCGGGCCGCGCGCCGTGATCCGGATCGGCGCGGAGGGCTGCCCGGCGGCGGCGGCGGCGGGCAGCTCGATCCGGCCCTGGCCGCTGCTGCGCCCGACCGCGAAGTGCCCGACCACCACCTCGCGCGCCCGTCCGCCCGCGACCGTAGCGTGCGCGTCCACCGACAGGCCGGGCCCGTGGGCGTGCAGCGCGTCGATCGCCGACAGGTGCCCGTGCAACAGGGTGATGCGCGCCGAAGCCTCGGCCGGGATGCCGGGGAGCTTGTTCCACACCGCCGTGGTGACGCCGAGCCCGGTCATGTCCAGCCCGAGCGAAACGCTCGCCCGCCCGTTCCGCCTCCCCGCGTAGTCGACCACCAGCCCGGCGGCGCCGGACACGTTGCCGGACGGGTCGAGCCCTTCGCGTCGCAGCGCTGCCGTGGTGACCGTGGCCTGCACGTGCGCCTGCTCGAGCACCTGGTCCGGCGGCCCGTCGCGGAAATCCATCGCGTAGTGCAGGCGGGCCGGGATGGCGCCGACCAGCCCGTTGCCGTCCAGGGACAGACCGTTCGTGTCCGCCGACACGAGCAGGCTCGCCCGGTCCAGCGCGCGCCCGGACACCACGTTGCCGAGGTGAACGTTGTTCATGATCGACCGCGCCTGCACCTGCACCTGGTCGATCGACACGTCGTTGTCGAGCGGCAACGCCACCGACACGTCGGTCTCGGTGCGTCCGGACGGGTGGGTGAAGGGCACCGGGTGGCTGGACAGCAGGCGGAGCCGGGGGTTGGCCAGCTCGTGCAGCAGGTCGCCGAGGTCGCCGGACAGCCTGAGCCGGATGGCGGCGGGCTGGTGGGCCGAGTTCAGCCCGCCGATGCGCATCGTGCTGTCGGACACCGCGAGCACCGGCGACGCTCCGGGCGTCCCGACCGGCAGCACCGCGTGCGGCACGGTGACGAGCACCGCATCGGTGCCCTGGAAGGCGAGATGCGCGCGCATGTCGACCAAAGGCGGGATCGGCCGCAGCCACCACAGGGTCAGGCCATCGGCGTCGAAGCCGCCGCTCCGGTCGGTCTCGGCCAGCGAGCCCCAGCCGTCGGTGCCGGACAGCCGTGTCTCGACGTGCAGCCCGGTGGCCTGGCCGGCGGTGATGTTGGCGGTGATCCAGCGCCGGGCGTTGGCGGCGGCCTCGGCGGGCCAGTATTGCGCCAGGGTGTTGAAGCCGATGCGCGGGATGTCGGCGTCGAGGGTCGCCTCGATGCGGCGTGCGTCGAGGAGGCTGTCGAGCAGCATGCGGCCGTGGGCGTGCAGCTCCGGCCCGGTCGGCACCGCACCCGGCGCGTCGGTCGCGGCGCGCAGCCGCAGTGCCGCCTCGGACAGGCGCAGGGTGACGGTGCGCTGCGGGCCGTCCGGCAGGCTGGCCTGAAGGCGCAGCCGTCCGTCCTCCACGTGCAGCAGCGCGCTGCCGGCCCCAAGGGTGCCGGCGCCGAGCTGCGCCGACACCGACGCCTGCACCGGATCCATGAACCGGCCCGGACCGTTGGCGAAGGCGACGTCCAGCCCCAGCGATACCGGCAGCACTACCGCGCGCAGCGGCCGGAGGGCCGGCAGCGACATGGCGAGCCGAGCCGGGACCACCGGATCGAGCGCCAGGTGCCAGGACACGTCGCTGTTGTCCGGGCTGCCGGCGCCGGTGCCGCGCAGGGTGGTGCGCCGCCCGTCCAGCAGCATGGACACCGCGAGGCTTCCGACGATGCCGCGGCCCTGCGGGCGGGCGTCCAGGGCGACGTCGCGCAGCACCCAGTCCCGTCCGGCCACCAGGTCGTGCACCGACACCTCCGCGTCGGACACCGCCACGCGACGCAGCCGGTCCCAGCGCAGCATCGGCCCGGAGCTGGGACCGGCGGGTTCGGCTCCGGCCGGCGCCAGGCCGAGGCCGAGGCCGTTGCGGGCGTCGCGCCGGAGCGCCAGGCGGGCGCCGGACACCTCGATCTCCTCGATCGCGAGTGCTCCGTGCACCAGTGCTAGCCCATTCAGGCTGATGCGCAGGCTGGCGATGCGATCCACGACGCCGTCGCCGACGCGCTGGATCGAAAGGTCGGCCAGGCGAAAGGTGAACGGCGCGCCGGCGCCGCGCCGGAAGCCGTCCCATCCGAGCCAGGCGCGGCCGATCCGGAGCCGGCCCAGGGGCTCGGGAGGCCGCGCGTCGCCGCGTCGCCCGGGCTCGGCACCAAGCGGCAGCGGGGTGAAGGCGTGCACCAGAGCCGTGACCTCCACGGGGCCGGCCGCCAGGCGCAGCGCCAGGCCGAGGATGCCGAGCACGCCCAGCACCAGCAGCGCCAGCACGGGACGCAGGATCAGGGCGAGCACAGCCCGGCCGTTGCGTGCGCGGCGCGCACGGGCGCGGGATCCCGGCGCGGTAGCAGGCGGCGCGTCTGGCGCCAGGTCTGGCGGCCGGTCGGGAGGAGCCTGGTCTGGGTCGGTCACGCGAGCCAGCCTGCCGCTCCGCGTCGGGAAGAACAATGACCGTCGACGGAAACGGTTTCCGGAACAGCCGGCAGCACGTCAGGCATACCAGCCATGAGGAATATGAATAGATCAGACAAATACATGGCCGGGCGTGCGAATGGCCGCTTCGCGAGACCGTTCGCCCGGCCGGTCGATCCGGACGCAGTGCCAAGCGGGCTCAACTCCTTGTTGCGGAACATAATCGCGCAGGAGCGGTCTGCCTGATCGTTTCGCAACGTATGTGGCGGCAACAGATCCATCGGCTCCGATGCCACGCCGATCGCAGGGTACTGCTTCAAGCATCGTTTACTGCGCCCGAACAAGCGCAACCGCGATCCGGCTCCGACGACGCCGCGATCGTGTTGTATTTCTCGGACATATGGCTCTTCCTAGTCAGGCGTGCCCAGAACGCGCTGGATCGACGGTCTTGCACCGTGATCGGAACAAGCAGGAGGAACCATGCTTCTCGTTGATCGACCCACGTCGATGACAGCGCGCCACCGCGGCAGCGACGCCGTCCGGTGCGCAGGAACCGGCCCGGACCGGCGCTCCCGCCTGCGCCTGGCGCTGCTCGCCTCGGCGGCACTGGCGGTGCTGGCACCGCAGCATCGTGCCGTGGCCCAGACCTTCTCGCCGATCAAGCCGCCGGCGATCCCGCTGATCACGCGGGCGCCCTACGTGAACACCTGGCTGCAGGGCAGCACGGGAATCGCGCCAGGCACCTGGCCGGAATACTGGAACGGCCGGGTCAAGGCGATCACCGGCATCGCCATGATCGACAACCAGCCGTTCCTGTTCCTGGGCGCACCCGCCGTGCCGAAGATCGCGGGCAGCATGACGGAGGTTTCGGTACAGACCACGGCCACGCAGTCGATCTTCACCTTCAACGCGGGCGGGGTGAACCTCCGGGTGGACTTCCTGTCGCCGGTGGAGGCCAAGGACCTTCGGCGCCTCAGCATGCCCTTGTCGGACATCATCACCACGGCGCAGAGCAGCGACGGCAGCACGCACACCGTATCGGTGTACTTCGACATCAGCGGCGAGTGGGCGCACGGCGACAGCACGCAGCTGATCAAGTGGGCGCCGGAAACCATCGCCCGCAACTCCGACGGCAGCAGCAAGGCGGGCAACCTGTCCACCTGGACCGTCACGCCGAACTCGCCCACCGTGTTCAACCAGGTGAACGACTACCCGTCCTGGGGCACGGTGCTGTGGTCCACCGTGGCCGGTCCCAACCTGTCCATCCAGTCAGGCGCCGACGCCACGGTGCGCACGCAGTTCGTGGGCTTCGGCCACCTCACCGGCGGCAACGACCTGAACCAGCCGCGCGCGATCGAGGATCAGTACCCGGTGTTCGCGTTCGCGAAGTCGCTCGGCACGGTCGGCAGCACCGCGACCAAGCCGTTCACGCTGCTGCTCGGCCACGTGCGCGACCCGGCGATCAACTACCTCGGCAACAGCCTGCCCTCGCTGTGGCGGCAGTACTGGCCGTCCTACGAGGACATGCTCGCGTTCGCCTATAACGACTCCGCCGCGGCGGTCACGCGTGCCAACAAGATGGACGCCGGAATCACGGCCGCGGCGATGGCGGTCGGAGGCCAGCCCTATGTCGGCCTCGCCGACGCGACCCTGCGCCAGGCCTTCGCCGCCACCGAGCTGACCGGGACCACCGACAACCCGTACATGTTCCTCGAGGAGATCAGCAGCAGCGACAACGTGTCCACCGTGGACGTGCTCTACCCGTCAATGCCCGCCTTCCTCTACACCAACCCCGAGCTGGTGAAGGACCTGCTGGCGCCGGTGGTGGCCTATTCGGAATCCGGTTACTGGCCTGCGCAGTATGCGCCGCACGACATCGGCTCGACCTATCCCAACGCGACCGGGCACAACGACGGCGGCGGCGAGAACATGCCGGTGGAGGAAACCGCCAACATGCTGATCATGGCGGACGCGTACATGCAGCACACCTCGGCGGCGAACGCCGCGGTGTACGCCTCGACGCATTATCCCATCCTTCGCCAATGGGCGACATACCTGACCACGGTGCCGGCCGGCGTGCGCTATCCGAACGCGCTCGACCCGCAGTTCCAGAACCAGACCGACGACTTCACCGGCCCGATCGCGCACAGCGTGAACCTGTCCTTGAAGGGCATCATCGCCGTCGGCGCGATGGGACAGATTGCCACGTATGCCGGCAACAACAAGGACGCCAAGCTGTTCAGGAACCAGGCGGAGTCGATGATCAGCACCTGGGTGCAGCTGGCCCAGAACAGCACCGCGACCCACCTGCTGCTGCAGTACCGCGAGCCGGCCAACGCGTACAGCCCGGACACCACGAGCGAGCCCGACACCTACTGGAGCCTCAAGTACAACTCCTATCCTGACAAGCTGCTGGGCTTACGCCTGATCCCGCAGGGCGTGCTGACGGAGGAAGCCAACTTCTACAAGACGCAGGAGCACCCGACCGGGATCCAGCTCGATCCGCGCACGCTTGACAACCCGCCGCACACCTTCACCAAGGCGGACTGGGAACTCTGGACCGCGGCCGGCTCCAACGATCCGACGCTGGTCCAGGACATCATCAACGAGGTGTACACCTACGCCGACACCACGCAGTCCGGAGCGCCCTTCCCGGACTACTACGATCCCAACAGCTCGTTCGTCGCCGGGTTCAGGGCGAGGCCGGTGATGGGCGGCGCGTTCGCACCGCTTACGCTGACGCTCAAGGTGACGAACTAGCGCAGGCGGCGGGCGGCGGCGCGACGTGGCCGCCGCCCGTGACCGTTCCGGCGTCGGCGCAAGGATGCCGGCGCATCCTGTAATACAGCCTCAAAACGTTGCTTCGCGAGTGCTTCGTTCGAGCAGGCGAGGATATCATTGCTGTGGGTGATTGTCATTTGTCGGCGGCGACGGTTTCCACCTATGCTGCATGCGTCGCCAACTGAAATACCAGTAGCGCGCTGCACCGTCTCAATTTCTGCGACAACGGCGACGCGGCGCGACACCTGGAAGCCAGGAATGGAAACCTCATGTCGAACAGTTCCAGATCGGCGATCGCCGTTGTCGCGTCGTGCCTTGCCGTTGGCGGCATGGCACAGCGCGCGTTTGCAGCACCCAGCCTGACCACCCTGGTGTCGTTCAACGGCGCGAATGGCGCCACGCCGGCATCGACCCTGTCGATCGACAACACGGACGGCACGCTCTACGGCACCACGCCGTTCGGTGGCCCGGGCGCCGGCAGCGCCTCGGCCGGCGACGGCACCGTGTTCGCGCTGCAGAAGCAGAACTACCGCGCGCTGATCACGCTGTTCGCGTTCTCCGGATCGGACGGCAGCAATCCGTCATCGGCGCTGGTGCTCGATCCGCCGAACCGGCTGTTCGGCACCACCGCCTCCGGCGGCGCCAACGGCGACGGCAGCGTGTTCGAGCTGTCGCACAGCAACGGCGGCACGTTCACGCGCCTGGCCAGCTTCAGCCTCGCGACGGGAGCGGACCCGACCGCGCTGGTGGCCCTGCCCACCATCGGCACCGGCGCCGCATACACGCTGTATGGCACCACCATTGGCGGCGGGACCACAGGCAACGGCACCGTGTTCAAGCTGTCGGGCCCGAGCCTGACCACGCTGGCCACCACCACCTCGTTCCCCGGCAGCTTCGCCGAGCACGCGGGGGCGTCGCTGGTCGCGGGCCCGAAAGGCATGCTCTACGGCACCAACTCCGCAGGCGGGCAGTATGGGCAGGGCATCGTGTTCTCGTTGTCCGGGCCGAACTACGCGACGCTGACCGTGCTCGCCACCTTCAACGGCAGCAACGGGGCGTTCCCGCAAGGCGGGCTGGCGGTGGACAAGGAAGGCAACGTGTATGGCACCACCAGCACCGGGGGTCCGAACGGCGACGGAAGCGTGTTCGAGCTGAGTGGCGCCAGGCATGGCCAGCTGACCACCCTGGTCTCGTTCGGCAGCAGCGATCCGCACGGCGCCGAGCCGCAGGGCTCGCTGCTGATCGACGCGGCCGGCAGGATCTTCGGCACGAACTCGACCGCGGGCGGGGCCAGCAAGTCCGGCACCGTGTTCGAGATTTCCGCAAACCACGCGGCCATCACCGTGCTGCACAGCTTCAACGGCGGTGCGGACGGTGCGGAGCCGATCGCGGGTCTGGTGAACGACCGCTCGGGCGTGCTCTACGGCACCACCGCGGGCGGCGGCACATCCGGCAAGGGCACCGTGTTCAGGATCGACGGCGCCGGGTTCGGCACCAGGACGAACTGATCGAGACCGTCCGAGGCGGGCCGAAACCGGTCCGCCCCGGATTTCGCGATCAGGAGCCCCTGGCCAGGGGCATCTGGCGCTAGAGCTGGGTGTCCTGGTTCGAGCCGCCGGGCGCCTGGGCACCGGGCGCCCGAGCACCGGGCGGCAGCGTGCCGGGCGTGGTCGAGTGCTCGACGTCGTAGGCGGTGGCCTTCTGCTCGTAGGAGCCCCTGCTGCCCGGATGCTCCTGCTCATAGAGCGCCGCCTTCTGCCGCGCTTCCTTGCGGTACTTGTGGCGGACATACATGCCCGCGGCGCAGCCGCCCACGGCGCCCAGCACGCCGTGATGCGCGACATGGCCACCCACCGCGCCGACCGCGCCGTACTTGAGGCAGCCGCCCGGTTCCGCCCGGGCCGGTGCCATCGTGCCGACCAGCAGCGCAGCCACGATCGTCATCGAAATCTTGTTGTGGGTCATGATGCCTTCCATACCTTCGCCGCGCGCGGCCGGTAGGCATAGCACCCGGGGCAGGGGCGGAGTTCCGGCGTCGCTGCCGAACGATGCGGCCGGAGCGACGGGGCGGAGAACGGATCGTTGGGCATGGCGGATCGTGGCGACGGCGGGACATGCCGGTAGAACGGTTCCGCCTGCCGGATCGCTGGCCCCGAGCCGCGGACCCGGCCGGCGCCGACCTGCTGCTGCGGGCGATGCGGGTGCCCGCGGCAGACGGCCCTGCCCTCCCGCGGACGGCGAGCGTCGACGCGCTGCTGGCCTGCCTGGGCGGCAACAGCGTGTTCCTGTCCGACCTGGCCCGGCGCGAGCGCGGGTTCCTCCAGCAGATGC
>CAXTCK010000117.1:0-10731 GCA_964242425.1 uncultured Acetobacteraceae bacterium | reverse complement strand
CCGGCGAACTGCTGCATGCGCGCGAACAGGGTGGACCCGTTGACGATCACCGGCAGGGTCTGGATCAGTCCCACCCCGGGATGGCGCTCCATGGCGCCGGCGATGCGCACCACGGTGGCGCCGTCCATGACGCTGTCCGCGTCCAGGGTGATCATCTGCGGATAGGCGGCCCCCCACCGGCGCACCCATTCGCCGACGTTGCCGGCCTTGCGCTCGGTGTTCTTCGGCCGCCTGCGATAGAAGATGCGGTCGTGGCCGCCGGTTGACTCGCGCAAGGCGAGAAAGGCCGCCTCCTCTTCCAGCCACACATCCGGGTTGGTGGTGTCGGACAGGATGAACAGATCGAACCGGTCGAGCCGGCCGGTCGCCTCGAGGCTCTCGAAGATCGCAGCCAGCCCCGCCATCACCCGCGACGGGCTTTCGTTGTAGGTCGGCAGCAGCAGGGCGGTGCGCCTGGACAGCTCCGGCAGCGGGCCGTCGCGGTCGATGCCGAGCCCGAGCCCGCCGCGCGCCACCAGCGACGCGAAGCCGCCCAGCGCCGAGGTGAAGGCGAGCGCGATCCAGGCGAACAGAACCACGAACAGCGCCAGCACCACGAGGCCCAGCGCGTTGGCACCGTTGCCGTTCAGCACGAAGTACATCTCGTAGCCGCCGCCCGCCGTCAGCAGCACCGCGCCGCCGATCACGAACAGGCGGCGCAGCGCCAGGCCACGCGGTCGGGTGGCCGGGCGTCGCCCGGTCCGGGGCGCCTCCCCCAGCGACTGCACCGGCATCGGGAGCGGCGCTTCCGGCGGCAGCGCCGGCCGGCCTGTCATCAGGGTGTCCAACGATACACCCACTGCTCCGACAGCGGCCCTCCCTCGCCCGACAGGGTGCAGTGCAGCTCGGCCAGCCTGGCCGATCCGGGATAGAACTCGAAGGTGATGCGCCAGCCGCCCATCGGCGGGTTCTGTTCCACCACCACGTTGCGGATGGCACCCGTGCTGGCACCGAGATCGGCATGCAGCTTCGCATCCGCGCCAAGCGACTTCAGCGTGCCGCCGGTGAAGTCGAGTATCACGAAGCGGCCCTTGTGGTCGTCGGTGGCACCGATGCGCGTTTGCGCGGTGCGTGCGAGTCCGCTGCTCCACGGATTGTCCCAGCACCAGTGCATCCGATAGGTGTGGCTGTACTCCCCGCCCGCCGCGAGCGGCGCCTTGGGACGCCAGAAGGCGACGATGTTGTCGTTCACCTCGTTGGGCGTGGGCAGCTCGACCAGGTCGACCGCGCCCTCGCCCCAGTCGCCGATCGGCTCGATCCACAGGGACGGCCGCTTCTCGTAGTTCAACGCCAGGTCCTGGAAGTCGGCGAAGGCGCGCTTGCGCTGCATCAGGCCGAAGCCCTTGGGCGCGGTGTCGGAGAACGCGCTGACCTGCAGGTCGACGGGGTTGGCCAGCGGGCGCCACAGCTGGTCGCCCTTGCCGGTCCACATCGACAGGCCCTCGCTGTCGTGGGCGGCAGGCCTGGCATCGTCGACGTGCTGGCGGTCGTTGGCGTCGAAGAAGAACATGCCGGTGAGCGGGGCGATGCCGGAACTGGCGATCGTGCGCCTGGGATACAGCACGCTTTCCACGTCGAACACGGTCTCGTCGCCCGGCCGTATGGTGAAGCGGTAGGCGCCGGCGACGCTGGGGCTGTCGAGCAGCGCGTGCACCACCATGGCGCTGGTGCCGGGGGCGGGCTTCTCCAGCCAGAACGCCCGGAACAGCGCGAACTCCTCCTTCTGCTCGCCGGTGCCGTTGGCGAAACCGCGCGCGGACAGGCCGTAATCCTGTCCCCGGGCGACGGCGCGGAAGTAGCTGGCGCCCAGGAACACGCAGATCTCGTCGAAGTAGTCCGGACGGTTGAGCGGGTAGTGCAGGCGGAAGCCCGCGAAGCCGAGGTTGTCCGGCACGCGCAGATGCGGGTCCTCGTAGTCGAACAGGTCCGGGTCGTAGCCGAGCCGGGCGGCCCGGCCGTCCTTGACCTCGAAGATGTCGATGCGCGGCCGGTACAGGAAGCCGCGCGGCAGGAACTCGACCTGGAAGCTGAGCCCCTGGCCGCGCCACAGCGCATCGTCCTTCTTGAAGCGGATGCCACGATACTGGTCGAAGCTGAGCGCGTTGACCGGCCCCGGCAGCTTCTCGTCCGGCGCCGCGTACGGATGCCCCGCCATCGCCTGCGCCAGCCTGCGCACGCTGGCGCCGTCGAACGGGCCGGGTGCCGCGGCCGGCGTCGGCGCCGCCGCTCGTGCCGACGACCCCGGCCTGCTGATCGCAGCCGCGATCGATGCAGCAGCACCTGCCTGAACCAGATCCCGTCGAGACAACGCCACCGCCCACCCTTTCCAGCCGCCTTGCACCCGTTCGTAGCAGGACATGGCTAGGGTCGAGCTATGGCATTTTCACGGCATCAGACCCGGCAGAAACGTTGCGCAACCGCACCACATAATCACTCTCCGTTATAGTTGATTAAGTTTGCCATCACTGATTGCTGCAGTATGATATCAGAAACAACTTCCTGTGCGGGTTTCGTTCCATGCCGCTTGCCAATCTGTCCGTCCGGCGATCCCGTCCCCCGGAACAGTTCCTGGAACAGCCCGTGGGACTGCCCATGGGACTGCCCCTGGGCCGACTACGCCTGACCCTGCTGGTTGGCGCCGGCCTGCTCAGCCTGCCTGGAACGGCTCGTGCCCAGGGCCATTCGCCCACGCTGCACACCACGCCGCAGTTCTCCACCCTGCCGGAAGCCCGCAGCAACCCGACCAAGGCGCAGGCGCCGCGGGTGATCCACACCTTCGACTGGGGTGTGTTCAACCAGCTGGACGCCTCGCCCGCGGGCTTCGGCCCGGTGGCGCGCTACGGCGTCACCCGATGGGCGGAGGACTGGAGCGCGCTGCGCGACCCCCGGCTGCGCGACGACCCGTTCGACCCGCTCAAGTTCATCCCGCTCAACGGTGCCAAGGACGTCTACCTGACGCTCAGCGGCGAAAGCCGGCTGAAGAACTGGTTCGAGAACCGTCCCTTCCTAGGGCAGCAGAAACCCGACGATTCCGGGCGCATGACGCTGCGCAACATCGTCGGCGCCGACCTGCACGCGGGCGAGCACCTGCGCGTCTACGGCGAGCTGATCAACGGCGACGCGGCGGGCTGGAACGCGTACGGCTACAGCTCCACCTACCGCACCCGGCTCGACGTGCAGCAGCTGTTCGTGGAGGCCAAGACCCGGATCGCCGGCGCGCAGACCGGGATCATGGTCGGGCGGCAGGAGTTCCTCGACGCGCCGAACTACGTGCTCTACCTGCGCGAAACGCCGGACCTGCCGTTGTCCTGGAACGGCGTGCGCGGCTATGCGGTCTGGCCGCGCATCCGCTTCGACGCCTGGGACTTCACCCAGACCAACACCACGCCGGGGCCGCTGCTGCGCGACAACGAGAACTACAACGCGCGGCTGTTCGGCGGCTACAGCTCTTACGCGCTGCCGGACTTCCATGCCTTCGGCGAGCCCGGCCACGTTTTCTTCGACCTGTTCTACATCGGCTACGAGCTGGGCGGCTCGCCGGCGGCGATCGCCACCGCCACCGGCACCCAGTCCGGCTCCACGCTTCGCGACAACTACGGCACCCGGCTGTGGGGCCGCGCCGGGCCGATCGAGTTCTCGCTCGGTGGCATCTACCAGGGCGGCTCGTTCCGTCCCGCCCACGACGCGCCAAGGCGCAACGTGGACGCGTTCTCGGTCAACGGCTTCGCCGGCTGGCGCTTCGCGAACATCTACGGCCGGCCGCTGCTGGGCGTGCAGGCCGACGCATATTCGGGCGGCAACTACAACAACAAGACAGGCAGCGAGAACACCTACATCGCTCCCTACAACCCCCAGAGCAACTACCTCGACACCACCACCTACTTCACCGCGTCCAACCTGGTGAACCTGGCGCCGCAGCTCGAGCTCACGCCGAGCTCCAAGACCCTGCTGCGGTTCCGGGTATCGGAGCTGTGGCGGGAATCCACGAACGACGCGGTGTACGGCACCAGCCGGGTCTATTCCTTCCGCGGCCGCTATTCCGGCGGCTGGATCGGCACCCTGCCGCAGGTCAACTTCGCCTGGCGCATCACCCGGCACCTGACCTGGACCCACGACCTCGCCCGCTTCCTCGCCTCCCGCGCGATCGAGAAGGCGGGCGCCTCCGACGGCACCTACTACCTGTCCACCCTGGCGTTCCGCTTCTGAAGCGCCCGAACCGCCGCGGCGGTGCCGGCGTTCCCCTTCATCGCCGTTCCTGCGCCAAGGGGAAAGATTTGCCACGTCCCGCCGTCATCGCCTGCCGCCTGCTTCCTGTCCTGCTGCTCGGCGCCTGCGCGGTGCAGGACTCCCGCCTCGCCGAACGGGCGCAGACCAGGCTGGTCGGCCTGAGCGAGGTGGACCTGGAATCCTGCCTCGGCGTGCCCGACCAGCATGCGAGCTTCGGCAGCACCGACGTGCTGACCTACTACGCCACCTCCAGCAGCTCCACGAGCTACGCGGTGCCGATCGTGGGCGGGCTCGGCCTGTCGAACGGCGGCTACTGCCACGCGACGTTCCGGGTCGATGAAGGACGTGTCAGCCGCCTGCTTTACTCCGGCGAGAAGAACGCGACGCTGGCGCCGAGCTCGTACTGCGCGCCGATCGTGCGCACCTGCCTGGCCTGGCTGGACCGGCTTCCGGTGCAGCGGAGTGCCGCCGGCACGCCCAGCTACCGGCCTGACGCCGGCGGCGCCACCAGCCAGGGCGTGGTGCCGCCCGGATCGCCCTCCGGCGCGCCGCAGCCCGGCGCGTCCAACGCCGCGATGCCGTCCATCATGCCGACCGCCACCCCGCGTTGAGCCCTGGGACATGATCGCCGACCGCCGCGCCGGGATACGCCTGCTGGTTCGTGAAAGCGTGCGGCCGCTGCTGGCCTTGTTCGCCTGGGACGTGGTGGTGGTGCTGCTGTTCCAGCTCGCGCACCGGCCTTGGATGGACCAGCCGGCGCTGCCGTTCTCCTTGATCGGCTCCGCCCTGGTGCTGTTCCTGAACGTCCGCAACACCGCCGCCTACAACCGCTGGTGGGAAGCCCGCACGCTGTGGGGGGCGGTCACTAACAACGCCCGCAGCTTCGCGCGCCAGATGGCGACCCTGCTGGACGGCGCGCCGGAGCTGACACGGGCGATGATCGGCTTCGCGCACGCGCTGCGCGGTGCGCTGGCCGGCACGGACGTGTCGGCGGAGGTGCGGGCACTGCTGACGCCGGAGCTGGCGTCGCGCGTGGCCAGGCGACGCAACCAGCCCACCGCGATCCTGTTCGCCATCGGCCTGGCGGTGCGGGCGCAAGCGGTGGCGCGCGGTGCGCACCCGGCGGCGCAGGCGGAGATCGACCGCATCCTGTCCGACCTGTCCAACGCCCAAGGCGGGCTCGAGCGCATACGCAACACCCCGCTCGCGATCCAGTTCTCCGCGGTGCCGCGCCTGCTGGTGCGCATCTTCTGCCTGGTGCTGCCGTTGTCCATGGTGCAGGAGCTGGGCTGGATCACGCCGCTTGGCTCCACGGTGGTGGGCTTCCTGTTCGTGGCCCTGGACGAGATCGGCGCCGACCTCGAATCCCCCTTCGCTCCCGGCCCGCACGCGGTGCCGATGGCGGCGATCGCCCGCACGATCGAGATCGACCTGAAGGAAGCGATCGGTGATCCCGCCCCCGCGCCGATGCAGCCGGTGGCCGGGGTACTGGCCTGAGCCACGGCATTCAGCAGAAGGATCTTCCCGCATGGCATCTCCCGCTTCCCCGCCGCACCAGCCGATCACCGCCGACCAGGCCCTGGCCAGGCTGAAGCAGGGCAACCGCCGCCACCTGGACGGCGAGGCGGTGCAGCACCGCGTGACCAGCCAGGAGCGGCGCGCGGCTCTCGCCACCGAGCAGCGCCCGTTCTGCGTGCTGGTGGGCTGCTCCGACAGCCGGGTGCCGCCGGAGGTGCTGTTCGGCTGCGGCCTGGGCGAGCTGTTCATCGTCCGCAACGCCGGCAACGTGGTCGACCTCGCCGCCATGGGCAGCATCGAGTACGGCGTGGTGGTGCTGGGCGCGCCGCTGGTGGTGGTGCTGGGGCACGAGCGCTGCGGCGCGGTGCAGGCGGCGGTCAACGTGGTGCAGAACGACGCCACCTATCCCGGCAGCATCGGCCAGATGATCGAGCCGATCATTCCCGCCGTGCTGCGCGCGCGTCGCGACGGGGAGCACGACCTGCTCGACCGTTCGGTGAAGCAGAACGTGCTGCGCATCGTGTCCCGGCTTCGCGACACCGAGCAGCTCCTGATCGAGCCGCAGCGCGCCGGCCGGCTGAGGATCGTGGGCGCGCGCTACGACCTCGACGACGGCAGCGTCGAGTTCTACGAGTAGCGCCGCCTGCGGCGACGAGCCGGACGCCGCGAACGGCGCCCGGCTCCACGCTTAGCGCTCAGTAGTAGCGGTAGTAGTGGTGGTGGTAGCGGTCCCACGCCCAGGCGCGATGATGCCAATGGTGGCCGTGGTAGTAGTAGTGCGGCCCGGCCCAGCCCGGCGGCGGGACCGGCTGAGCCTGGGCGAGTGGCACCGTCGCCAGGGTCGCGACGACGGCCGCCGCGGCCAGCATCGAGCGCTTGAAGCTTGAACGGATGTCCATTCCGGTTCTCCTGTTTCCGCCCGGGCCCGTTCGATGGGTTCCCGGCGTCCAGGTCATCCGGCTCCCTTCCTGCGGCGCGATTGGGGCGTACGTCGTAACCGGATGTGTCCGCGCCGTGTCCCTCATCCGGAACCCGATCAGTTGGCGGCGAACGAGGTCCTGGTCAGGTGCACCTTGCCGTCCTCGATGTCGCGCACCGCGATCACGGGATAACCGACGCCGATCGTTTCGCTTGATGTCCAGGCATCAAGGATCTCGTCGCGCAACTCGGCCGCACCCGCCGCGAGCTGTCGTGCCGCGAACTGCACCTCGGCCGGCGCCGGCGTGGTGAACAGGTCGATCTTGGCCATCTGGTACAGCGGCTGCACCTGGCTCAGCGTGCGCGCCAGGTACTGGCCGACGCGCACCTCGATCGCGCAGCCACAGTCGTGGTACGCCGGGATCAGCGCCGCGATCGCCTGCAGCGGCACGTAGTCCTTCACGAACGCGCCTTCGAACCGGGCGTGGATCGGTTTGGTGGTGTAGTTGTTCGGGTTTGGGTACTTGCCCCAGCCGTTGTAGTGGATCGACACGTGCAGCGGCTGGCTCGCGTCGCCGACGTAGTGGCTCCACACGCCGATGTCGCGGATCGTCAGCTGCTGGCGCAGCGCCAGCTGGCAAGAGAAGAACTGCCGGTCGGCGTCGTTGGTCGCGGTGGCGAGGCCGACCTGGTCGGCGCGGATATAGGCGAGGTCCTTGCGCACCTGCTGCCAGCCGTCGACGATGTTGTACGGGAGGTAGCCCTCGGCGTACTGGTCGCTGCCGGCCGAGCGCAGCATGGTGTCGAACCCTTCGCGCGAACGGCTCACCGGCGTGCCGTCGGCCTTGAGCAGGCTGCCGCCCGGCACGGTGCCGTCGTCGTTCAGGTCGATGTAGTGGCCGGGATCGCGCTCGTCGTGGTGGTGCCGGCATCCTTGGAGATGTCCGGCTCGGGGCCCAGCTGCTGGATCGCCGCGATCGCCTCCGGCGTGCGCAGGAACACCGGAACGGCGTCCGGCAGGGACGCGGCAGCCAGGTAGCTGTGTCGAGGTGGCCGGTATGGCCCCAGGCCCAGGCCGGCAGGGCGTGAAGGCTTCCCAGCAACGCGGTCCCGGCCAGGATCGACAGGCGCCTGCAGGATCGGGTGGTGTCGCTCGGCATTGCCGCCTCCCTTGGTGTCGCGGCGGGAAGCGTGTGGGTCGACATGCAGGGGCCATGGTACAGGACGGCCGCGTTTCGGTGACGTTTCGTTACTCGAACGACGGCGTCGGGCCTTTCCGACGCGTCACGATGGCGCGTCACGCCGGCGCAGGCGCCCGCTGTTCCGGTTCCGGCGTCAGCGCCGCGGCGACGTCGGCGACGTCGCGGCTGAGCATCTGCAGGGTGAAGCGCGCGAGCGGCCCGGCCGCGTCGCCCAGCTCCTCGAGCCGGTCCGACAGCGCCCGCGCGTTGAGCGCCAGGCGCCCGGCGTCGTGCGTGCCGGACCGCGCTTCCTCGCCGAGTGCCGCCTGCAGCGACCGGAACGCGGCAGTGATCGACGCCGACACCTGCTGGAGAACCGGCGGCCGGTCCGACGCCGTGGCCTCGTCCATGGCGCGGGCGACGAACAGGACGTCGCTCTGCAGCCGTCGCAGCATCGGCACGAGGCGCACCATCAGCGGGTCGTGGCGTTCCACCACCGCGAAGTGCTCGCGGTTGGCTTCCGCGATCGCCGCCGCCAGCGCACGCAGCGCCTCGTTGCTCGCGTCGTTGAGCCGCTCGACCTCGGTCATGGGCACGCGCCGGGTCAGCACCGCCGCCTGGGTGGCCTCCACGGCGGCGAGCATGTCGGAGGCGGCATCGAAGGCCAGCCCGCGGGCGCGGGTGCGGAAAACCAGATAGGACACCGCCAGCGACACCACCGCCCCCACCAGGATCGCCAGCACCCGGTCCACCGGGCGGTTGAACGCCCCGCCCTGCGCCGGGAACAGGAACACCACCACCAGGGTGACGCCGGCCAGGCGCAGGTTCGGCTTGAACGCCGCCAGCAGGGCCAGCGGCACCAGCAGCCCGGCGAACACCGGCGCCTTGGGCAGGCCCGCCAGCCACAACGCGATTGCGGCCGCTCCCGCGGCGGCGCCGACCAGGGTGCCGATGATCTGGTCGCGGCCGGCTTCCAGCGTCGAGCTGATGCGCGCCTGGGTGACGATCACCGCGGTGATCAGCGCCCAGTACGGTTCGCGCAGGTGCAGCGCGTGGGCCACCACGTCCGACAGGAACACCGAGACCAGGGTGCGGATCGCCTGGCGCAGCTCCGGCGTCCAGCCCCGGATCCGGTTCCCGATCGCCGCGAGCCGTCCGGCCTGCCCGGCCGGAGCTGGGCCAGCCGAAGCCGGGCCAGCCGAAGCCGGGGCAGCCGGAACCCGGGCAGCGCGGTCGGACATCGCCCGCCGGTCAGCCCGGCGCCTTGCCCGGCCCCGCCTGCGCGTTCCCGACCGGCAGCGGCACCCAACGCAAGCCGTCGCCGCTCTGCACCAGCATCACCACCGAGGAGCGGTGCTGCCGACGCGCAGCCTCCATGCCGTCCTGCACCTGCGCCGGCTGCGACACCTCGGACTGCTGCACCTCCACGATCACGTCGCCGGCATGGATGCCGCGGTCGGCGGCGACGCCGTTGTTCGTCACCGTCGTCACCACCACCCCCTTCTGGCTGTCAGCGATCTGGTACTTCTGCCGCAGCAGGTCGTCGAGCGGCGCCAGCTTCATGCCGAGCCCGAGAAGGTCCACGGAGGCGGGCGGCGCCGGCTTATGCACGACGGGCGCCGCCGCCGGGGCCGCCGCCTCGTCGGGAAACGCCCGGATCGTGACCGGCAGCGTCAGCGCATGACCGTCGCGCCACAGCAGCACCGGCACGGCCTGCCCCACGGGGGTTTCGCCGACGATGCGCGGCAGGCTGCGCCCGTCCACCGGCTTGCCGCCCACCTGCTGGATCACGTCGCCGGTCTTCATCCCGGCCTTGGCGGCGGGCCCGTCGGCGTCCAGCCCGGCCAGCAGCGCGCCCTTCGGGTTCTTGAGCCCGAGGCTGTCGGCGATGTCGGAACTCACGTCCTGGATGCGCACCCCGATCCAGCCGCGCGTCGCCTTGCCGAACCGGCGCAGCTGCTCGATCACCGTGCGCGCCTCGTTGGACGGGATCGAGAAGCCGATGCCGATCGAATCGCCCGAAGGCGAGTAGATCGCGGTGTTGATGCCGATCACGGCCCCGTTCATGTCGAACAGCGGCCCGCCCGAGTTGCCGCGGTTGATCGGCGCGTCGGTCTGGATGAACGCGTCATAGGGACCGTTGTCGAACGAGCGGCCGCGCGAGCTCACGATCCCGGCGGTGACGGTGCCGGACAGGCCGAACGGGTTGCCGATCGCCATCACCCAGTCGCCGACCCGCGCGGTGTCGCTGTCGCCGAACGCGACCGTGGGCAGCGGATGCGCCGGCTCCACCTTGAGCAGGGCGAGGTCGGTCTTGTCGTCGTGGCCGAGCAGCCGGGCCTTGAGCACCGTGTCGTCCTGCAGCGTCACGGTGATGACGTCCGCACCCTTGATGACGTGGTTGTTGGTCACGATCAGGCCGGACGGGTCGATCACGAAGCCGGAGCCCAGGCTCTGCATCTTGCGCCCGGGCGCCGCCTGGGCGCCGTTCTGGTTGTCCCCGCCATTGCCCTGGCTGTTTCCCGAGCCACCTCCCGGGCCACCTCCCTGGCCGCCACCGTGGTGGTTCATGAAGTCGTGGAAGAACTTCTCGAACGGCGAGCCGGGCGGAAAAGCCGGCACCGCCTGGTTCCCGTCGCCGTTCTTGTTGTTGCCGTTCCTGTTGCCCTTGCCTGGCGCGGCCGGCGCGCTCGGCAGGTCGCCTTCGTCGTCGTCCTCGCTTTCGTCGGTCGCGGTGCCGGTGGAGGAAATGTTGACCACCGAGGGAAGCAGCCGGGCGGCGAGGTCCGCGAAGCTGTCGGGCGCGCCGCGCGCCAGGGCCGGCACGGGTGCCGCCACCGGCAGCGCG
>CAXTCK010000116.1:0-10747 GCA_964242425.1 uncultured Acetobacteraceae bacterium | reverse complement strand
CGCCGCCGCGTTCCGCCCGGCCATGACGCCTGATCATTCCGGGGGGCTTTTGCCCCGGGGAACAATTCTGGCACCCTAGGAACCGCGTTCCATCGCCCGCTGCCGGTTCTGGTATGTTCAGGTTCTGGTGCGTTCAGGAGATCTGCCGTGTCCGCCTTTCCCGTTTCCTCCGTTCTTTCCCGCCGCACCAAGATCGTCGCCACCCTTGGTCCGGCCAGCAGCTCGGAGGACCGGATCGCGGCGCTGGCCGAGGCCGGCGTCGACCTGTTCCGGATCAACTTCTCCCACGGGCTGCATGCCGAGCACGGCGCCCGGATCGCAGCCATACGCGCGGTGGAGCGCAGGCGCGGCCAGCCGATCGGCATCCTGGCCGACGTGCAGGGCCCCAAGCTGCGCGTCAGCACCTTTGCCGGCGGCCGCGCGTCGCTGGTGCCCGGCCACGCCTTCACCCTGGACCTCGACTCCGCTCCCGGCGACGACCGGCGGGTGCAGCTGCCGCATCCCGAGATCATCCAGGCCGCCCGCGTCGGCTCGCTGCTCCTGCTCGACGACGGCCGGCTGAGCCTGCGCGTCACCGGCTGCTTCGCCGACCGGCTGGAAACCGAGGTGGTCACCGGCGGCGTCCTGAGCGACCGCAAGGGCGTCAACGTGCCCGACGTGGTGCTGCCGATCCCGGCGCTGACGGTGAAGGACCGCGCCGACCTCGCCTTCGCGCTGGAGCACGGCGTCGACTACATCGGCCTGAGCTTCGTGCAGCGCCCGGAGGACGTGGAGGAGGCGCGCGAGCTGGTGCAGGGCCGCGCCTGGATCATGAGCAAGATCGAGAAGCCGCAGGCGCTCGATTGCCTGGACGAGATCCTGCGGCTGTCCGACGCGGTGATGGTGGCGCGCGGCGACCTCGGCGTGGAGCTGCCGCCCGAGCGCGTGCCGCTGGAGCAGAAGCGCATCGTGCGCGCTGCCCGCCTGCTCGGCCGCCCGGTGGTGGTGGCGACGCAGATGCTGGAAAGCATGATCTCGGCGCCCACCCCCACCCGCGCCGAAGCGTCCGACGTGGCGACCGCGGTGTTCGACGGCGCCGACGCGGTGATGCTGTCCGGCGAGACCGCGGTCGGCCAGTACCCGATCGAGGCGGTGTCGATCATGAAGCGCATCGCCCAGCAGGTGGAAGCCGACCCGGGCTGGCAGGCGAGCCAGGAAGCCTCCCGCCCGGCGCCGGACGGCACCACCGCCGACGCGATCGCCTATGCGGCGCAGCAGGTGGCGCAGTCGATCGGCGCGGCGGCGATCGTCGCCTACACCCTGTCCGGCCGGGCCGCGGTGCGCATCTCGCGCGAGCGCCCGCCCTGCATGATCCTGGGCCTGGCCGCCAACCTGCCCGCCGCACGCCGCCTGTCGGCGGTCTGGGGCGTGCAGGCGCTCGTCACCGGCGAGCACGAGGCGACCGAAACCATGGCCCACGTGGTGGACGCCGCGGTGGACGTGGCCAAGGCGGCCGGGATCGCCAAGGCGGACGACCTGCTGGTGATCGCCGCCGGCGTGCCGTTCGGCCGCGCCGGCACCACCAACACCCTGCGCGTGGCCAAGGTGAGCGACTGATGCGCGTCGCCGGCCTCCTGCTGGCGATTGTCGTGGTGGCCACGTCCTGCTGGAGCGCCCAGGCCCACGCCGGTGCCCGCGCCGGTGTCCCTGGCGACCGCCCCGACGACAGCCTTCTGGCCGCGCCGGGCGACTTCTCGCTGGCCCAGATCCCGCCCCCGTCGGGACCGCTCGCGGGCAGCCTGCCCGGCGCCGCGCCGCCGCCCGTGGCGGGTGGCGCCGTGTCGCAGTCCTTCGGCTCGGGCGGGTATCATTCCACCGCGGTGGAGCTCGACAGCGGCCTGCTCGGCGGCAGCACGCGCGCCTTTCTCCAGGCCGCCGCCGGGCAGGGACCGCGTTTCCACGACCTGCCCGCCGTCAACGGCCGCAGCGTGGCGGTCGGCGTGCAGACCGCGCTGCCCTTCGGCACCACCCTGAGCCTGTCGATGGGCACATCCGAGGAACGGTTGTCGCGTGGCGGGAGCGTCGTGCTGCCGTGAACGGTGTTCAAGCAGGTGCCGCCGGAACGGGCGCATGCTGAGCCGGACCGAAGCGGCCGGGCTTGCCTCGCTGCTGCGCGACGCCGTGGTGCCCAACCCGGACGGCTACCGCCTGCGACTCGGGCCGGAACTGGTTCTTCCCATGGTGAAGGACAACGCCCCGGTGCGCGGCTTTGTCGAGGGCTGGAACCCCGGCGCGCTGCTGACCCTGTTCCACCCGCTCCTGATCCTGGAGTTCAGGCACGGCTCCGGCCGGGGCGGGTTCTGGCTGCTCGACGGCGACGGGCAGTTCATCGGCAACGAGATCGGCCGGCTGCCCGCGTCGCTGCTCGACATCGTGCGCAGCCGCACTCTGCCCGCCGTGGCCTGGCTGCGGGCGACGGCCACACCCGGCATGCCCTGCGACCCGCCGGACGCGGTGCGTGCCCTGCTCGGCCTGCATCTCGACGTCCGGCGCGAGATCGTTCGCGCGGCGCAGCCGGCGGACGCGGCGCCGGTGCGCGAGGCGGTGCCCGATGCGGTGCCCGACGCGGTGCTGGAGCGGGTTGTTTCCGACCCCGCGGACGCGATGGCCTGGCTGCGCGGCCGCGACATCATGCAGAACGGCCAGGTGCTGGCGCTGGGCCCCGGCTGGCGGATCAACCAGGTGCGGACCCATCTCGCGCCGGTGATCGTGCTCGAACTGGCGCACCGGGACGGCCATGCCGGCATCTGGTACGTCGACCGCGACGCCAACTACCTCGGCAACAGCGCCGGGCAGCTGATCGGCGCCTTCCGGGCCGCGCTGCGCGCTTCCTGCGCCGAGCTGTTCGACCAGCTCTGGAACCGGATGATCCTGGCGCCCGTGCTGCCGCCGGGCCCGGACCTGGCCTGGCTGCTCGACTGCAGCCCCGGCACGCGCGCCGACCTGCTCGCCTTCCACCTCGCCGCCGAGCCGGACCGGCTGTCCCTGATCTGGACCCTGACCGACACGCTGCCGCCGGCGATGCGCTACACGGTGCCGGGTGCCGGCCCGGGCGGCGGCCGCCTCGTGCTCGATCCCGACCACACCCGGGCGCTGTGCCAGCAGTTCCTGCGCTCCGAGCTGTTCCGGCTGGTGGATCTCGGCACCATGTCGTGGCCGTCGCCGGTGGACGGCCGCCGCATCGAGGTGCCGGGCCGCACGCTCTACCTCGACGACCAGTGCTTCGCCTACCAGGTGCACGACGAGCGGCACGGCCTGACCTTCTACGTGTTCGCCATGGCCGGCTTCTTCCGCACCTTCGCCGTCTACTTCCCCGCCGCCGACCTCCTGGTGGCGCAGGACGAGGGCCACCTGGCCGCCGCCCGCCCGTACTGCGAGCGCGCCCGCGGCCGCCTGCTGCAGCACGCGGCGCAGTTCGGCCCGGAGCTGCTCGGCGCCCTGCAGCGGCCGGACGGCGAGGTGGTGCACGCGTTCCGCGGCTTCCCGGCGATCCACCTCGGCCACTTCGTGTGGCAGGACCTGAGCGGCGTGTCCTACCTGGTGGACGCGTTCCCGCCGGAGCGGCTGCCCCGCTTCTTCGTGTTCGACAACCACCATCATCCCGAGCTGTACGGCCCGATCGACGAGATCTTTCCCGAGCTCCAGGGCAAGGTGGTGCGGCTCGACAGCACCCTGAACGCCCATATCGGCACGTTCTACCGCGAGCGCCAGCGCGTCATGAAGTCGACCGGCATCTCGGTCCCGGCCCAGGTCGGCACCCGCATCGTCGCCGCCCTGCGCCGCGCGCCGCGCTGGGCCGACGTGGCGGCGCGTGCCGCCGCCGCCGCCGCTGCGGGTCCGGTGGTGCTGGTGGGCCTGCGCATCGGCAACCGCACGGTCGAGGACATGCAGGGCTTCGCGCACGCCCTGATCCGCATGCTCGCGGACGCCATCGGCCGGCTGACGGTGGTGATCGACGGGCACAACAGCGCCGGAGACGATCCCGGCGCCACCTATGCCAGCTTCGGCGACAACTTCTCGGGCGGCACCACCTTTCTGCAACGCGAGGTCGGGATCACCGCGTTTCTCGTGCGCGCGTTCGCCGGCTCCGCCGTGACGATCGTCGACAACATCGGCCGGCCGATCCCCGAAAGCGTGCTCTGGTGCAGCCACGCGGACTTCTTTGTCGCCCCCTGGGGGGCGGCGCTCGCCAAGTACCGCTGGGTCTGCAACACCCCGGGCCTCACCACCGTCGGGCGCTGGAACCTCCAGAACCGCCACGACCTGTCGATCTACCACCACCCGGGCGCCATGGAGAACCCGACGCCGCTGCTGTTCAACGCCCCCGAGGCGGTGGAGGACCTGGCCGGCACCGAGGCCGGCTCGGACGCGCAGGACCGGAGCAACTACCGGCTCGACCAGGCCATGGTGTTCGAGCAGGTGAGGGCCTTGATCGCGGCCCACCTGCGCCCGCGCCTCGAGCGCGCGGCACCGGGGCCGCTTCAGCCGGCGGTGTGAACGCTGTTCATGTGAACGCTGTTCAGGCGGCGTAGCGCGACAGCGCCAGGTCGGCGTGCTCGATGTTGGGCCGCCGGTCGGAGATCAGGTCGGCGACCAGGCGGCCGGAGCCGCAGGCCATGGTCCAGCCCAGCGTGCCGTGCCCGGTGTTGATCCACAGGTTGCGGTAGCGGCCGGCCGGTCCCACGATCGGCGTGCCGTCCGGGGTGTTGGGGCGCAGGCCGGTCCAATACGTGGCGCGGCTGAGGTCGCCGCCGCCGAACAGCTCGCCGAACGACAGCTCCAGGGTTTCGCGGCGCTCCGGCGACAGGCGCAGGTCGTAGCCGGCGAGCTCGGCGGTGCCGCCCACGCGTATGCGGTCGCCGAGCCGGGTCATCGCCACCTTGAAGGTCTCGTCGTTCACGGTGGAGGTGGGGGCGCGGGCGGGATCGGTCAGCGGGATGGTCAGCGAGTAGCCCTTCACCGGATACACCGGCAGGTGCAGCCCGAGCGGGCGCAGCAGCCGCGCGGTCTGCACCCCGGTCGCGGCGAGGTAGGCGTCGGCGGTGATCGTGCCGCCGCTGGTCTCGACCCCGGTGACGCGGTCCGGCCCGAACGACAGCCGCTCGATCGCGAGCCCGAAGCGGAACCGCACCCCGGCCGCCTCGGCCTTTTCCGCCAGGCGCCTGGTGAACAGGTGGGCGTCGCCGGACTGGTCGCCGGGCAGGCGCAGGCCGCCCTTCAGCAGGTGGGCGGAATGCGCCAGGCCCGGCTCGTGCCGCACCACGCCGTCGCGGTCGAGCAGCTCGTGCGGAACGCCGCCCTCGGCCAGGATGCGCATGTCGTCGGCCGCGTGGTCGAGCTGCGCCTGCGTCCGGAACAGCTGGATCAGGCCGCCCTGGCGGTCGTCATAGGTGATGCCGGTCTCGTGCCGCAGGTCGTCCAGGCAGTCGCGGCTGTACTCGGCGAGGCGCAGCATGCGGCCCTTGTTGCGGTCGTAGGCCTCGGCGGTGCAGTTCGCCACCAGCGCCGTCATCCAGCGCATCATGGCGATGTCGAAGCGGGCCCGTATCAGCAGCGGGCTATGCTTCTTCAGCATCCAGCCGATCGCCTTGCGCGGCAGGCCGGGTGCGGCCCAGGGCGTCGAGTAGCCGGGCGACACCTGTCCGGCATTGGCGAAGCTGGTTTCCAGGGCCACGCCCGGCTGGCGTTCCAGCAGCTCCACCTCGTGACCGAGCCGCGCCAGGTACCAGGCGGAGGTCACCCCGATCACGCCGCCGCCGAGCACCACCACCTTCATGTTCCGATGGCTCCCCGGCCCGGCATCAACCATGCGAGGTGGCCCCGGCCGGGTTGACCGGCAAGGGCCGCAGCCTGTCCCGCCGTCAAAGGCCGGGCGCTGCGTCGTGCACGTAGTGGCGGTGGTAGCGATGGCCCAGCGCGGTCAGCATCTCGTAGCCGATCGTCCCGGCCGCCGTTGCCGCGTCCTCCAGCGGGCGATGCGGTCCGATCAGGTCGAGCGCCGTGCCTTCCCGCAGCTCGGCTTCCGGCGCGTCGGTCACGTCGACGCCGAGGCAGTCCATGGAGATGCGCCCGACGATCGGCAGGATGGTTCCGCTTCCGGGCAGGCAGGCCACGCCGCTTCCGCCGCCCGCGCGCAGGAAGCCGTCGGCATAGCCGACCGCGACGGTGGCGATCCGGCTCGGGCGCCCGGCCACGAACCGCGCGCCGTAGCCGACAAAGGCGCCGGCCGGTATCCGGCGCGTCTGCACGATGCGCCCCTGCAGGCGCACCACCGCCCGGAGGGGGTTGGGGCGCGTGGCAGCCGGGGGCAGCCCGAACAGGGCGACGCCGGGACGGACCATGTCGAGGTGGAAGGCCGGGCCCAGGAAGATCCCGAACGACGCCGCCAGGCTGGCGGGTGCCGCCGGCAGCAGCGGACGCAGCGCTGCGAAGGCTGCACGCTGCGACTCGTTGGCGGGATGCGACGGCTCGTCGGCGCAGCCGAGATGGCTCATCACCAGGCGCGTGGCGATGCCGGCGAACCCGTCCGGGCGCGCGGCCAGAACACGCACCTCGTCCGGCGACAGCCCAAAGCGGGACATGCCGGTGTCGACCTGAATCGCCGCGGGACGCGGTCGCCCCCGGGACGCGGCCAGGGCCTGCCATTCGCCGACCTGGCCGGCGCTGTTGAGCACCGGAAGCAGCCGGCAGGCGTCGAACGCCCCGGCCGTGCCGGGCGGGATGCCGTTCAGCACGAAGATCGACGGCGCCGCACCCAGCAGGTCGCGCAGCGCGATCGCCTCGTCCAGGTGGGCCACGAAGAAGCTGCGGCAGCCCGCCTCCGCCAGCACCGGCGCCACCGCCGCGACACCGAGCCCGTAGGCGTCGGCCTTGACCACCGCGGCGCATTCCGCCGGATGCGCCGTTGCCGCCAGGATGCGCCAGTTGGCCGCGATCGCGCCGAGGTCGATGGTCAGGACGCCGCCGGCGCGATCGGCAGGGCTCACAAGGGCAGGCCGCGGCTGGTGGAATGCTCGAACCGGAGCGCCTCGTCCGGGCGGACCACGGCGTGGATCGCGTGGGCCGCCATCGCCGCCTCGCTGAAGCCCTGCAGGATCAGCTTGAGCTTGCCGGGATAGCTCGCCACGTCGCCGATCGCGAACACGCCGGGCAGGGTGGTTTCCAGCGTGGACGGGGTGACGGGGATCAGCCCGTGCAGGCCGGTCTGCATGCCCCAGGTGGCGAGCGGCCCGAGATCGGTCGACAGCCCGAAGAACGGCAGCAGCCGGTCCGCGTCCAGCACGCGCACGGCACCGTCCAGGGTCGACACCGACACCCCGGACAGGGAACCGTTGTCGCCGTGCAGCGCGTGCAGCTGATAGGGCACCACCAGCTCGACCTCGCCGCGCGCGGCGGCGTCCTGGAGCCGCGCCAGGCTGTCGGGCGCGGCGCGGAAGCGGGGGCGGCGGTGGATCAGCCACACCCGCGCCGCGATGTCCTTGAGCGACAAGGCCCAGTCCACCGCGCTGTCGCCGCCGCCGGCGATCGCCACCGAGCAACCGCGGAACGCGTCGCGCGAGCGCACGAAGTACTGCACGGCACCGCTGGCCTCGAAGGCGGCAAGCCCGTCCAGCGGCGGCCGGTTCGGGCCGAACGCCCCGGCGCCGGCGGCGATCAGCACCGCGCGCGCCGCCACCACGTCGCCCCCATCGGTGCGGAGCCGGAACGCGCCACGCCTGCCGGACAGGGCGTCCACCCGCCGGCCGAGCAGGCGCGGCACGTCGAACGGCGCCACCTGCCGTTCCAGCTCCGCGATCAGCGCGCCGGCCTCGATGCCCGGGTGGGCCGGGATGTCGTAGATCGGCTTTTCCGGGTAGAGCGCGGTGCACTGTCCGCCGGTCTGGTCCAGCGCGTCGATCAGCACCGGGCGGAGGCGAAGCATGCCGCATTGGAAGGCGGCGAACAGCCCGGCCGGCCCGGCGCCGACGATGGCCACGTCGACAACCAGGTCCGCGTTCCGCTCGTGCAAGCCGCCATCCAAGACCGTTCGTCCTCCTTCGCGCTCGCTACATTGTGGAGCATGCCGGAGCTACGGCAAGATGGCGGGATGACGCCCCGCTTCCGCCACCTGCCCGATCTCGGCGCCACCGAGGCGCTGGGCCGGGCACTGGCCCGCCTGCTCCGTCCCGGCGACTCGGTGCTGCTCGACGGCCCGCTCGGCGCCGGCAAGACCGCGCTGGCCCGCGCCCTGCTGCGCGAAGCCTGCGGCCAGCCCGCGATGGAGGTGCCGAGCCCGAGCTACACCCTGGTGCAGCTCTACGAGGGCCGGTTTTACGAGGGTCAGGCGGCGGAGGGTGCGGCGCTGTCGATCGCGCATTTTGACCTGTGGCGCCTCGACGGGCCGGAGGGGCTGGAGGAGCTCGGCTGGGACGAGGCGCGGAACGGGGTGGTGCTGGTGGAATGGCCGGACCGGCTCGGTCCGCTGGCACCTCCGGACGCGCTGCGCGTGTCGCTGCGCATGGCCGATGTGCCGGGCGCCGCGACGGCCGATGCGGACGCGGACGTGGACGCGGACATGCCGCGCGTGGCGACGGTCATGGGCTGGGCGAACCGGCTGCCGGCCGGGCCCGGCGGTCCGTGAGCGTGTCCTTGCGCACGGGCATGGTGCTGGCGGCCGGGCTCGGCACCCGCATGCAGCCCTTGACCGGCCATACGCCCAAGCCGCTGCTGTCGGTGGGCGGCCGCTCGCTGCTCGACCACGCGCTCGACCGGCTCGGCGCGGCCGGGATCGACACCGTCGTAGTCAACGCCCATCGGCATGCCGGACAGGTGGCGGACCGGCTCGCCGCGCGGGCGGCGCGGGCGCCGGGGCAAGCGTCGGGACGGCCGCGCACGGTGCTGCAGCCTGAGCTGGAGCTGCTGGACACCGGTGGTGCCGTGCTGGCGGCGCTGCGTTCCGGCGCCCTGCCGCCGGGGGAGCCGTTCGTGGTGGTGAACGGCGACAGCTTCTGGCTCGACGGGCCGGTACCGGCGCTGAAGCGGCTGGCGGACGGGTTCGACGCGCGCTCGCTCGACGCGCTGCTGCTGGTGGCGCGCACCGCGTCGGTGGTGGGCGACGTGGGCGGCGGCGACTTCGCGATCGACGAGTTCGGCCACCTGCGGCGCCGGCGCGAGAACGAGATCGTCCCCTATGTGTTCGCGGGCGTGCAGGTGCTGTCGCCCGCGCTGTTCGACGGCATCCACCACGGCGCGTTCGGCATGAACGCCCTGTGGGACGCGGCGATCGCCGCCGACCGGATTCGCGCGATCGTGCATGACGGTCCCTGGTTCCACCTGAGCCGGCCGTCCGACATCGCCGAGACCGAGCGCGCCCTGCGCGACCCGCTGCTCGGTCCCGCCACCACATGAGCTTCAACCTGGCCGCGATCCCGCTGCACCTGCCGTTCCTGGACGTGCTGGCGGAGGCGTGGCTGGACCAGTTCGGCGACGATGGCGACCCGCTGCTGGCGGCGCGCGGGCTGATCCTGCTGCCGACGCGCCGCGCCGCGCGGGCGCTGTCGGAGGCGTTCCTGCGCTTGTCCGAGGGCCGGGTGATGCTGCTGCCACGAATCGCCGCGATCGGCGCCCTGGACGAGGCGCCGCTGGCGCTGGGCGGCTGGCTGGACGCGCCGCCGGCGGTGGAGCCGATGCAGCGGCTGGCGCTGCTGAGCCGGATGGTGCTGGCCGCCGGCACCCGGTTCGGCACCGCGCCGACAATCGACCAGGCCTGGCCGCTGGCGCAGGCGCTGGCCGAGCTGATGGACGAGGCCGAGCGCGCGGAGTGCGACCTCGCGGCCGCGCTGCCGGGAGCGGCGTCCGAGTTCGCCGAGCATTGGCAGGTGACGCTGGAGTTCCTGTCGATCGTCACGCGGACCTGGCCGGCCTGGCTGGCGGAGAACGGGCTCGCCAACCCGGTGGCGCGCGAGGTGGGCCTGCTCCGGGCGCAGGCGCGCTGCTGGGAGGACGAGCCGCCCGCGCATCCGGTGTGGGCGGCGGGCTTCACCGCGGCCTCGCCGGCGGTGGTGGCGCTGCTGCGCGCGGTCGCCAGGCTGCGACGAGGGCAGGTGGTGGTGCCGGGGCTGGATTGCGGCCCGGGCCAGGTGCTGGACGACGCGACCTGGGAAACCCTGCCGCCCAGCCATCCGCAGGCGGGGCTGGCGCGCCTGCTGGCGGATCTGGGGGCGCGTCGCGACGATGCCCGGTGCTGGGATGGGGTTGCGGTGGTGCCGGAAGCGCGCGTGCGCACCTTGTCGCGTGCCCTGCTGCCGGAGCACGCGCTGGGCGACTGGATGGACCGGTCGGAGCCGGTCGACACCGCGGGCATCGCCCGGCTCGCGCCGGCCGACCAGCAGGAGGAAGCGGCGGCGATCGCCCTGGCAATGCGTGAAGCCCTGGAGGTGCCCGGCCGGCGGGCCGCCCTGGTGACGCCGGACCGGATGCTCGCCGGCCGCGTGGCGGTGGAGCTGGCCCGCTGGGGCGTGTCGGTGGACGACAGCGCCGGCGAGGCGCTGATGGCGACCCCGCCGGCGGTGTTCCTGCGCTTGGCTGCCGAGGCGGTGTCGGAAGGGTTGTCGCCGGTGCCGCTGCTGTCCCTGCTCAAGCACCCGCTGGCGGCGGCGGGGCTCGCGCCGGCGGAATGCCGCAGCCGTGCCCGGCGCCTGGAACTGCGCGCCCTGCGCGGCCCGTCGCC
>CAXTCK010000115.1:0-10834 GCA_964242425.1 uncultured Acetobacteraceae bacterium | reverse complement strand
CTGTGCATCGCGCGCACCATCGCCACCCGCCCCGAGGTGATCCTGCTCGACGAGCCGACCTCGGCGCTGGACCCGATCTCGACCGCGCGAATCGAGGAGCTGCTCGACGAGCTCAAGCAGGACTTCACCATCGCCATCGTCACCCACAACCTGCAGCAGGCGGCACGCTGCGCCGACCGGGTGGCGTTCTTCTACATGGGCGAGCTGGTCGAGGTGGACGAGGCGTCGCGGATGTTCACCACGCCGCGGCTGAAGCGCACCCAGGACTACATCACCGGCCGCTTCGGCTGAGGAGCCACGTCATGAACAGCAGCCCCGGCCACATCGTTTCCTCCTACGAGCAGGAGCTGAACCAGCTGCGCGGCCTGATGGCGCGCATGGGCGGGCTGGTGGAAAGCCAGACCGCGCACGCCATCCAGGCGATCCTGGAGCACAACCCGGAAGCCGCCCAGATGGCGATGGAGCAGGACCCGGAAGTGGACGCGCTGGAGCGCGAGGTCGAGGCGCGCGCGATCAAGATGCTGGCGCTGCGGGCACCCATGGCGCAGGACCTGCGCGAGATCGTGTCGGCGCTCAAGGTCACCTCCGACCTGGAGCGCATCGGCGACTATGCCGCCAACGTCGCCAAGCGCTCGCTTCGCTTGGGCAGCGCCGGCCCGGACATCTCGCTGGGGGGGCTGCGCAACATGGGCCGCCTGGTGCAGGAAAGCCTGCGCCTGGCGATCGACGCGCTGGGCCAGAACGACAAGGAAAAGGCGCTGGACGTGTGGCGCTCGGACAAGGCGGTGGACGAGATCTACACCGCCATGTTCCGCGAGCTGGTGACGTACATGATGGAGGACCCGCGCAACATCGGCGCCTGCACCCACCTCCTGTTCATCGCCAAGAACATGGAGCGGATCGGCGACCACGCCACCAACATCGCCGAGCGCGTGCACTATGCGGTGACCGGCGAGATGCTGCCGCCCGCGCGCCCGCGCGGCGGCTTCAACCCCGAGGCGACCCCATGAGCCAGTCCCATTCCGTTTCGCCGAACCGGGAACATACCATGAGCCGTCGCCCCGCCACACGCGAGGAAGCCGGTCCGCGCGTGCTGGTGGTGGAGGACGACCCCTCGCTCGCGGTGATGCTGCGCTACAACCTGGAGAAGCTCGGCTACCAGGTGGAGGAAGCCGCCGACGGCCAGGAAGCGCTGCTGCGCGTGTCCGAGCAGGCCCCCGACCTCCTGCTGCTGGACTGGATGCTGCCCAGCCTGTCCGGCATCGAGGTATGCCGCCAGATACGTCGCCGTCCGCAGACGCGTGACCTGCCGATCATCATGCTCACCGCGCGGACCGAGGAGCAGGACTCGATACGCGGCCTCAACACCGGCGCCGACGACTACATCACCAAGCCGTTCGGCATGGAAGCGCTGGCGGCACGGGTGCGCGCCCTGCTGCGCCGTGCGCAGCCGCAGGCGAATGGCCTGACGCGGCAGTTCGCCGACATCGTGCTGGACGGCGCCGAGCACCGCGTGCAGCGCGCCGGCCGTGCGGTGCATCTGGGCCCGACCGAATACCGGCTGCTCGACTTCCTGATGCAGCACCCGCGCCGGGTGTTCTCGCGCGAGGACCTTCTGAACGCGGTCTGGGGCGCCGACATCCACGTGGAAGCGCGCACCGTCGACGTGCACATCCGCCGCCTGCGCAAGGCGCTGAACGCGCCGGGCGAGATGGACGTGGTGCGAACTGTACGCACCGCCGGCTATGCGCTCGACCTGGAGCCGGTCTGACCCGGCCAGGACGCCCCCAGGCAAGGCGCCCCCAGCCAAAGCGCTCCCAGCCAAAGCGCTTCCAGCCAAAGCGCTCCCAGACGGGGCGCTCCCGGACGGGGCGCTCCCAGACAGGGTGCCGGGCGCGATGAGCCTGTGGCGGCGGCACAAGGTGCAGGACGGCCCGGCGCCGGACCGCCGCCGTCCGGCGCCCGACTGGTCGCCGTCCGACTGGTCGCTGCCCGAGCTGCTCGACATGCTGCCGCATCCGGTGGTGACACTGACCTCGAACAGGCTCCTGCGTCATGCCAACGGCGCGGCCCAGGCCCTGCTGTGCGACGCGCTGCCGGCACTGCTCCGACATCCGCTGCTGGTGCATGCGCTGGACCGCCTGCAGGGTGCCGCGGTGGAATCGGTCGACCTGGCGATGGACGTTCCGGTGCGCCGCGTGCTGCGCGTGGCGATGCGGGCCGACCGCCGCGCCGGCAGTGGCGGGCTGATCCTGCTGTCCTTGTCCGACCGCACCGAGCAGGAAGCGGTGGAGCGCATGCGCGCCGACTTCGTCGCCAACGCCAGCCACGAGCTGCGCACGCCGCTGGCCAGCCTGATCGGCTTCATCGAGACCCTGCAGGGCCCGGCCGCGGACGACGCGCCGGCGCGCGTGCGCTTTCTCGCCATCATGGAAGCGCAGGCGGCGCGCATGTGCCGGCTGATCGACAACCTGCTCAGCCTGTCCCGCATCCAGATGCACGAGCACCGTCGTCCGGACGGCACCGTGCCGCCGCCTGTGCTGTTGAAGCGTGTCGCGGACGCGCACGAGCCGCAGCTGCGCGCCGCCCGCTGCACGCTTGATCTCGAGATCGCGGCCGGGCTGCCGCCGATGGCGGCCGATCCGGACCAGATGGCGCAGGTGCTGCACAACCTGCTCGACAACGCGGTCAAGTATGCCAGAGGCCCGGCGCGGATCGTGCTCCGTGCCGAGGCGGCGCAGGCCGGGCTGGACCCATCGCCGGACGGCGTGGTGCTGTCCGTGTCCGATGACGGGCCCGGGATCGCGCCGCAGCACCTGCCGCGCCTGACCGAGCGGTTCTACCGTGCCGACGATGGTCCCGGCGCCAGGAACGGCAGCGGCCTGGGCCTCGCCATCGTCAAGCACATCGTCGGCCGACACGGCGGGCGGCTCGCCATACGAAGCACGCTGGGGCAGGGAACCACCGTCAGCGTGTGGCTGCCGGCGCGGCCGCGAGGAACCTGACGCGTCCGGGAAATCGTGTCGGCCACGACACGGTTGTCGCGAAAAGGCCGCGTTGCCGGTTCCGCCTCGTTCACGCCGCGGGACGCGACCGATAGGGTCCTGCCGATATAGCGGGACCAACCCATGCCTCGACAACACCCTGCCAGGGCGGCTCTGCTCGCGGCCACGACATTCTGCGGCCCGCTCGCCCTGTCCGGCCACGCCATCGCCGACACGACCGACTCCCAGATCGGCGCCATCGAGAAGCAGATCCGGGCGCTGCAGGGCCAGCTCAACCACATGAAGCGGGACCTGTCGGCGCGCTCGGCCGAGGTGAGGGCCGCCCGCTCGGAAGCAGCGCAGGCGAGCCGGCAGGCGCGCGAGGCGGAGGAACGCTCGGGCCAGACCCGCTTCGACGGCAACGGCCACCCCCTGGCGCCGCCGCCCTTGTCCGCGCCCCCTGGCTACAACAACTACGCCAGCTACCCCGGCACGCAGGCGCCGTTCGCCAACATCAACGGCAACCCGGGCTACCAGCCGAGCGGCGGCCGCCTGAAGCAGGGACAGTTCGCGATCGGCGCCGTGCGCGTCACCCTGGGCGGCTTCATCGAGGCGGCCGGGGTATACCGCAGCCGAAACGAGGATGCCGACATCTCGTCGAGCTTCAACACGGGCATCCCCTTCGCGCAAAGCCCCAACTACCACCAGGACGAGTTCCGCGGCTCGGCGCGGCAAAGCCGGGTGTCGCTTCTCGTCGAAACCTCGCCGAACGCGGCGACGCAGCTTTCCGCCTACTACGAGACCGACTTCAACAGCTCGGGCGTCACCTCCAACTCGGTGGAAAGCAACAGCTATACGCTGCGCCTGCGCCAGGCCTACGCCACCTATGCCCGCTCCGACCTCGACCTCTACGTGCTCGGCGGCCAGGCGTACTCCCTGGCGACGATGAACAAGTTCGGCATCGTGCCGCACCAGGAAGACACGCCGCTGCAGATCGACGCCCAGTTCGTCACCGGCTTCGTGTGGAAGCGCGACGTGGGCCTGCGCATCGTCAAGGGCTTCGACAACGACAGGTTCGACATCGGCGTGTCGGTGGAAAGCCCGCAAAGCACCTACTCGATCGGCGGCAACGGCTCCGGCCTGCCTGCCGCCGACACCGTCAACACCACCAACGCCGGCCTGAGCGGCAACGGCAGCACGCTGAACAGCCTCGCCACCTATTCCACCGAGTACGCCCCCGACGTGTTGGCCAAGGTCACCGCCGATCCGGGCTGGGGCCATTACGAGCTGTTCGGCATCGCGCGCTTCCTGCACGACCGGGTCAGCAGCGTCGGCAACGGCAACAACAAGACGGTGCTGGCCGGCGGCGTCGGCGGCGGCGTGATCCTGCCGGTGATCAAGGGCAAGCTCGACTTCCAGGCGTCCGCCCTGGTCGGCCAGGGCATCGGCACCTACGGTTCCGGCCAGTTCGCCGATGCCACCCTGGCCCGGGACGGCTCGCCGCAGCCGCTGCCCGAGGTGATCGCGCTGGTCGGGCTGATCGCGCGTCCGGTGAAGCCGGTCGACCTCTACGCCTATGTCGGCACCGAGCAGATCACCCATCGCGAGGATTTCAGCATCGGCAGGAAGGGCTATGGCTACGGCAGCCCGCTTTATTCCAATGCCGGCTGCGGCATCGAGCTGAGCGCGCTGCCCTGCACCGCCAACACGTCGGGAATCGTGGAAGGCACGCTCGGCGGGTGGTGGCGTTTTCTCAAGGGCGACTACGGCACCATGCAGACCGGCCTGCAGTACGCCTATGTGCAGCGCACGGCGTTCGGCGGCATTGGCGGCTCGCCGAAGACGGACGAGAACATCCTGATGTTCTCCTACCGCTACCTGCCGTTCCAGTAGCCGACCCATCGGCGGCACCCGCCGCCGCGTTGCCGTGCCGTCGCGGGGGCATCGCGTCGCGGGGCATAGTGTCGTGGAAGCAACATCCGGCGACTGCTTGTTATGGTTCAATCACAACTGCGTTGTCATCAAACGGTCATCATAGCTTCGCGGACCCGACACTCATCGCCGGAACGATTTTGGCTATCTGTTCGGCGCCGCGGGGTGGGTTGTTCCTGCCGGGCACGGGACCGGAACCTGATGACGAGACGCTTCTTCCCCAAGGCGAGCCTCCTGGCGGCGACCGCCCTGTGCGGCGCCGGCACCCTTGCCGGTCCGGCGCACGCCGACTCGACCACCACCCAGATCAGCTCCATCGAGAAGCAGATCCGGGCGCTGGAAGGTCAGCTCAACCACATGAAGCACGACCTGTCGGCGCGCGGCGCCGAGGTCCGGGCCGCCCGGGAGGAAGCCGCCACCGCCAGCCGGCAGGCGCGCGAGGCGGAGGAACGGTTCGGCCCGGTCCGCTACGACGCCAGCGGGCGCCCGATGGCGCCGCCGCCGCTGTCCGCGCCGCCCGGCTACATCTATGCCGGCTCGCCTTACCAGAACGTGGCCGGCTACCCGGCCTACGCGCCGAGCGGGCCGAAGCTCAAGCAGGGCCAGTTCGCGGTCGGCAACGTGCGCGTCACGCTCGGCGGCTTCATCGAGGCGGCCGGCATCTTCCGCTCGCGCAACGAGGACGCGGACATCGCGTCCAGCTTCAACACCGGCATCCCGCTCGCGCAAAGCGCCAACTACCACCAGGACGAGTTCCGCGGCTCGGCCCGGCAGAGCCGCATCTCGCTGCTGGCCGAGGCCAACCCGAACGACTACACCACGCTGTCCGCGTACTACGAGACCGACTTCAACAGCGCGGGCGTCACCTCGAACTCGGTGGAAAGCAACAGCTACACCCTTCGCACCCGCCAGCTCTACGCCACCTACGCCCGCTCCGACGACGACTTCTACGTCCTGGGCGGGCAGAGCTGGAGCCTGCTGACGATGTTCCGCAAGGGCATCACCCCGCGCACCGAGGACAGCCCGGGCGTGATCGACGCGCAATACATTCCGGGCTTCGTGTGGAGCCGCAACGTGGGCCTGCGCGTGGTCAAGGGCTTCAACCACGACAAGTTCGACATCGGCGTGTCGGTGGAAAGCCCGCAGGACACCTACACCCAGGCCGCGACCTCCTTGTCCGGCGCCACCATCAACACCACCAACCCCGGCCTGAGCGGCAACGGCAGCACCCTGAACAGCCTCGCCACCTATTCCACCGAATACGCTCCCGACGTGATCGCCAAGGTCACCGCCGATCCCGGCTGGGGTCATTACGAGCTGTTCGGCGTCGCCCGCTTCCTTCATGACCGGGTCAGCACGCTCGGCAACGGTTCGGGCAATACCGTGCTGGCGGGCGGCGGCGGTGCCGGCATGACCCTGCCGCTCATCCCCAAGCGGCTGGAGTTCCGCTTGTCCGCCCTGGTCGGCGACGGCGTCGGCCGCTACGGCTCCGGCCAGTTCAGCGATGCCACCATCGCCCGCGACGGCTCGCCGCAGCCGCTGCCCGAGGTGCTGGCGCTCACCGGCCTGCTGTTCCACGCCAACAAGAAGCTCGACCTGTACGACTACATCGGCACCGAGCAGATCCTGCACCGCGAGTCCTACAGCGTCGGCAAGAACAACTACGGCTACGGCAACCCGCGCTACAACAACGCCGGCTGCGACATCGAGATCAGCGCCGCCGCCACCTGTACCGGCAACTCCCGCGGCATCGTGCAGGAAACCGTCGGCTTCTGGTGGAAGTTCTTCCACGGCGACTACGGCACCATGCAGGCCGGCGCCCAGTACTCCTACACCGACCGCACCACCTTCCGCGGCGCGGGCGGCAGCCCGCACACCGACAACAACATCGCCATGTTCTCCTTCCGCTACTTCCCCTTCCAGTAGCGAAGGGAGCCGCAACGCGTCACGGGGGGCCGCCGCGAGGCGCCCCCTTTCGCGCGTCAGGCCGTTCGCCTCATGCCGGGACCACGTCCGGGCCGTTCCTCGGAAACCGGCCGATCACCGACGGATCGATGTTCAGATGCTGCGCCACCAGCTGCGGCGGCGCACGCGTCAGCCACTGCGACAGCGAAACCTCCGAGAACCGGTCCGCCTTGAAGATCTCCAGGAACTGCAGCTCGGTGCTGCCGGTGTTCTGGATGTAGTGCCCGAGGCTCTTCTTGACGTAGCCGATGTCGCCGGCGCGGAAGTCCGCGGTCTGCGCCTTGGGGCCAGTGTTGAACACCGTCATGCGCGCCTCGCCCTTGATGTAGTACTGCCACTCGTCGGCGTTCGGGTGCCAGTGCAGCTCGCGCAATCCGCCCGGCTCGACCGTCACCAGGGCGGCGGCGATGGTCCTGGAGATCGGGAAGTTGCTGCTGTCGACGATCTGCACCCGGCCGCCCTTGGTCACCTTGTTCGGCGTCATCGCCCCCATGCGGAAGATGACCGGCTCGGTGCCTGAAACGGCGCCCACCGCCTTGCGGTCGTCGTCGAGCGGGCCCGGCTCCTTGCCCTCGAAGATCCAAAGGTTCGACAGCGGGATGTTCTTGAAGGTGTCGGCCGGCACGTCGAAGTTGAGCGCCAGCACCTCCGGGGGCGTGTGCGCCAGCCAGTCGGTCAGCAGCAGGGTGTTGAACTCGGACGCGTGGCCGTTGTCGAACGCGAGCAGGAACTCCGCCCCGTCCGGTCCCAGCCCCTGCAGCGAGTGCGGCAGGCCGGGCGGGAAGTACCACAGGTCGCCCGCCGACACGTCGTCGATGCTGGGCCGCCCATGGGCGTCGATCGTGGTGATGCGGCAGTTGCCGGTGACCATGAAGGCCCATTCGGCCTGCTGGTGCCAGTGCATCTCGCGTATGCCGCCCGGAGCCAGGCGCATGTTCACGCCCGAGATGCTTTCCGAGATGGCGAAGTCTTCCTGCGTCACCTCCCGTGCCCAGCCGCCGTTCTGTATTCGCCTGTGGGCGTTGTTGAACGAGGCCCAGAACAGCGGCATGCCGTCGACGTCGGTGGCCGGCGGATCCTGGAACGACGGGAACTGGCCCGCCAGAGCCGGGTTCTGCGGGCCGGGGTTGGTCAGCCCCTGCGGCGTGAAGCGGGCGTTGATGGCGCCCTGCGGCGGGTTGTCGGGGTTGCCGAACAAGGGGGCGGCGCGGGCGGCGCCGGCGGCACCCAGGGCGCCAACTGCCGCCAGCAGGCCACGTCGGGGAAGAAAAGGCATGGCGTCATCCGGATATGGTTGTCACACCACACTATTTATCGTAGAGAACGATAGGTTCAAGCTCATTTACCGCCAAATACGATGACATTTCTGGATCCCGTCCTCCTGCGCTCCTTTCTCGCGGTGGCCGACACGCTGCAGTTCACCGCTGCCGCCCGCAAGCTTGGCATGAGCCAGTCGACGGTGAGCGAGCATGTCGGCCGCCTGGAGCGCGCCGTCGACCGGTCGCTGCTGCTCCGCAGCACCCGGCTGGTGGAACTGACCACCGACGGCGCCGCGATGGTCGGGCTCGCCCGCGACATCATCGCCGCACAGGACCGGGCGCTGGCCTATTTCGACCCGCTGGTGCTGCGTGGCGCGCTGCGGTTCGGCGTGTCGGAGGACCTCGTGCTGTCGCGCCTGCCGGAAATCCTGCACGCGTTCCGCCTCGCCAACCCATTGGTGGAGCTGGAGCTGGTGGTGGGCCTCAGCTCCCAGCTGCACGAGAAGCTGGAAGCGGGTGCGCTGGACCTGGTGTTCACCAAGCGCAGGCCCGGCAACACCAGCGGCGTCACCGTCTGGCAGGAGCGGCTGATCTGGCTGGCCAGTCCCGGGACGCAGCTCGATCCGGAGCGGCCGGTGCCGCTGGTGCTGTTTCCCGGCGCCAGCATCACCGCCAGGGCGGCGACCGACGCGCTGGACCGACACGACCGCGCCTGGCACCTCGCCTTCAGCAGCCACAGCCTGAGCGCCCTTCTGGCCGCGGTCCGGGCCGGTTTCGGCATCTCCGCACAGTCCCCGGTCCTGGCCGGTGGCGGGCAGTCGGGCGGCACGCTCGTCGCCTTGCCGGACTCGGCCGGGTTGCCGCTGTTGCCGGTGGTGGACGTGGTGGTGCTCGGACGCGGCCAGCGGCTCGAAGGACCGGTTGCGGCGCTGGCCGAGGCGATCAAGGGCGATCCCGGCCTGCTTGGGCCCAGCCTGTTTGGGGGAAGAACCGACGTCCTGCCCTGAGGCGGCGGACCGGAGGCGGAACCGCGGCCTGTCATCCGGCCAGCCGGCCGCTCCATGCCGCTTTGCAACATTTTTCTTGTCTTGTGCCGCTGCCGCCTTTATCTGCGGTGCGTGAGGTGCCCTGCGCTGCGCCTGACGCTCCCCGATACCAGGCCCCGATGCCAGGTTGGTCCGGCGCAGAGGCCCAGCCGTTTCCGGAACAGCGACACCTCACCTCCTTCCAGCCAGCGCCCGACCGCTTGATCGTCCGATCAGGCCGCACCGGCGCATCCGTTGGGCAATTCTTCACCCCATCCGAGCGATCTTCACCCGATGCGGCCGATGCCGCCGGCCGGATCAGGCGCCAGGAGGCGCCGCTTCACCCATGACCACCTTCGCAGATCTCCGTTTGTCCGAGCCTCTCCTCCGCGCCCTCACCGAGGAAGGCTACACCGTTCCGACCCCGATCCAGGCGGGTGCCATTCCGCACCTGCTCGAAGGCCGCGACCTGCTCGGCCTGGCCCAGACCGGCACCGGCAAGACCGCCGCCTTCGCCCTGCCGATCCTGCACCGGCTGGCGCAGCACCGCGTGCCGCACACCGCGAAATGCCCACGCGTGCTGGTGCTGGCGCCCACCCGCGAGCTCGCCTCGCAGATCGACGAAAGCTTCGTGGCCTACGGGCGACACATGCGCCTGAGCCACGCGGTGATCTTCGGCGGCGTCGGCCAGGGCCGCCAGGTCGAGGCGATGCGTCGCGGCGTCGACGTGCTGGTGGCCGCCCCCGGCCGCCTGCTCGACCTGATCAACCAGGGCCACGTCAACCTGTCCGCCGTCGAGGTTCTGGTGCTGGACGAGGCCGACCGCATGCTCGACATGGGCTTCGTGCGCGACATCCGCCGCATCACCGCACTCCTGCCCAAGGAGCGGCAAACGCTGCTGTTCTCCGCCACCATGCCGAACACGATCGCCGAGCTCGCCGCCGGCCTGCTTCGCGACCCGGCCCGCGTCGAGGTGACGCCGCCGTCCACCACCGTGGAGCGCATCCGCCAGGCGGTGATGTTCGTCGACGACAGCAACAAGAAGCCGGCGATCCTGATGCTGGTGCAGAGCCCCAAGGTGGTGCGCGCCATCGTGTTCACCCTGATGAAGCACGAGGCCAACAAGGTCGCCGAGTTCCTGTGCAAGGAAGGCATCAACGCCGAGGCGATCCACGGCAACAAGAGCCAGGGCGCACGCGAGCGCGCCATGGCCGGCTTCAAGTCCGGGGCGGTGAAGGTGCTGGTCGCGACCGACATCGCCGCCCGCGGCATCGACGTCGACGACGTCAGCCACGTGTTCAACTACGACCTGCCCAACGTGCCGGAAAGCTATGTGCACCGCATCGGCCGCACCGCGCGCGCCGGCCGCGACGGCTGGGCGGTATCCCTGTGCGACGCCGAGCAGCGCGCCTGGCTGCGCGACATCGAGAAGGAGATCGGCCAGAAGCTGCCGGTGTTCATGGACCATCCGTTCCATTCGGAAATGGCCTCCAGCTCGACCATGCGCCCGCCGGTGCTCGGCAGCGGCGGCCGCGGCCGCCAGAACCATGGAGGCGGCGGCCAGCGTTCCGGCAGCGGCCAGAACCATGGCGGCCAGAATCACGGTGGCCAGAACCACGGGCCGCAGCGTTCCGGTGGCCGTCCGGGCACCCAGCCTTCGGGCGCCCCC
>CAXTCK010000114.1:0-10922 GCA_964242425.1 uncultured Acetobacteraceae bacterium | reverse complement strand
ATCGCGCAGCAGATCTTCTGGTACACCACCTTCTCGGAATCGATGATGAAGCAGGGCTCGGCGGTGATGAACGCCGACGGCACGCCGAAATGGCGCATGGCGCCGAGCCCGCACGGCGCCTACTGGAAGGAAGGCCAGAAGCTCGGCTACCAAGACTGCGGCTGCTGGACGATGCTGAAATACGCCGACCCGCAGCGCGTGAAGGCAGGCTGGCTCTATGCCCAATTCTGCACGTCGAAGTCGGTCACGCTGAAGAAGGCGGTGCTGACCCAGCACCTGATCCGCGAAAGCGACGTCATGAGCCAGGCGATGACCGACAACGCCCCCAAGTTTGGTGGCCTGGTCGAGTTCTACCGCTCGCCCGCGCGCAAGAACTGGACCCCCACCGGCGTGAACGTGCCCGACTACGGCAAGATGGCGCAGGTGTGGTGGCAGAACGTGTCCAACGCGATCGCCGGCTCGGTCACGCCGCAGCAGGCGATGGACGGGCTCGCGCGCGACCAGGACGCGATCATGGCCCGTATTCAGCGTTCCGGCGCGCAGGGCGACCTTGGCCCGATCATGAACCCGGTGATGACGCCCGAGTACTGGTTCAAGAAGTCGGAAAAGGACGGCAACCTGGCGCCGCAGCGCAAGCTGGCCAACGAGAAGCCGCAAGGCGAGACCATCGCCTACGAGGAGCTGCTCAAGAGTTGGGCCCCTGGACAGGCCACGCCGGACGCCAATAAAGGCTGATCCGACACAGGGCCCGGACGTGCCGCACGTCCGGGCCCATTCCATACGGGGCGTCCCCCATGACCTCATCCGACCCGTCCCAGGCGCACGTCCTGGTCATCGACCAGGGCACCACTTCGACCCGCGCCATCGTGTTCGACCGGCGCATGCGTCCGGTCGCGCAGGCGCAGGAGGAGTTCCCGCAGATCTACCCGCAGCCGGGCTGGGTCGAGCACAATCCTGAAACCCTCTGGGCCACCGTGCTCGGCACCGCCCGCGCCGCGCTGGGGAAGGCTGGCCTCGCCGCGTCCGCGATCACAGCCATTGGCATCGCCAACCAGCGCGAAACCACCCTGGTCTGGGAGCGCGCGACCGGCCGGCCGATCCACAACGCCATCGTCTGGCAGGACCGGCGCACCGCCGCCGCCTGTGCGCGCCTGGAGCGTGACGGGCACGCCGAGCTGGTCGCCGAGCGCACCGGCCTGCGCATCGATCCCTATTTCTCCGGCACCAAGATCGGCTGGATCCTGGACCGGGTTCCGGGTGCCAGGGCCCGTGCCGCCAACGGCGAGCTCGCCTTCGGCACCGTCGACAGCTTCCTGATCTGGCGTCTCACCGGCGGCCGGGTGCACGCGATTGACGCCACCAACGCGTCCCGCACCCTGTTGTGCGACATACGCAGCGGCACCTGGGACCCCGACCTGATCCGCCTGCTCGATATCCCCGTGTCGCTGCTGCCCGAGATTCGCGACAGCGCCGGTGGATACGGCGATACCGTGCCCGACCTGCTCGGCGGCTCCATCGCCATACGCGGCGTCGCCGGCGACCAGCAGGCGGCGCTGGTGGGCCAGTGCTGCTTCGAGCCCGGCACCATCAAGGCGACCTACGGCACCGGCGGCTTCATCCTGCTCAACACCGGCACGGTGATGAAGCGCTCACGGCACCGGCTGCTGTCCACCATCGCCTGGCAGCGCGCGGGCAAGCGCCACTACGCGCTGGAAGGCTCGATCTTCTCGGCCGGCGCCGCGGTGCAGTGGCTGCGCGACGGGCTCGGCCTGGTGGAAAGCTCGGCCGAGACCGGGCGGCTGGCGGAGTCGGCCGATCCGGCGCAACAGGTCTATCTGGTGCCGGCCTTCACCGGCCTCGGCGCGCCGCACTGGAACAGCCACGCCCAGGCCCTGGTCACCGGCATCACCCGCGGCACGACCAAGAAGGAGCTCGCGCGCGCCACGCTCGAAAGCGTCGGCTACCAGACGCGCGACCTGCTCGCGGCGATGCTGGCCGACGACGGTGTCGACCCCGAGGCGGCCAGCCGCGAGCGCCGGGTGTTCCGCGTCGACGGCGGCATGTCGGCCAGCGACTGGACCATGCAGTTCCTGGCCGACACGCTGGACCTGGCCGTGGATCGCCCGGCGTTCCGGGAAACCACTGCCATGGGCGCCGGCTACCTCGCCGGGCTGGATGCCGGTGTGTATCCGGAGCCGGAGGAGTTTGCGCGCGACTGGGTGCTCGACCGCCGGTTCGTGCCGGACACGCCCGCGGAGCAACGCGACCAACGCTACCGTGGCTGGCAGCGTGCGGTCCGGCTGGCTCTGGCCACCGACGAGGCGTGAAGCAGGGCAGGGAGCCCGCCAGCATGCGTGTCCGCTTCCGGTGCGACCCAGCCCTGCTCGGGCTGTTGCCGCCGCCGATTCTCGCTCGCGACGCGTTGCCCGGCTGGCTGCGCGCCATGCCCGGTCATGCCGCCTCCGACATGCACGACGGCGCTCCGATCCGCACCGTGAAGCACTGCCCGCCCTTCGTGGACGCGATGATGCAGGGCTTCGTCATGACGCTGCCCTGCGACGTGCGGGTGGGCGACGGCAGGCTGTCCTGGGACTGGAACCTGCCCAGGCCTGCGACGGCGACTCATCCGCGAGCACCGATGTCGTTCCACGCGTCGGCCCAGGTGAGCGGCACCCCGTTCGCACGCGGGAACCAGTTGGTGGTGAAGTTCAACGCCTTCTGGACCATTCGGCTTGAGCCGGGCTGGTCGCTCCTGGTCACCCACCCGCTCAACCGCGACGACCTGCCGTTCCGCCTGCTGGATGGGCTGGTTGACTCCGACCGGTTCCACGAGGTCGGCATCCTGTTCCCCGGCATCTGGCTCGATCCCGGCTTCGAGGGCGTGCTTCCGCGCGGCATGCCGGTCGCGCAGTGCATCCCGGTGCGCCGCGAGCCACTGGTGCTGGACACCGCCGCCTTCAATGCCGACGAGCAGACGCGCTACGAGACCACGGCCCGGGTGCTGCTGGAAGAAACCGGCCACTACCGGCGCGTCGTGCGTGCCGGGCGTTCAGCCTCGCCGGACGCGCTCCTGCCGGATGCGCTCCTCAAGGACCGTGCGCAGCCGTCCGGGGTCGAGGAACAACAGGCCGGCACGGCCTGACACCAGCGACTGCGCGATCCTGCCGAAACTGTCCGGCCGGAGCGCCAGCGCCGTCGCGTAGGCGTCCAGCGCTTCCTCCATCCGTCCGCATTCGCCGAGCGCCACGCCGAGGTTGAGCGCTGCCTCGTGGAACCCCGGCTCGGCCGCCAGCGCCGACCGGTAGGCGGCTGCGGCGTCCTCGTCGCGTTCCTGGTCCTGTCGCAGCACGGCAAGGCTGTACCAACCCGCAGCGTACAGGGGATCCAGCCCCACGCCGCGCTGGAACGCGTCGCCCGCCTCGTCGTCGCGCCTGGCGGCCCTGAGCGCCCGGCCAAGCAGGTGGCTGGCGCGTGCCGCCTGCGCCGACGACGGCTCGCCGTGCGATAGCGCGCGCATTCCCCTCTGCACGGCGGCGAGGCTGGCCGCCACCTGGCCGCAGGCGAGCAGCGCGTCGCCTACCGTCAGCCATCCGCCGGCGAAGTCCGGATGCCGGTCGAGCTGCGGCAGCAAGCCGGCCGCGTCCGGATGTCGGGCCCGGAGCAGCAACGACGCCAGCGTGAACAAGGCCCGCGGCTCGTCCGGACGGGCCGCCAGCCTGGCGCGGGCCGCCGCCAGCGCCGCCTCGTCCGTAGCCGCGTCCTGGACCGGTTCCATCCCGGGGCGGGCCGGACGCGAACGCCCGGACCTGGTTGCCGTCATGAGAAACCCTTGCGGCCGCCGGGCCGTATCGCGTTCAACCGCTTCCGGGGTGCGCGCCGCCCGCTTGCGGCTGGCCCTGCTGGTGGGCACCGACGTCGCGCACCGCGAATGGCGCGATCAGCGTGCTGCCATCGCGAAAGTTGAAGGTGACCGGCACCGTTGTTCCGGCCCGGATCGCCTGGTTCGGCCCGTCGCAGGACAGGTGGTAGGAGCCGCGCACGAACGCCATCTTGCTTTCGGCCGGAACCGTCAGCCCGCTGCCTTCCCCGCTTCTCCCTTCGCCGCTGGCTTCCTCCAGGTGCATGGCGTGGCAACCGGGCGACTGCCAGCCGGTCACCAGTCGCGCCTGTTTGCTGGCGTTGCGTATGGAGAAGAAGCCGATCACCTGCGTGCGCGGTGCCAGGGCGAACCAGCCGTTGCTGACGCTCAGGCCTTGAGGTGGCGCGGCTACCGCCCGCAGGGGAAGAAGCATCAGGCCGGCGAGCGCAATGCGGTAGGTCATGAGGCTGTCCTGGTTCCCGTGGCACGTGGAGGCAGGAACGCTCTTGTCAGGGGGAACGTGCAAGCGCACCTGTCCTGACGCACGATCCAGCCGATTTGATCAGGACCCGCCGCATGCGCTGCCCGTTCTGCGGTCACGAGGACACCCAGGTCAAGGACAGCCGCCCCAACGAGGACGGCGCCGCAATCCGCCGCCGCCGCTTCTGCACCGGCTGCGGCCAGCGCTTCACCACTGTCGAACGCGTGCAGCTGCGTGAGCTTCTGGTGATCAAGTCCGACGGGCGGCGGGTACCGTTCGAGCGCGAGAAGCTGGCCCGCTCGATACGCATCGCCATGCGCAAGCGCCCGGTCGAGGAGGAGCGCATCGAGCGCATCGTCAACGGCCTGGTGCGCCAGCTCGAAGCCTCCGGCGACGCCGAGTTTCCCAGTGCCCAGCTCGGCGAGCGCGTGATGGACACGCTGCGCGAGGTGGATGCGGTGGCCTATGTCCGTTTCGCCAGCGTATATCGCGACTTCCGCGAGGCGCGCGACTTCGAGGTGATCCTGGGCTCGCTCGCCCCCGCCGGGCTGGCGGCCGCGGCACTCGTGGCGCCGGCCACGCCGCAGGACAACGATGCAATGCCAGGCAGCCAGGAGGCTGGACCTGACCGAACAAACGGTCGATGAAGCGCCCATGACCGTCATCCCATGCCGACCTGGCTGCCTCGGGACCTCGTCCTGATGGCGGAAGAGCAGACTCGACGCCAGAACCGCACCCGCACCCGGCCGCGCACCGCGGCGCGCGTCGGCGCCGTTCAGGCCTTGTTCCAAAGCGAGCAGGGCGGCGAAAGCGCCGAAACCGTGATCGACCAGTTCGTTCGCCACCGCCTCGGGGAGCTGCCCGGCACGGGCGGCTACGAGGAAGGTCGCGTGCCCGACGCCGACGTGACCCTGTTCGGCCGCATCGTGCGCACCGCGGTCACCGAGCAGGACCGGCTCGACGCCATGATCGTCGAGGCGCTTCCGGAGGAATGGCCGATCGGCCGGCTCGACCCGGTGCTTCGCGCCCTGCTCCGGGCCGCTAGCGGCGAGCTGACCATGCAGGACGGGCCGCCTGGACGGGTGGTGATCAACGAGTATCTTGACGTCGCGCATGGCTTCTTCTTCGGCGAGGAGCCGCGCATGGTGAACGGCCTGCTCGACGCCATCGGCCGTCGGCTTCGGCCGCAGGATTTCGGCACCGAAGGGTCCACCGGGCCGGATCAGGTCGGTCCGGCCTGACGGTGGGCCGACCCGCCGCCGAGTTCGACTTCATCGCCCGCCACTTCCGGCCCCTGGCCGGGCCGGGCGCGCTCGACCTCGCCGACGATGCGGCGGTGTTTGACCCGCCGCCGAATCGTTCGGTGGTCGTATGCGCCGACGCCCTGGTGGCCGGCGTGCATTTCCTGCCAAACGATCCCCCCGGCACCGTCGCCGCCAAGCTGCTTCGTGCGAACCTGTCCGACCTGGCGGCGATGGGTGCGGCGCCGTTCGGCTACCTCCTGACCGTTTCGGTGCCGCCGGAGCTGCCGCCCGACTGGTTCGCGGGGTTTTCCGCTGGGCTCGCCGCCGACCAGGACCGTTACAACGTGTTCCTGCTGGGCGGCGACACCACGGCAACGGCGGGCCCGTTGGTGCTGTCGTTGACGATGCTGGGCCACGTAGCCCCGGGCGGGGCGCTCCGCCGCAACGGCGCACACGCGGGCGAAACGGTATGGGTCACGGGCACGATCGGCGACGGCACGCTCGGCCTCGCCTGCCTGCAGGGCGAGCTGGACGATCCGACCGGTCATCTGGTCGACCGCTACCGGCTGCCGCAGCCACGGCTCGGCCTGCCGCTTGCCGGCATCGCCAGTGCCGCGATCGACGTGTCGGACGGGCTGGTCCAGGACCTCGGCCACCTTTGCCGCGAAAGCGGCGTCGGCGCCCGCATCGAGGCGAAGGCGGTGCCGATGTCGGCGGCAGCGCTCGCCGCAGGCCCGGAATGGCTGGAACGTCGCCTGACCGGCGGCGACGACTACGAGTTGCTGTTGTCCGTGCCTGCGGATCGCGAGGCGCTGCTGCGGCAGACGGCAGCGAATGCCGGGATCGCCGTCACCTGCATCGGCAGGATGGAAGCTGGCGAAGGCGTGACGGTTCTCGACGGGACAGGGCGGGTGATGGCGATTCGTCGTCCAGGCTGGAGCCACTTCTGACTCAAGGCGGCGCCCTGCGCGCGCGAACCACCGGCATCGGCCGGATCGCGCCGATGCCTGCCGTGCAGGCGTGACCGATCGATTCCGCCTCCAGGCAAAGTTGTCCGCGGTCCTGATCGACCTTCCGCTCGACGCGGCCTGGCTGGACGGGATCGCCGCCAGCCTCGAACTGCTCGCCAGCCACGCGGCCCTGGTGATGGCGACGCCGCTGCCGTTCGACGTCGAGCCGGCTCCGGTCTTCATTCCGTGAACGATGTTCACGAAATCGTCGCGTCCGTATGCGAGCGGCGATGTTCGGTGTCGTCGGTGGTGGAAGCGGCGCTGGACCGGGTGGCCCGGCACGACCCGCTGTTGAACTGCTTCACCCGTCTGCGGAAGCAGGAAGCGCTGGCGGAGGCCGCCGCCCTCGACCAGGCGATCGGTCGGGACCAGCCGGTCGGGCCGCTGGCCGGGGTGCCGTTCGCGGTCAAGAACCTGTTCGACGTCGCGGGCGACACCACCGTGGCCGGCTCGATCGTTCTGGCGGACGCGCCGCCCGCCGCGCACGATGCCACGGTCGTGGCCAGGCTGCGCCGGGCCGGGGCCATCCTGCTGGGCCAGCTCAACATGGACGAGTTCGCCTATGGCTTCGCCACCGAGAACCTGCACTACGGCGACACCGCCAACCCGCACGACCCTGCGCGCATCGCTGGCGGCTCGTCCGGCGGCTCCGCGGCCGCGGTGGCGGCGGGACTGGTGCCGCTGAGCCTCGGCTCCGACACCAACGGCTCGATCCGGGTGCCGGCCTCGTTGTGCGGGGTGTTCGGATGCAAGCCGACCTTCGGGCGGCTGTCCCGGGTGGGCGCGTTCCCGTTCGTGCACAGCCTGGATCATGTCGGGCCGTTTGCCCGCAGCGTGCGCGACCTCGCCCTGGCCTACGACCTCCTGCAGGGGCGGGACCGGAACGACCCGGCGCAGGTGGAGCGGGCGGTGGAGCCGACACTGCCGGAGCTGGAGGTCGGTGTTCCGGACCTGCGTGTCGGGGTGCTGGGTGGCTGGTTCCGCGAGAACGCGTCCGATCAGGCCCTGGCGGCGGTGGAGCGGGTCGCGGAAGCCCTCGGTCGTGCGGGTGCCACCGTGGGCGCCTTCGAGCTGGCCGGCGCGGAAGCGGCGCGGTCGGCCGCGTTCTGCCTGACTGGCGCCGAGGGCGGGACGCTGCACCTGCCGTGGCTGCGCACGCACGGGCACCTCTACGATCCGCGTGTGCGCGACCGGCTGATCGCAGGCGCGATGCTGCCGGCGGCGGTGGTGCTCCAGGCGCAGCGGGTGAGGACCAGGCTGCGCAACGAGGCGGCACGACTGTTCGAGCGCGTGGACCTGCTTCTGGCGCCTTCCACCCCGTTCGCAGCGGTGCCGCGCGGCAACTCGGCAATCCGGATCGGCGGCCAGACGGTGTCCGCGCGCGCCAACATGGGCGTGCATGCGCAGCCGATCAGCTTCATCGGCCTGCCGGTGGTGTGCGTGCCGGCGCAGGCGCCAGAGGACGCGCTGCCGATCGGGGTGCAACTGATCGCCCGGCCCTGGAACGAGGGCCTGGCCTTGCGCGTCGCGCGCCAACTAGAACGTGCCGGCGTCTCGACCTGCCGGACGCTGTCCTATGACTGATGCGTCCCGCGCCGGCGGGGTTTTGCCGTTTCCGGCCGGAGGCGACGCAAGGCTCACACGGCGTCGGCTGGCGGAACCGTGACGCGCGCTGGCGAGGCGGCGTCGATCCGCGTGCTGCTGGCCTGCGTGGCCACGATCGGCGTCATCCTGGCGTTCCGAGTGCCGCCGATGGGCGGGTTCGACGAGGCGTTCCATTGGCGGCGCGCCTTGCAGCTGTCGGCGCTGCACCCGCTGGCCCGCCGCCTCGGCCCGAACGACTGGGGTGGCCGGCTGGACACGCATGCGATGGCGTTCGAGACGCGTGCGGACGAAGCGGTCGCCGCGGGCACGCCGATGTCGGTGTCGGCGATGTCGGCGCTGTCCGGCCGGCTGTCGCAGGCGCCGCGTGGCTCGGCGATCGTGTCGTTCCCGTCCACCGCCTCGTTCTCGCCGCTGGCCTATGTGCCCGCGGCACTCGGCATCGCGGCGGCGCGCGGGCTGCATCTGGGCTTGTTGTCGCAGCTGCATGCGGGCCGGCTGGCCAACCTGCTCGCCTACCTGTCGCTGGTGTGGTGCGTGGTGCGAGTGTTGCCGCTGTGCCGGCTCGCATCGCTGGCGCTGCTGACGGGGCCGACGACGCTGCATCTGGCGAGCAGCTTCAGTGCCGACCCGTTGTGCAACGCGCTGCCTGCCCTGCTCGCCGCCTGCTGCCTGCGCTTCCATCTGCATTCGGACCGGCTGCCGCCACGGGGCTGGCGTTCCGGCATGCTCGTGCTTCTGATGCTGGTCGGGCTGCTCAAGCCGATCGGCTTCGTGCTGTCGGGGCTGGTGCTGCTCGTGCCGTCCGGCCTCTTCGCGACGGAACGGGAGAAGTGGCTGTTCCAGGTCAGCGCCGTGCTCGCCTGCTGCGCCACGACCGCCGCATGGAACCTCGCGTACCCGTTCGTGCCCGGCCGCTACTGGCATACCGGGGCGGAGCCGCATCTCGCGATGCAGGCGATGCTGCGGGCGCCGATGCACGCGGCCCTGGTACTGTTGCGCAACGGCTGGAACGACCGCTGGTTCTGGTGGGTCGATGGCTGGGGACGCTTTGGCGGTGGCCCCGGTCCTTACCACTTCACGGTGCCCGTCCCGCTCGCCGGCGTGTTCCTGTCGGCGGTGGTGGCGCTCGCAGCCCTCGACCGGCCAGGATCGCAGCCGGCTCGTCCGGCGGCGGCGGCATGGCTGGCGTTTCTGGCTGCCGCCTATGTCGTGCTGTTGTTGTTGGCGTTCCGGATCGGCTACGGGCCGCCGCTGAGCGACTTCATCGACGGCGTGCAGGGACGCTATCTGCTTCTGCCGGAGCTGCTCCTGTTGTTGTCGTTGTCGCTGGTTCTGCCTCCATGGGTGCGGGCGACGCGGCTGGCGCCGGTGCTGCTGGCAGGATGCCTGCTGCCGGACCTGGGTGCGGCGGTGGTGGCGCTGGGGCACTTCGCCGCCTTGTGGCATTGAGGCCGCCGGGGCCGATCAGCGGCGTAGCGGCACTTCGGAACGGATCGCCAGCACCAGCGTCGCCACGAGCCCGGGCAGCAACGCGATCGCCACCAGCCTGCCGCCACCTGCCGCGGCAATGATCCACAACACGGTGATGCACCACCAGCGCGCGCCCAGGCGAGGTGACACTGAGCGAGGTGACACCGAACGAGGGCACACCGGGCGGGGCGACAGGAAGATCAGGACCAGCCCGAGCAGGCACGGCGCCGAGCGGAGGGCTGTGCGTGCGGCGGTCGGCAGCGGGTCGAGCGCGATCGCGCCATAAGCGGGCAGGCCACCGTCGCCAGGGGGCAGCAGCGCCTGCAGCCACGTGGCGACCAGGCCAAGCAGCGCCATCAGCCCATGCGTGGCGCTGTCGAACAGCACCATGAGCAACAGGAGCAGCAGCGGCAACATCAACAGGGCGAGCGCCGTGGCGCCCGACAGCACCGCCACGGCCACGCCGATGCTCCACCACCAGCGGTTCACGGCAACTCCGGCATCCGGATCAGCGACCGGTCGGCGAGGATGAGAAGCGTGGAGGTCCGGGCGGGAATCGAACCCACATTCGCGGATTTGCAGTCCGCTGCATCACCACTCTGCCACCGGACCGGCGGACGCGGCCCGTGTCATGCCGTGGCGCCGCGGACAGGTCAAGCGGCCGACGGACGCGGCGCTAGGCGCCTGCGCAGGCGGCACCTATAACCTACGACGCAGCCTGATACACGGAGCACCATGAGCCAGTCCGCTTCCTTCATCGAACCCGGGCCTCCCGGCAGCGCCGTTCCGGGCGATGCCGGCCGGGAGTTCGCGCGCAGGCGGATGGTGGACACCCAGATCCGGCCGGTGCAGGTCAGCGATCCGCGCATCCTCGAGGCGATGCGCCACCTGCCGCGCGAGCGGTTCGTGCCGGCCGACCGTGCGGACAGCGCCTACATGGACCAGGACGTGCCGCTTGGTGGTGGACGCGTGCTGACCGAGCCGCGGGTGATCGCGCGGCTGTTGCAGACGCTGGTGCCGAGGCGGGGCGAGCGGGCGCTGGTGGTGGGTGCCGGCACCGGCTACAGCGCCTGCCTGCTGCAGGCGCTCGGCGTGACGGTGGTGGCGCTGGAACAGAATCGCGAGCTGGCCGCGACGGGTCGGGCGCTGCTGGCGGAGCTGGCGCCGGCGGTCGAATACCGGGAAGGCCGGCTGGCCGACGGCCATGCCGCGGGCGGGCCCTACGCGCTGATCCTGATCGACGGCGCGGTGCG
>CAXTCK010000113.1:0-11035 GCA_964242425.1 uncultured Acetobacteraceae bacterium | reverse complement strand
GCATAGTCCATGGTGGCGTAGCGGCCGGCCCAGTCGCCCTGCACGCCGAGGCGCCGGAACTCGGCCGCCTGGATGTCCAGCCATTTCTGCGCATAGGCGCGGCACTCGGCGCGGAACTGCAGCACCGGCACCTGGTCCTTGTCGCGGCCCGCCTTGCGGTACTCCTCCTCGATGCGCCACTCGATCGGCAGCCCGTGGCAGTCCCAGCCGGGGACGTAGCGCACCGCCTGCCCGCTCATGCGGTGGGCGCGGTTGATCACGTCCTTCAGGATCTTGTTCAGCGCGTGGCCGATGTGGAGGTGGCCGTTGGCGTAGGGCGGGCCGTCATGCAGCACGAAGGGCGGGCGGCCGGAGGCCGCGTCCCGCAGCGACGCGTCGAGCCCGATCCGCTCCCAGCGGGCCAGGGTCGCCGGCTCCCGGGACGGCAGGTCGCCGCGCATGGGAAAGCCGGTGCGCGGCAGGAACACGGTGTCGCGATACTCGTCGGTCATGCTGCCGCTCCTGCTGGGGCCAGGTGCTGCGGCGGCACCGGAACTCGTGCGCAGTCGGTGTTATGAGGAGCACGACACGCCACGGTCAATCGGCGCGGCGGCGGCCCAGCCCCTGGCCGATCTCCCGTCGCAGGCGGCGCCCGACCCGCCGCCACAACGGCGCGGGCGCCGGGCCGGGAGCCTGCAGCCGCGACAGCTGCGCCTCGATGCGCCCGAGCGCCTGCTCCACCCGGACCAGCCGTTGCTGCAGGTCCTCGTGCCGGGCGTGGCCCCACAGGCCGTTGCGGTCGAGGTTGGCCAGGATGCGCGCGTGCTGCAGCTCGGCCTGCTCGTGGTAGCGCTCGGCCTGCAGCCCCAGCACGTGGATCAGCGATAACGCGGCCGGATCGGCGGCGCCCAGCGCCCGCAGCCGGCTGTTGCGGTAAAGCGCGGTGCCGACGGCGTGCCGGTCTGCGTCCGTGTTGGCGTAGCGCGTCGGCGCTTCCGACGCCGGACGCTGATGGTAGAACGCCAGTTGTTCCGGCAGAACGCCAATGTCGCCCAGAAGCAGGACGCGAAGGTTGTAGTCCCAGTCCCCCAGGATCGGCATCGCCTCGTTGAACGGGCCGGCCGCCGCCACGGCTGCGCGACGCAGCAGCAGGCTGATCGGGGGGTACCGGTTGCGCGCCAGCATCGCGCCGAGCTCGAGCACGTGGGCGTCGAACGGGCCGGGATCGCGCCCATCCTCGATCACGCCGTTCCCGTGCAGGCGCTCGCGCACCACCGTCCAGTGCGTCAGCACCGCCGCCTTGTCCGCATTCTCCGGCAGGGCGAGGTAGCTCGTGGTGTGGTGGAGGAAGTCCGGGTGCCAGGTGTCGTCGTCGTCGTGCACCGCGACGTGGTGGAACGGGCCGAGACGGTCGGCTTCCGCCAGCGCCGCGTTGGAGGCCGCCTCCATGCCGAGGCTGTCGGGATGGTGCAGCACGCTGATCCGGCCGTCGAAGCCGGTGTCGTGCCGCGACACCAGGGCGTCCACCGCGGCCGGGTCGCCGCCGTCGTTCACCACCAGGAGGTGCCAGTCCGCGTGCACCTGCGCCAGCACGCTGCCCAGCGCGCGCGCCAGCAGCACCGGCCGGTCCCGCGTGCGCATCAGCACCGCCACGCGCGACCCGGCGGGACCGGGAACGATCCTGCGCATGCTGTCGGGATGGGGCGGATAGCTCATGTCGCCTGCATAGGCGGTCGGGCCCCGGGTGCCTACCGCCGCCCGGTCAGTCGAACTGGCGCAGCGCGCGGGGGCCCAGCGCCGACAGCCGCCCTTGCAGCCACGCGGCCAGGGCTTCCCGACGATCGGGCGCGGCCTGCGCCAGCCAGCGATGCGCGGTGCCGACCGGCCAGCCGCAGTCGCGCAGCGCCACCCGGCGCAGCTCCGCATCCTCCGGCGCCGGCCCGGGCGGCACCAGCGGCTCCGCCGTTGCGTGGTCGAAGGTGGCGCAGTGCCCGAGGCTGCCCAGCGCCGCCCGCTCCGCCGGGTCCGGCGACGAGCACACCGCTTCCAGCGCCGCCCGTACCGCGTCCGGGGTGATGTCGTGCAGGCGAAGCGTGCCGGCCTGGCCGGTTGCGAACAAGGCCGACACCGTGTCGAGCGCGCCCTGCCCGAACGGGCGCGCGGTTCGTTCGTGCTGCGCGCGCTCGGCGGGGTTGTCGGCGAACACCGGTGCCCAGGCCCCCGCCGCCTCGCGGTAGCTCAGCACGGTGCCGTGCGGCGCGCCGTGCAGTTCCTCCAGGATGCCCACCGCGCCATGCAGGGCGGCGTTGTCCTCCACCGGCTGGAAGTCGGACGCGAACGCCGCGTCCATGGGGCCGGCACCATGACGGTTGCCGAGCGCCGCCGGCCAAAGCCCGTAATAGAAGCCGTGCAGCCGGATCGGTCCTTCGTCCGCCTCGACCACGGTGCGCAGGGCGCGCTGCAGGTTGCCGTGCCAGCCGAGATCCACCAGCGCGGTGCGGCCAGCGCCGAACCGCTGCTGCCGCAGGTAGCCGGTCAGCGACGCGTGCTCCGGACGCAGGGCCGCATGCACGGTGGCCGCATGGCGCGCCAGCACCTGCTCGAAGCGGCCGGTGCCGTCGGGCCAGACCAGCCTGGTGTGGAGGCTGCCGAACCGGTCCTGCATCTCCCCTGCCAGGCGGGGATCGTCGGACAGGCCGGCGCGGGCCAGGGCGGCGGCCACGGTGGTGGTGCCGTCGCTGCCGGACAGGAACCCGAGCAGGCCCTGGTCCAGCCGCTCCGGGGTGCTGGCGAGATACCCGCGGGCAAGGTTGAGCGGGCGTCGGGACACAAGAAGGTAGTCGTCGGGGATGCCGGTGCGGCCGGGGGCGCCGGCGGCGTGCCAGGCCTGCCGGATCAGCCAGCCGTCACGGGCGCAGAAGCACACGCGCTCGATGCGGTGACGGCGCAGCTGTTGTTCCAGCCAGCGCACGAAGCCCGTCAGCACGATCCCGCCCAGGACGCGCCCAAGCCCGAACCAGAAGGCGGCACCGTCCGGGTCGGCAATGACGCCCGGCACGGCATCCGGCACGGCCACCGGCACGGCGCGGGAACGGAGAACGGCGTCGCGCTGCGCCAACGAGAACGGCAGCAGCGCCGGCCGCAGCACGGCGCCGACGCGCCTTGGCGACCGGGCGCGGTCGAACAACAGCGTGTCGATGCCGTGGCGTCGGGGGATCTCGCCATCCGCCCGGGGATCATCGCCGATGTGCAGGATGCGCGGCCGGTCCGGGTGACGAGCGCGCACGGCCGCCCATTGCCGCCCGGACGCCTTGGTGGCGCCGGTTTCCGCCGACACGTGCAGCGCGTCCCACCCGGCATAGCCGCCGGCGCGGAGGCGTTCGGCGATAAAGGAGGATGGCAGGTACATGTCGGACACGAACACGAACGGCCGGCCGGCCTGCAGCAGGCGACGGGTCAGCGCCAGGATGTCCGGCACCGGCACCAGCAGGCGCGCCTCGACCTCCAGCTCGGCATCGCGCAGCAGCGCCCGGTGCGGGGCGACCGACGGCAGCAGGACGCAGAGCGCGTCGAGGATGGCCTCAAAGCCGATTTCGTCGGCCCCGTCCCGGTCGCGCGCCCACAGCCGCGCCCGGCGCTCGGCATCCTCGCGCGCCTGCGCCAAGCCCCGTGCCGCCGCGCCGATGCTGTGTTCGAGTTCGCGTTCCACCACGGCGAACAGGTCGGCCGGGCTGTCCACCAGGCGGGTCAGGGCGGTGTCGAACACGTCCAGCGACACGAGGTCGGCGACCTCGGCCCCCCGCATGGCGCGCGCGATGAAGTCGTGGTCCGGCGCCCAGTCGGCCAAAGCCGAGTTTTGGAACTGCCCGGCTAGGTCCGGCGGTGCATGGGGCGCCGGGTCCGGCGACGCATCGGGCGCCGGGTCCGGCGACGCGGCCGGGATCACCCGCTAGCGCCCAAGCTGCCCGTGCAGGTAGTCCCTGGCCCAGGCGGCGTCGGTGGCGATCTGCGCCTTGAGCGCGTCGAGCCCGTCGAACTTGCGCTCCGACCGAAGCAGGGTGTGCAGCGCCACCGACAGCTCGGCGCCGTAAAGGTCGCCGTCGAAGTCGAACAGGTGCGCTTCCAGCCGGCTTTCGGTCGTGTCGTTCACCGTGGGGCGTCGGCCGAGGTTGGCGACCCCCGGGCGCGTGCTGCCGTCGGGCAGGCGGACGGTGACGGCATACACGCCACGCGCCGGCTCGAGATGGCGGCCGAGCGGGATGTTGGCGGTGGGGTACCCCAGCAGCCTGCCGCGCTTGTCGCCGTGCGCGACGATGCCGCGCAGCGCCCAGGGCCGGCCGAGCTCCTCGGTGGCGCGTTCCGGGTATCCGTCCAGCAGGGCGCGCCGGATGCGGGTGGACGAGAACGGGCCGCCGGCGTCGGACAGCGCCGGCACCACCGTCAGCCCGATACCGAGCCCTTCCGCCTGGACGGCGAGCGAGGCCACGTCGCCGCCGCGTCGGTGGCCATAGGCGAAGTCGGCGCCGCAGGCGAGGTGCCTGGCGCCCAGCGCCTCGTGCAGCACCTCGCGCACGAAACGCTCGGCGGTCAGCAGGGAGAACTCGCGGTCGAACGGGATCTCGACCACGTGGGCGACGCCCAGCGCCGCCAGCGCGTCGCGCCGTTCCGCGGACAGGCTGAGCCGGAACGGCGGGTCGTCCGGCCGGAACAGCTCGCGCGGATGCGGCTCGAACGTCAGCACGCCGAGCGGCACGTCCGGCCGGGCGCCGTGCAGCGCACGCAGCAGGTGGGCATGGCCCAGGTGCACGCCGTCGAAGTTGCCGAGCGCCAGGGACGCGCCGCGGGCCGCCGCCGGAACCTGGCGCCAATCGGTGTGAAGGATGGTCATGGCCGGGGACTAGCAGCTGCACCCGGGTCGGGCACGAGCGGGGATGCGTCCGGCAGCGCGGGCCGCAGACTGGGCGGCAGACTGGGCAACAAACCGGGCGGCAGGCCGAACAGCGCCGACACCGTCCCGAAATCCCCCGCCACCGGATGGACGGCACCGGGCCGGGTGCCATCCTCGGCCCGTACCAGCTGGCAGGTGAGAAGGCCGGAACGGGCGGCGGCGTCGAGCTCGGCCTCCACGTCGGACAGGAACAGGGTTCGCCCGGGTGCCACGCCCTGGCGGCGCACGAGCTCGGCATAGGCGGCCGGCTCGCGCTTGGCGCCGATCCGGGTGTCGAGAAAGTTCTCGAACAGCGGGCAAAGGTTTCCGGCAACGCTGTGGCCGAACAGCAGCCGCTGCGCTTCCTCCGAACCGGAGGAATACACCGCGAGCCGCACGCCGGACCGGTGCCAGGCCCGCAGCGCCGGCGCCACGTCGGGATACAGCGCGCCGACCAGCTGCCCGGTCTCGTAGCCGTCGCGCCAGGCGAGGCCCTGCAGCGTCTTGAGCGGCGCGACCTTGTCGTCGGCGTCCATCCAGGCCAGCAACCGGGCCAGCGGCTCCTGGCCGGGCGACAACCGTTCCACCTCGTGCAAGGCGTCCGCCACCGCCGGGTCCGCATCGCGCCGGGCCAGCAGCGCCGGCAGCGCGTCGCGGGCAAGGGGGAACAGCACCCGGTGCACGAAGGCGATCGGCGTCGTGGTGCCCTCAATGTCGGTCACGACCAGGAGCGGCGGCTGCACCCGGAGGATCGCCTCAGCGCGCCGGAAAGCGGTCGGCGATGCCGTCGCCGGTGTAGTGCGCGACCCAGCCGGTGGTGTCGGTGAACACCCGCAGCGCCGTCACGAACGGCTCCGGGCCGGCGTCGAACCAGTGCGGGATGCCGGTCGGCACCGAGATCAGGTCGCCGGCGGCGCAATGGGCGTCGAACACCTTGCCATCCACGTGCAGCACGAACGAGCCCTCGCCGTGCACGAAGAACCGCACCTCGTCCTCGGTGTGGGTGTGCTCGGACAAGAACTTGGCCCGGAGCGCCGGCTTGTTCGGGGTGTCGGCGTTGATCTTGATCACGTCGGCGGTGCCGGCGCCGGTGTCGCCCATCAGCCGGTCGAGATAAGGACGGTAGGCGGCCAGGATGGTGTCGGCGTCGTCCGACGGCGACAACGAGACCGGGCTGTCCCAGCGCTCGAACCGCACCCCGATCGCCGACAACGCTTCCGCCATCCGTTCCGGCTGCTCGGTGCGCAGGATCGGCTCGTCCGGGGTGTTCTCGTGGTAGACGGTGAGGCGGCTCATCGGTTCGACTCCAGCTTGGATCGTTCAAGCGCGCAGGCCAGCAGGAACTCCAGCCCTTCCAGCCGCGCCAGCGCCTGCTCCATGTCCCGGCCCCAGACATAAACGCCGTGGCCGCGGAGCAGGTAGCCCATCGGGCAATCCGGCAGATGCGGCGCCACGGTCCGGCTCAGCCGTGCGATGTCCTGGTCGTTGTCGAACACCGGCAGGCGCAGCGTCGCCTGGTGGGTGGCCCCCCCGAACACCTTGAGCAGCTCATAGCCGGAGAACAACAGTTCCGACGACACCGCCAGCTCGGACGCATGGCCATGCAGCGACAGCACGGTGGCCGCCACCGAATGGCCGTGCAACACGGCACCCTGGGGCAGGTCGCGGTAGATCTGGCAGTGCAGCAGCGTTTCGGCGCTGGGACGGTGCGAGGGATCCAGGGCCCGGCCGTCGAGCCCGACCTCGATCACGTCCCCAGCACTCAGGAAGCCCTTGTGCACGCCGCTGCGGGTGATGGCGATCCGGCCATCCGGCAGGCGACGGCTCAGGTTCCCGGAGGTGGCCGGAACCCAGCCATGGCGATCGAGCCTGCGTCCCGCCGACACGATCTCCGCCGCGGCCATGTCCCAGGGCAGGTCGGGAGCCGGAACGCCAGCCAGCCCGACCGGCTGGTCCATCTCGGTCCCGCCCCGGCCCGGCGTGTCAGCCCGGGTGGCGCACCGACCCGGAAGCGTTGCTCTGCGTCGAGGCCGGATACGGCACCTGCGCCGCGTGCGCCTGATAGGCCGGGGACGGCTGGCCGGGCGCCACCACCTGCGGCGGGATCGGCGCGGGCGGGTTGAGGCCGGTGGAATGGCCGTGCTCCATCGACTCGTCCTCGCCCATGTTCTTCTTGAACGACTTGATGCCCTTGGCGAAGTCACCCATCAGGGTGCTGATCTTGCTGCTGCCGCCGAACAGAAGCAGGACGACCGCCAGCACGATCAGCCAGTGCCAGATGCTCAAGCTACCCATGACAACCTTCTCCTGCCGCTCCGAACGCGGCAACAATCATCCGATCGACATGGCGCCGACCGCTCATCCATGCAAGCGTTGATTGGGCAGCTCAGCCGCGACGCATCGCCGTCACCCGTTGTTCCGCGTCCTCGCGGTCCAGGCCGAGCGCCCGTTCCGCCACGTCCCGGCTGAAGCCGGCGCGGGCCAGCATCGCCAGCGCCTTGTTGCGCGATGCGGGATCGTCCGGCTCGTCCTCGCCGGGCGAGGCGAACGGGCCGATCCGGCGGCGGCGCGCCTGCATCAGGGCAGCACCCAGCTCGGCGTCGCGCTCTTCCGGCAGGGCCGCCTGCACCAGCTCCGGCGCCACGCCGTGCTGCAGCAGGTGCGCCTCGATCGCGCGTCGCGAGCGACCGCCGCGCCCGAGCGAGCGCGCCCGCGATTCGGCGTAGGCGGCGTCGTCGAGCACGCCTGCGCCCACCAGGGCGGATGCGACCGTTCGCGCTGCCGTCCTGCCGGACGCGGCGAGCGCCTCCACCTCCTCCGGAGCCAGGCCGGAATCCAGCGCCCGCCTGCTCCAGCGCAGCACGCGCCGGTCGAGCACGCGCACCAAGCCCACTTCGGTGGCGGAAAATCGGGCGAGATGGGCGAGGGCGGCTTCCCGCAGCCCGGCGGCGGTGGGAGCCGGCCCGGGCGGCGCACCCGGATCCGGCCGGCGGCGCGACCGGGCGGCTGGGGGTGCGGCGGATTTATGAGCAGCGGATTTCCGGGCGTCCTGCATCGCGTCCAATATGCGCTTGCGGGGGGCCAGGTGGAACCTGCCAGTGCCGCAGCGCTGCCGTTTGACTTGATCTTGTGCGACACCGCATTGTCTCCGGTCCAGCCGGTTCCCGGTCCGGACGCCCGGACCTTCAGCGTGGCTTGGCAGCGTGGCCTGGAGAAACCCCGACGATGATTTCTTCGCTGATGCCGACGTACAACCGTGCCGACCTCGCCTTCGACCGTGGCGAGGGCGCCTGGCTGGTCGCGTCGGACGGGCGACGATTCCTCGACTTCGGCGCCGGCATCGCCACCTCCTCGCTGGGCCACGGCCATCCGCACCTGGTGGCGGCGATCACGGAGCAGGCCGCCCGGGTGATGCACGTGTCCAACCTGTACCGGGTGCCGCAGGCCGAGCGCCTGGCCGAGCGCCTGGTGGAGGCGTCGTTCGCCGACAGCGTGTTCTTCTGCAACTCGGGCGCCGAAGCCAACGAGGGCATGGTCAAGATGATGCGCCGCGCCCAGGCCGCCACCGGGCACGGGGAGCGGACGCGCATCATCTGCTTCGACGGCGCCTTCCACGGCCGCACCCTGGCGATGCTGTCGGCCACCGGCAACGCCAAGTACCTGTCCGGCTTCGGCGAGCCGGCACCCGGCTTCGACCACGTCCCGCTGAACAACATGAACGCGGTTCGCGACATGATCGGGCCCAAAACCGCCGGGATCATGATCGAGCCGATCCAGGGCGAAAGCGGGGTGAACGCCGCCACCGTGCGCTTCCTGCGCGAGCTGCGCGCCGCCTGCGACGAGTTCGGGCTGCTGCTCGGCCTGGACGAGGTGCAATGCGGCATGGGCCGCACCGGACGGCTGTTCGCGCACGAATGGGCGGAGATACGCCCGGACGTGGCGTCCACCGCCAAGGGCATCGGCGGCGGCTTCCCGCTCGGCGCCATCCTGGCCACCGAGGCGGTGGCGCGCCACCTGACGCCCGGCTCGCACGGCACCACCTTTGGCGGCAACCCGCTGGCCTGCGCCGCCGGCAACGCGGTGCTGGACGTCCTCCTGTCGCCGGGCTTCCTGGACGGCGTGCAGGCGCGCGGCCGCACCCTGTCGGCAGCACTGGACCGGCTGGTCGCGTCGCGCCCCGACGTGTTCGAGGGCGTGCGCGGGCACGACACCGCTTCCGGGCTGATGCTCGGGCTGAAGTGCCGCGTGCCGGTGGCCGAGATGCAGGCGGCGGCCTTGTCGGAGCAGATGCTGACGGTGGGCGCCGGCGACGACGTGCTGCGGCTGGTCCCGCCGCTGGTGGTGACGGACGCCGAGTGCCTGGACGCGGTCGAGCGCCTGTCCCGGGCGGCGGAGCGGGTGCGTCCGCGCGCAACCGCGGACCGGATGCCGGCGATGGCCGCATCGTGAGCGTTCCGCAGCGCGAGCCGGCCCGGGAGGCAGCCGGGGAGGCGGCGCCCCCGCGCCACTTCCTCGACCTGCGCGACCTGCCTCCGGCGACCCTGCGACGCATCGTCGACACGGCACGGGTGATGAAGGAGGAGCGGCGCAGCCGGCCGCCGGCCGAAGGGCCGCGCCCCTTGTCCGGGCAGACGCTGGGCCTGATGCTGGAAAAGCCGTCCACGCGCACCCGGGTGTCGTTCGAGGTGGCGATGCGCCAGCTCGGCGGCGACGTGGTGGTGCTGAGCCCGCGCGACATGCAGCTCGGCCGCGGCGAAAGCATTCCCGACACCGGCCGGGTGCTGTCGCGCTTCCTGGATGCCATGGTGCTGCGTACCGACAGCCCGGCCAAGCTGCGCGAGCTGGCGGCCCATGCCACCATCCCGGTGATCAACGGGCTCACCGGCGGCTCGCATCCGGTGCAGCTGCTGGCCGACATCCTGACCTTCGAGGAGCATCGCGGCCCGGTCGCCGGGCGCACGATCGCCTGGTGCGGTGCCGGCAACAACGTGGCCACCAGCTGGATCGAGGCGGCCATGCGCTTCGGCTTCACCCTGCGCCTCGCCACCCCGCCCGACCTCCGGCCGCAGCCGGAGGTGCTGGACTGGGCGTCGCGGCAGGGTGGCGCCGGCCGGATCGAGCTGCTGGACGATCCACGGGCGGCAGTGCGTGGTGCCGCCTGCGTCGTCACCGACACCTGGACCAGCATGTCGGACGATCCCGCCAGCAGCCGGCACGCCCGGCTGGAAGCCTTCCGGGTGGACGCGGCGCTGATGGCCGAAGCGGTGCCGGACGCCTTGTTCATGCACTGCCTGCCCGCCCATCGCGGCGAGGAGGTCACGGACGAGGTGATCGAGGGGCGCTGGTCGGTGGTGTTCGACGAGGCCGAGAACCGGCTGCACGCGCAGAAGGCGCTGCTGGCCTGGGCGCTGGGCGGCGCGGGCTGGGTGCGGGCTTCCACCGCAGCACCCGGCAGCCTCGGCTGACGGGAGACGACCGGCATGGCTGCAATCGGCACCGATCCCGAGATCCCCTCCACCACCGAGGACGTGCCGGCCACGCCGGGATGGGTCGAGGGCAGCGTGGAGGAGATCCTCGCCGTGCTGCCGGCCGAGCCGGCGCTCGCGGGCCTGCGCAACGCGTACCTCGACTGCCTGGCCGGCGCCCGCGGCCCCGGCGACGTGGACGCGGCGCATGACCGGTGCCGGGGCCGCCTCCTCGACGCCCTGCGCGACCGGCAGCGCGTGCCGGCACGGCTGCTGCAACAGATCGAGCTGGCGCTGGAGGCGATGGAGGCGGAGATCACCAGCCGCACCTGATCCGTGGCCCGGCAGGACGCTGGCAGCCGGGGTCGGGCCGCACTATTTTGGCCGCATGGTCCACACCCCCGCCTTTCTCGACACCAGCCGCCCGGACGTTCCCGACATCGTGGTGCCGCGCGGCGTCACCCCGTTCTTCCTGCCAGGCCGCCCGGTGCGCGGACGGCTGGTGCGCCTGGGCCCGCTCGCCGACGCGCTGCTGAGCCGGCACGACAACCCCGCCCCGGTCACCCGCCTGGCCGGCGAAGCGCTGGCACTGGTGGCGGGCCTCGCTTCCGCGCTGAAGTTCCGCGGCTCGTTCAGCCTGCAGGCCAAGGGCGACGGGCCGGTG
>CAXTCK010000112.1:0-11171 GCA_964242425.1 uncultured Acetobacteraceae bacterium | reverse complement strand
CTGCTGGGTATCCAGGCTGTAACGCAGTTGCCAATGCTGTGCTTGGCCTTGTCGCTGCTTTCCTTATTTTTTCCACGCTATCATGATCCAAATCTATCCGAGGAAGCATCGTTCAGGGTAGCCTCTTGTCGCGCGACCGCATTATCGCAGATCGGCGCCACATCGTGTGCAAGCCGACGCCGCAGGATCTTTCCGGAGCGGGTTCGCGGCAGTGTCTCACATAGGATGATGCGTCGTAGGCCCGAGAACCCGCCGATTGCACTGCGCACCGATGCAATCAGGTCGTACTGCATCTGTTTCTGCCATGCCGCATCCAGGCTGGATCTCGCAACAACATACGCGATAGGGCGCTGCCCGCGAAGCTCATCATCGCATCCGGTCACCGCGCAGTCGGTAACATCGGGATGCGCCATCAGCACGTCCTCGATCGGGCCGGTGGCGATCAGTCGGCCGGCCACCTTAATGACGTCGTCGACGCGCGACAGCACCGCGACGCCACCCTCCGCGTCGATCCTGCCGTAGTCGAAGGTCCGGAAGTAGCCCGGACGGCCGCGGAGGTATAGCGCGTCCATCCGTTCGGGGTCCCGCCACAGCCCAGCGAGACAGCCCGGCGGCAGGGGCAGGCGGAGCACCAGCTCGCCGCTTGCGCCGGGCTTCTGCTCCCGCCCGGTCGGGTCGAGGCAGCGCAGCGCGAAGCCGGGCATAGCGGTCATCGTCGGCTGGTCCGGCACACGCGGCCCGGCCACGCACCAGCCGGTCTCGGTCTGCCACCAGTGGTCGTGCACTGGCACGCCCGTCGCCGTCCTTGCCCAGTCGAGCAGCGCGGGATCGACGCGTTCGCCGGCGAGGAACACCGCCCGCAGGGCCCGCAGGTCGTGCGCTGCCGCTCCGGCCGCACCCGGATCGACGGCACGGATCGCGCGCAGCGCGCTCGGGCTGGTGAACAGCACGTCGACCCGATGCGCAGCGCACAGCCGCCACAACGCGGCGGCATCCGGCGTCCCGGTCATGCCGCCCTCGTAGAGCACGGTGGTACAACCGGCGATCAGCGGTCCGTAGACGCCATAGGAATGACCGACCACCCAACCCAGATCGGCTGTGGTGCAGAACACGCCACCCTCGGGTAGCCCGTACACCAGCCGCATGGACCGCTGCATCGCGACCGCGTAGCCGCCGCAATCACGCACGATGCCCTTGGGATGTCCGGTAGTGCCGGAGCTGTGCAGGATGTAGAGCGGCGCCGTCGCCGGCAGGGCCACCGGATCGACCGGTTCCGCCGCTTCTGCGATGCTGTAGTCCGTCACTGGCACCTCCGGTGACCAAGGCGGAAGTCGGTCACCATTGGGCGTGCGGTCGAGTAGCACCCAGGCAGACGGGCGATGGGCGGCAGTGGCCAGCGCGTCCTGCATGACCTGCACGTGGTCAAGCGGGTGGGACCCAACATGGAAGCAGCTGGCAGACATGACTGCGACCGGCGTGGTGTCGTCGATCCGAGCGGCGAGTTCGCCAGGGCTGAAGCCGGTGAACACCACCACATGCACCGCACCGAGACGGGCGCAGGCCAGCATGGCGATCACCGCTTCCGGCACCGGCGGCATGCTGATCAGCACACGGTCGCCGCGGCCGACGCCCAGCGCCCTGAGCCCGCCTGCTAGACGAGCGGTGCGGTCCTGCAGTGTGGCGAAGGACAGGCGGACGACGGTTCCGGTGACTGGACTGTCCCAGACCAAAGCGATGCGGTCGCCGCAGCCCGCCTCAACGTGGCGGTCGAGCGCGTTGGCGCATACGTTCAAGCAGCCGTCGGGAAACCAGTCCGCCAACCCGTCGGCGCGTAGCTGGAACGCCTGCCTCGGTGCGCGATCCCAGGCAATCGCCGCAGCGGCCTCGAGCCAGCCGGATGCGTCCGCCTCAAACGGCACCGACCGGCTCCGCAGCGTCGTATGCCGCGATCCTATCGGCCAGAAAGGCGGCGTCCCGCGCTACTCCAGAGAACCGACCCGAGCCCCAGCTGTGCAGCCAGGGCAGACCCAGCATGTAGAGCCCGGGCTGAGCTGTAACGCCGCGCCGGTGGATCGGTGCGCCGCGCTCGTCCAGCACGTCGGGGCCGATCCAGCGGAAATTCATCGTGAAGCCGATGCACCACACCACCGCGACGATCCCCGCGTCGGCCGCGTCGAGCGAGGGGGTGTCGGGGCCGGGGACCCAGACCGGGCGATAAGGCGCCTCCTCCGGCGCGGCGACGTGGTGCTCGGCGATGTAGCGATCGATGCTGCGCTTGATGTCCTCCGACACCTTGTCGGCGGCATCGAGCTTCTCGCGCACGCCGCCGCCGAAGTGGAACCGCGTGCCGGCGCCGTGCTCGAAGCGGCCGTATAGCCTCATGCCTTGCGCCGCCCGCAGGCGCAGGTCGATGTCGCGACCGCCGTCCCGACCAGTGACGTAGTGGTTGGTGTTGTCGCGCACCCGCTCCCGCAGTGGATGACGTTCAACCGGCAGGTCATAGAAACCCATCAGGTCGAGCCAGGCCACTACGTCGCGGCCGCGGTAGCGGCGCGCCACGCGCGGCGCGTCGCCGAGGCACAAATGCACCTGGCGACCGGCCAGATGCAGATCCTCGGCGATCTGCGCCCCGGACTGTCCGGAGCCCACCACCAGCACCGCGCCGTCTGGCAGGTCCGCCGGCGTGCGGTATTGCGAAGAATGAAGCTGCAGCACGCCGGGATCGAGGCCGTCCGCCCAGCGCGGCACGATCGGGTCGTGGTAGCCGCCTGTGGCGATGACGACCTGATCGGCGGTTATCACGCCGTCGGTGGTGTCGAGCCGGAAGCCGCCATTCGGCAGGCGCGCGAGCTGGCGGACCGTCACGCCGCAGCGCAGCGGCGGATCAAAGCTCCGGACATAGCGACCGAGATAAGCGACGATCTCGTCGCGCCCCATGAAGCCGTCCGGATCGTCGCCGTCATAGGGGAAGCCGGGCAGCCGACACTGCCAGTTCGGCGTCACTAGGCAAAACGTGTCCCAGCGCTCCGTGCTCCACACGTGGCCGGGCTGGTGCGCTTCCAGCACCAAATGTCGGATGCCGCGCTCCGTCAGGATCTGGCTTATCGACAGGCCGGCCTGGCCGCCCCCGACGATCACGACCGGCAGGTGCTGCGCGGTCACGACGAGGTCTCGTCGAAGCTGCGCACCAGCACCGTGCTGTCGGGCGCGAAAGCGGCGGCCTGGCGCTCGATCGCCGCCTTCTGGGCGATGGCGCGGGAGCATGGCATGCCGAACCGGGCGCGCACCCGTTCGCTGCCGATGTCGAGCGCCGCCGCGGCGCGTGCCACGAACTCGTGCATGGGATAGCTGGCGCCCGGCGCCAGGTGCTCCTTGACCACCAGGGAAGGCGAATAGCATCGCGCCGCGGTCCCGTCAGGCCACACGATGTCGAACCGCATCTCAGGCATCGCAGGCTGCCTCCCAATCAACCGGACCGCCCTGCATGGAGGCGTAGACCGGCAGGTGATTACGCGCGACTGCATCCCAGCCAAAACGCCGCGCGACCGCCGGTCCGGAGCTGCGCAGGCGCTCCTGATGCCGCAGGTCCAACGCGGCGCGCATCGCATCGGCGATGCTGACGGGATCGTCGGGATCGGCCCAGAGCGCTTCCTCGGACGCGAAGTGCTGGTTGAACGGCGCGATGTCAGACAGCACGACCGGGCGGCCGCTGGCCATCGCCTCCAACGCGCACAGGCCGAAGCCTTCCGCCTGCGACACGCACACGACCGCATCCGCCAGGCGATACAACGACGGCATGTCCCCGTCGGCGATCACGCCGGGCAGGCGCACCGCGTCGCCGGCCCCGGATCCGGCGAGGACCAAGTCGAAGGCGGCGCGGTACTCGCGGTGGTCGAGCAGGGTTGCCCCGCCGGCGACGACCAGCCGGGCGTCGGGACCGACGGCGCCGGTGGCGCGCAGGCGGAGGAAGGCTTGCAGCAGCGACAGCGTGTTCTTGCGCGCCTCGACCCCTCCAAGCGCCAGGAACACCGCCCCGCCGCCGGGATGGAGCTCGAGCCGCCCGCGCAGCCGGTCGTCCGCGCAGGCGGGTCCGGGCGAGAAGCGGCGGTTGTCGACGCCGTTGCTGACCAGGACCGCTCGGCGTCCGAACCGGGCATGAAGAAGGTCCTGCCAGTGCAGGCTGACGCAGCACAGGGCGGCAGCGGCGCGCACGCCACGATCCTGCCACCCGTCGAGCTGCGGATCGTCGAAGCGGTCGAGGTGGTGCACCGTCCGCACGAAGCCGCCGATCCGTCCGGCCTCCGCGAGGTCGGCTAGCGCGTTGGCACTGATCGAATCTTGGGCATGGAACAGGTCGAAGCGCGCAACACGGAGAAAAGCGGCGATCTCGTCGATCCGGGCACGCACCATCGCGGCGACACCCTCCACCGGCCGTGCCTGCACCAGGCAGGTCGGGCAGCGCAGCGGCCGTGGGAAATCGCGGCCCGGCAGGGCGGGCGCGATCAGCGTGACGTCGCGGCCGAGCGCGTAGAGCGCCTCTGCCAGCTCGATCGCATGCACCACGCCGCCGCGCGGGTTGGTGGAATGGGTCAGCACGGCGATGCGGTCCGCCGTCGGGCTCATGCGCTGCCCACCGCCGGGCCGCATCCCATCAAGCGGTGCGCGGCATGGTCCTGGAACAGCACCCGCTTGTCGTCCTCGAACAGCACCACGGCGCTGCCGGGCACGCAGTGGCCGATGACCGCACAGCCAATTTCCCGTGCGGCAAATAGCGCCTCGATCGCCGGCACGTCGTCCGCGCGCGCAGTCAGCAGGAAGCCGAAGCTCGGGAAGCTGGTGAGCCAGCGCGTCAGGTCGACGCCGTCCGGCCTGGGCACGCGGTGCGGCGCGATCTCCAGGCCGATGCCAGAGCATTCGGCCAGCATCAGGGCGGTGCCGATCAGGCCTGCCATGCTGATGTCCTTCGCGGCACGGCAAAGGCCGGCCTCGGCGAGGTGCGGCAGCAGTGCCAGGTCGCCGCGCAGCCGCTCGCCGTCGGCGCCTCGCGTGGCGGCGTCCCAATACGGGTGCGGCTCGTGGTAAGCCCCGCGCAGATCGATCGCGGCCAGCAGCAGTTCGCCGGGCACGGCATCGAAGCTGGAAAGCAGCGCCTGCGCGCGGCCCAGGATGGCGACAGCGAGTTGCTCGCTGTCGTGCCGCGTGTTGCCGTGGCCGCCGACCAGCGGGATGCCATAGGCGGCGCAGGCCGCCCGCATCCCGTCGAGCATGGGGCCGGCGTGGTCGCCGTCGCGGCTCCACAGCGCGTCCACCACCGCGACCGGACGGCCGCCCATGGCGGCGATGTCGCTGGCGTTGACCATGACTCCGCACCAGCCGGCGAACCATGGCTGCGCCCGCACGAAGCCGCCGAGGAAGCCCTCGATCGCGAACAGGAGCCAGCCCTCGCGGTCCGGGATCGCGGCGCAGTCATCGCCGATCCGCACCGGGCCCCCGGCCAAGTCGAGGCGCTCCAGCAGCGGGGCAAGATCGGCCTTGTGCGCGAGACCGACCGCCTGCCGCAGCGCTGCCGCAAGTACCGCCAGCGGCGAGGCTGCATCCGCCGGGGACGGAAGGTACGGCCCGTCCATGGCTGTCAGGCCGCCACGTCCAGCCGTGCCGGGAGCCGCACCGGACGGATGAAGCGGGTTTCCGGCAGACCGTGCGGCGGGTAATGCGGCAGGGAGGCGGTCATGCGGTGGTGCGGCCGACCGTGCAGCGGCACGATCTCCTCCGTTTGCCAGTGGAGGCGGCGGAAGAACGGGGCGTTCTGCGCCTGCACGTGGGCGAGAAAGGTGTGACAGCCGCGTGCATGGGCGGTGGACACGGCCAGCCGTATCAGCTCCGCCCCGATCCGGGCGACGCAGCGATGATCGGGATGTACTGCCAGCCGCGAGCCCCACCACAGCCCGGACGAGGCCTCGTGGATCCGGACCGCGCCGATGACCTGGTCCGGCGCGCCCAGCATGCAGGTGGAGGCAACGATCGGCTGCGCCACCGGGTCGATCTCGTCGCGGTCGTCGCCGGCGAAGATGTTCTGCTCGTCGCAGAACACCCGCCGGCGCAGCGCGTGGTGGCCGCGCCGCTCCCAATCCGAGCGGGCCAGCGCGATCCGGTACTCGCCGGGCAGGAATGGACGCAGCGGCAGATCGGATAAGGCGTTCATGCCGCCGCCTCGTAGGACGACAGCGAGGAGCAGGCGCCGCACCGGCCGCATCCGGCCTTGATGTCGCGCCCGCGCAGGTTCGCGGTCGCCAGCATGCGGCCGAGCGGCCCGAGCACCGCGCGCATGAAGGCCGGGTCGGGTGCGGGATGATGCTCCAGCGGAGTGCCGCCGATCGGCACGAACGGCACCACGAACGGATACACGCCAAGCGCCACCAGGCGCGCGGCGAGACCGAGGATCTCGCCCGCGGTGTCGCCAAGCCCGGCCAGGATGTAGGTGCTGACCTGGCCGCGGCCGAACACCGGCACCGCCTGGGCGAACGCGTCCATGTAGCGCTCCACCGGGATCGTCGCCTTGCCCGGCATGATCCGCGCGCGCACGCCCTGCGTCGCCGCTTCCAGGTGCATGCCGAGGCTGTCGATGCCGGCCTCCTTCATGCGCCCGAACCAAGACGGGTCGCGCGGCGGCTCGCACTGGCCCTGGATCGGCAGGTCGACCGCCTGGCGCACCGCGAACGCGCTGTCGCACAGGATCGCGGCGCCGCGGTCGTCGAGGTTGGGCGTGCCGGTGGTCATCACCATGTGGCGCACGCCGTCGAGCAGCACCGCCGCCCGCGCCACCTCGGCCAGCTGCGCCGGGGTCTTGTGCGCGATGGTCCGCCCCGCCTGCAGCGACTGGCCGATGGCGCAGAACTGGCACGAGGTGCGCCGGTCGGCATAGCGGATGCAGGTCTGCAGCACGGTGGTCGCCAGCACGTCGGCGCCGTGCAGCACGGCGATCTTCCAATACGGCACGCCGTCCAGAGTCTGCATGCCGTAGAACCGCGGCTGGCGCGGGAAGCTGAGCTTTCCGACCGGGATGCCGTCGCGGCTGAGGCTGGCGATGCCGTCGGCGTCCGGCATTCCGGCCTCGAACGGCGAGTGCGCCGCACTGCCGGTGTAGATCGGCACCATCACGGTCTGGCCGGCGACCGTAACCGCCTTGTGGTCGGATGGACCCGCGCCGCCGCGCCGCCCGGCGGCGCCTGCCTGTGGGTCGGCCAGGCGCAGGCCGAGCGACTGCAGGTCGGTGACCAGCCCACGGACGAGCTCAGGCGAGGACGGCGTGGGGATCAACAGCGTCTGGTTCATCGGGATCCTTTCTCGCGGGCCTGGGATCACGGCGCAGCGTTCTCGCCGGCTCGTCGCGCATCACCAGGTGCAGCAGCTCGGGCCGGGCGTAGTGGCCCACGGAGTCCATCATCCGCTTGCGCTTGACGATCAGGTCCATGTCGAGATCGGCAACTACCAAGCCCTCGCCGTCGTGAAGCGGTGTCGCCAAATGCGCGCCTTCCGGCGACACGATGGCGGTGCAGCATCCGCCGCGGATCGCTCGCTGCAGCGCGGCTTCGGGTGTGATCGAGGCAATCTGCGCGTCGGTGAGCCAGCCGGTCGCGTTGACCACGAAGCAGGCGCTTTCCAAGGCGTGGTGCCGGATCGTGACCTCGATCTGGTCGGCGAAGATCGGGCCGACCAGGGAGCCCGGGAACTGGCTCGCGTGGATCTCCTCGTGCTGCGCCATCAGGGCATAGCGGGCGAGCGGGTTGTAGTGCTCCCAGCAGGCGAGCGCCCCGATGCGCCCGACCGCACTCGCCACCACCGCGAGCCCGGCGCCGTCGCCCTGTCCCCAGATCATGCGCTCGTGGAAGGTGGGCGTGATCTTGCGACGGCGGAGCAGCAGCTCGCCGGTGGCGTCGAACACCAGCTGGGTGTTGTAGAGCGAGCCATGGTCGCGCTCGGTGACGCCCAGCACGACCACCATCTCGTGCCGCCGCGCCGCCTCCGCCACCAGCTCGGTGACCGGTCCGGGAACCGTGGGCGCGTTCTGGTAGAGCCGCATGTGCTCGCGGCCCATCAGCACCGGCGGCTGCACGAATGAGAAGTACGGGTAATATGGCACGAAGGTTTCGGGAAACACCAGGAAGCGGACGCCGTCGCGTGCGGCGGCGTCGATGGTGGCCGCGACCTTTTCCACGGTGCCGTCCGCGTTCTCCAGCACCGGGGACAGCTGTGCTGCGGCGGCCCGGACGATCCTCGGCCCGACGACCGCCACGCCGTCAGACGGTCCAGCTGTCGATGACGAAGGCGTTATCGCGCTTGTGAAGCAGCATGCAGTCGAGCACGTCGAGCGGGCTGATCGGACGGATGCCTTCCATCAGCGACGACTCGCCATGGCCATACAGCGCCTGCAGCGAGAACCGGCACGCATAAACCTTGCCGCCTTCCTCCATGAACTTCTTGAGCTGGTTGTTGAAGTTCTGGTGTCCGGGAAACGCGTCGTCACCCAGGCGCGGAAAGCCGCGCATGACGCCGAGCGTGACGCCCGGGCCATACAGCAGAACGGTGGTCTCGAAGCCCTTGCGCTGCAGCCGGGTGGCCTGCAGGAGGTTGACGAGGCCGATCGAGCCCTCGAACGCCACCGTGTGGAAGCTGACGAGCGCCTTCTGCCCGGCTTCCGCCTTGACGTCCTCGAAGACCTTCTCCTCGTAGTCGACGAGGTAGTCTCCGACCTGATGCTTTGGTCTGTCCACAGCCGGCATGTGCGGGATCCCTGGTCCGGCCGATGCGGTCCGCAAAGGTGCCGACGGGCATGGGCGGTGTTGCGACCAGTCCAGAAAACTGATTTTGGTGGTGGTTCACAATGCGGACAATTTGGCCACCTGCGCCGCTCTGATCCCCCGACAATTCCATACAATGCTATCCTACAACCATACAATCTGACTGGCCTTTCGGGTTTCCAGACAGGGTTGCCTCCTGCCACGGCAACCATGGAACGACTGGAAAGCGAGTGCCCTCGCCCAGGGCATTCGCCGTCTGTCACAAGGATGCCCATTTCAATCACGAACCCGTGATTATACGACCTCAGCGTAGGCATCCGGGACCGGACGGCCATAAAGCGCCTGCAGTCCTTCCAGGCTGTGCCGGAGGTCGGCGTGTGTCGGCGCCGCGCCCAGGGCGATGCGGACCGAATTCGGACTGCTGCCTTCGACCCTGAACACGTCGTCGGTCACCAGCGCCAGCCCCTGCCGGCGGGCATAGGCCACGAACTCGATCGGCTGCCAGTCGGGCGGAATGCCCATCCAGATGTGCAGCCCTTCCGGATGAGTGGCAACGTGGTTCCCCTTCAGGATCGTAGCGGCCAAGCCTTGTCGCAGACGGGCCTCGCTGCGGATCGCGTCGAGCATGGCCTGCGCCTCGCCACCGTGGATCCAGGACGTAACAAGCCCGGTCAGCAGCCCGGATCCCATCTGCGCCGTGCCGCGAAGCGCCGCGGTCAAACGATCAGCTTGGGCCGAACTAGGGGCGATGAGGTAGGCAATGCGCAATCCGGGCGCGAGCGTTTTTGCCGTGGTCGCCACGTAGAACACCAGCTCGGGCGCAAAGCTGGCGAGTGCGGGCAGCTTCTGTTCCGGGAACAGCCCGTAGGCATCGTCCTCCAGGATCGGCACGCCATGCGCGCGCGCAACCTCCACCACCGCATGGCGTCTCGCGATCGACATGGTTGCGGTGGTCGGGTTTTGGATAGTTGGCGTGCAGTAGATCAAGCGTGGCTTCAGATCATGGCAGGCCCGATCCAATTCTTCTGGAAGGAAGCCCTCATTGTCCGTGGGGACGCCGGCCAAGGTGATGCCAAGCTGGGCCGCCATTGCCCTGATACCGGGATAGGTCAGCTGTTCAGTCAAGATCAGCTCGCCCGGCCGGGCGAGGCTGGTCACCACGGCCAGCATCGCACTCTGAGCACCGGGTGCCACAAGCACCCGCGGCTCCTCAACTCTCCCCAGGACTGGCTCCAGCCACGCCACGCCTGCACGGCGCTCCTGCGAGCTGCCCGCATCCCAATGATAGGTCATCAGGGTCGACAGGTCCTGATCACGCAGCAGTCGCACAAGCCCTTGCTGGATCATGCTGTTCAAGGACGGATGAGCCGGCAAGGGTGGCAGGTTCATCGACATGTCGATCAAGGCGTGGGTCCGACTGCGCTGCCTCACAAGCGGCGCTTCAGCTCGGACGAACGTTCCGCGTCCCACCGTTGCTTGCAGCAGGCCAAGGCGCTGCGCTTCCCGGTAGCCTCTGGTAACGGTGGTCAGATCGACCCCAAGACGTGCGGCCATCACCCGGTGCGGCGGCAGTTTGTCCCCAGCACGCAACACACCAGCGCGAACCGCCGAAATGACCGCCTCAGCTAGTTCGCGATAAAGCGGCCCATTGCGGCCGTTGAGGTTCGGAGTCCAGCAGCCCGTGTCTCCTTCTCTCGTCATGCGATGGCACTCCTAATGCCGACCATCAGGTAACGCCGGCGAAGAAAGTATCGGTTCAGCAGCACAGACTAGGCTTGAGTTTACTTGGATAACTGCACGGCTGTGAATCTGACCCCAACCATCCTGACTCATAACCTGATCCGCTCCACCTCATCCTGCTGCTTTCCTCTCAAACTCCATAGGGCTGAGATGGCCGATGGTCGAGTGGCGCCGCCGCGGGTTGTAGAACCGCTCGATGTAGTCGAACACGTCGGCTCAAGCCTGGTCCCTCGTCCGATGGACCTTGCGAGCCGCGCGTTCGGTCTTCAGCGACAAGAAGCAGCTCTCCATCGCCGCGTTGTCCCACACGTTGCCGGACCGGCTCATGCTGCAGGTCACGCCGTGGTCAGCCAGCAGCTTCCGAAACTGCTCGCTGGTGTGTTGGCTGTCCTGATCCGAGTGATGCATCAGCGCGTCCGGCTTGCCGCGACGCCAGATCGCCATCATTAGCGCATCGGCGACCAGCTGCGCCGTCATCGTGGCGCTCATCGACCAGCCGACCACGCGACGCGAGAACAGGTCGATGATGGCCGCCACAGGGAGCCAGTCCTCGGCCGTCCAGAGGTAGGTGAAGTCGGCGATCCACTTCTGGTTCGGCGCCGTCGCCACGAACTGCCGGTCCAGCACGTTGGC
>CAXTCK010000111.1:0-11212 GCA_964242425.1 uncultured Acetobacteraceae bacterium | reverse complement strand
AGCCGCATCTTCTTCACCATCGCCCGCGACGGGCTGCTGCCGCGCGTGTTCTGCGTGCTGCATCCCCGCTTCCGCACCCCCTGGCTCGGCACCATCCTGCTGGGCTTCGGCGTCGCCACCGCCACCGCCCTGCTGCCGATCGACATCATCAGCGACCTGGTCAGCCTTGGCACCACCACCGCCTTCGGCATCGTCTGCTTCACCGTGATCTGGCAGCGCAACACCCTTCCCGGTTTGAAGCCGCCGTTTCCGGTGCCGCTCGGGGCATTGCGCATACGCGGGGTGTGGCTCGGCATCGTGCCGATGCTGGGGATCTTGTTCGCGCTGGTGATGGCGGTGCCGCTGCTGATCGACATCGTGCGAGCGCTGCTGAACCACGACCCGATCCCGGCCATGCTGCTGCTTGGCTACGTGGTGATCGGCGCGCTGTGCTATCTGGTCTACGGCTACCGTCATTCGCGACTCGCGGCAGACACCGCCGCCACACGCTTCCTGGAACCGCCCGCATGCTGAACAAGCGTATCATGCTGATCGTCGGCCTGATGATCGTGGGCTTCGTCATCGCCTCGATCAGCGTCTGGACATTGGCGTTCGACTTCAACTCCAGCAACGTTTCTGCCTGGACCGGACGCTGGCTGGCGGAACGGCTGCCGATCCTGATCGGCGTGCTGATGGTGGTGGCCGGCTTCAAGCTGTTGTCGGCGACGCGTGTGCCGCGTCCGGCGAACGCGTTCGACGAGGACGATCCGGCACCCTGATCTGGCGTGCGCCGGATCGGCGGGCTAGAGCGACTGCAGCACCGCCTCATATTCCGCCGGCACACCGCAGAAGGTGATCACCTGCTCCGGCACCACGTCGTAGTGGATGCGCCGCCCGGCATGGATCAGGTGGTTGTAGAGCGGCGCCACGTATAGCTCCGGCAGCGTTGGGCTTCCGCGCTCCTGCGCCAAAGCCGAACGGAAGTCGCCGGCACGCGCGAAGTGGTACAACCCGTCGCAGCACAGGTCAGAGATCGGCTGCTTTTCCGTGGTGCGCGCCACCAGGGGCTCGCCGTCTCCGTCATCCGCCGGCCCGACATAGGACCAGTTCGCCCCGGCCCCGCGGAACACCTCCAGGTAGCCGTCCGAGCTGGCGAACCAGGGTGCCTTCGGGAAGGCGTAGCGGTCCCGGAACGTGTCGATGTTGAAGATCGTCACCGGCTCGTCGTCGCCGACCCCCGCCTCGCGCAGGCCGAGCTCGACGGTTTCCGCCTGTCCAGCGGTTTCCTGTTCCAGCATGGCGATCCGGGCATCGCTGATGCCGAGCCGCGCGCATTCGCGCCGCAGGAACTCCTCCGTGCCAGCAACATGGCGCGCGATGAACAGGAACGGCGTGTTGGGGAACAGGCCGGAGAAGCTGCCCACCGCATGCGCGAACACCGTGGTGTCCCCCACCGGCAGCATGTATTTCGGCAGGGCGTAGCCGGCCAGGGTGAAGCGGCGCGACAGGCCCGCCATCGGAATCACGATCATCGGGAACCTCAGAGCCTGGAATACAGCCGCAGCGCGTTGGCGATGAACGCCGCCTGACGGTCGGGCCGGTCGGCGTGCAGCGGCAGCATGGACAGGAACAGCCCCACCGTGATCGCCCGCACGTCGCGGCCGCCCGCCTGCAGCCCGTCCACCTCGAACTCCGACAGCGCGTCCTGCAGCCAACCGTGGTGCGCGCTGGACTCGAAGCGGATCGAGAACGAATAGGGATCGGGTCGCTCCAGGGCGTAGCGCCCGGCGACGATGTGGTCGTAATGCCCATGGATCGAGTGCGACAGCTTGGCCAGGTCGTAGCGGGTGTCGCCCAGGGTGGAGCGCTGTCCGGCCTCGGTGTAGCCGCGCGGATCGATCACGCTGATGCGCGCCGCACGCGAGTTGTACAGGATGTTGCTGAAGCAGAAGTCGCCGTGCATCACGTTGTCCGGGCGTCCGGAGCGCAGGTCGATCAGCTGCACCACCTCGTCCGCGATGCGGCGCAGCGACGGCAGCGCCCGCCCATCCAGCCGCGTTTCGCGGTCGATATCGAACCCGGTTTCGGCGGCATAGCGGTCCAGCCTGCTGCCGGTCTTGGCCACCGCAAGCTCGGTCAGGATCGCGTCGCCAGAGCCCTGGCCCTTGCACGCGGTGCAGGCCTGCAGGAAGTCGTGGCAGGAGCGCAGGATGTTGGTCCAGCTGGCGCGTCCGACCGAGGAGAACACGAACAACTCCGACAGCGTCGGTGCGTACTGGTACTCGGTGCTGTAGAACGCTGTGCCGTCGGTCTCGCCGGATTCCAGCAGCCGCGCGCTGAACGGCCGTACCGGCGCCGGGATGGAGCCGAACCAGTTCGCTTCTGCCTGCATCTTGGCCGTGTCCGCGCTCGACTTGCGCACGGTGAAGGCATCGATGTGCAGCGTGTTGAACGAGCGCGCGGTGGTGATGGAGCGGCGCGAGCGGAAATAGGTCTGGATGTGGCCGAAATCATACCAGGTCTCGACCGGCACGGCGCGAAGCGGCAGCTCGCGCGTGTACAGGTTGAGCCCGTCCACGAAGTCGCCGCGCGCGCGGGTGATGGCACGTACCAGGGCGCGGCTGCTGCTGAACGAGAAGAAGCCGCACGCTACCGGACCGCCGCGATCCTGGCTGCTGCCGGCGCCGATGTTGTCGAGCCGGGTGACGCGGTCGCCCTCGACAGTGACCGCGGCCCAGGAATAGTCGTCGCCTTCCGCATGCACGGCGATGAGGTCGCCACCCTCGGTCGGCAGGTCCTCGATCAGGGTGTCGCCATGCAGCACCTGCACCGGGCCCGCCGGCAGGTCGATGAAGTTGATGGCGTACACCACAGACTCGCCCAGCCGCAGCCCTTCCGGCACCCGCAGCAGGGAAACGTTGAGCTCCTCCAGCCGGCGCAGGTCGTAGGCCTGCGGCATGAAGCGCTCGGGGATGGTCAGGTAGATCGGCAGATCGGTACCGAGGCGCGCGACCTGCGCCTCGTACAACCGCGCCACGCCCACCGGCAGGAACGCCGGCGGCACCTCGCCGAACTCGACCGACAGCTCCTGGCCGGGATAGGCGGCGGAGGTGATCAGGCGGTATCCTGCCACTGGCTCAGCCTTCCGGCCGGATCAGGGTCTCGATCTGCTCGCGCGACATCGACACGAACTCAGATGGACGCACCGCGCGGTCGTCGACATAGAAGCCTTCGAAACCGCACCACGGCTTGCCGACATAGATCTCGTCGTACGGGACCTCGTGACGCTGCAGCCAGGCGATGATCACCGGCAGGGTGTTGGCGTTGATCTTGCCGACCGAACCCTCGTAGGTCCGCATGTTGCGAGCGGTCTGGATGATGATCTCGTACCCGTCCGCCTTGTACTCGCGCAGCCGGGCCACCAGGGGCAGGTTCGGCTCCTTGTCGGGATAGGACCGGGATGCGTCCGACACGGTCAGCGTGTCGTCGAGGTCGACCACCAAACGTTTCACGGGTTCTGTTCATCCTTCTGGCCTTACCGGCACGCGCTGCAACCATGGGTCAGGATACCATCACCGGCGCAACGACAGCAATCGCGCCACGCCCGCGACCACGTCGGCCGCTTGAAACCCACTCGTCGCCGGGCCGGCGGCGTCAAGGCTTGGCGGCGCGCTTCTCCGGCACGGAATCGTTCGCCGCCGCCGGCACGTCGTTCACCACCGAGCTGATGGTGTCGCGCAGCACCATCACCCGCACGCCGGTGGCGATCTCGACCTCGATCTCCGAGGCGCCCTCCTTGACCTTCTGCACCACGCCGATGATCCCGCCCGCGGTCACCACCCGGTCGCCGCGACGCAGTGCCGCCAGGGTGGCCTTGAGCTGCTTCTGGCGTTGCTGCTGCGGCCGCATCAGCAGGAAGTAGAACACCCCGAACACCAGCACGATCGGCAGGATGCTGGCGAACTGCCCGAGCCCCCCGAGCGGGCCGGCGGTCTGCGCGGCAGCATCCTGGGCATAGGCGGAGGGGATCAGGACGTTCATGGTGCTTGCTATCCGAAGCGGGCGCGCCGCTTGCCGCCCGGTGCCGCGGACCATAGGTTTCGCCGCCCGTTCGCACAAGGAAACCTCCGCTGCCCATGGACCCGGCCCTCGTGCCCCTGCTCGACCGCATCGCCGCCGCGCTGGAGCGCCTGTCGCCGCCGGAGCCGTCGCCGCCCGATACCGGAGCCGCGGACGCCTTCGTGTGGGCGCCGCGCACCGGCCGGCTCGACCCGGTGCGCGAGGTGTCGGCGGTGCCGCTGCGCCTGCTCGCCGGCATCGACCGGCAGCGCGACCTGCTGCTGGGGAACACCGCGCGCTTTGCTGCCGGCCTGCCGGCCAACAACGCCATGCTCTGGGGGGCGCGCGGCACCGGCAAATCGTCGCTGGTCAAGGCGGTGCACGCGGCACTGCTCGCTGCATCGCCGGCCGATGCCCCGCCACCCCGCCGGCTCGCCTTGGTGGAGATCAACCGCGACGACCTGTCCTCGCTGCCGGTGCTGCTGGACCTGCTGCGGCACGCGCCGCGCCGGTTCCTGCTGTTCTGCGACGACCTGTCGTTCGAGCGCGAGGACGCCGACTACAAGGCGCTGAAATCCGTGCTCGATGGCGGCATACGCGGGCGCCCGTCGAACGTGCTGTTCTATGCCACCAGCAACCGGCGCCACCTGATGCCGCGCGACATGATCGAGAACGAGCAGTCCACCGCCATCAGCCCGGCGGAAGCGATCGAGGAGAAGATCTCGCTGTCGGACCGCTTCGGCCTGTGGATCGGCTTCCACGGCATCGATCGGGCGACCTTTCTCGCCATGGTCGAGGGCTACGCCGCCGACCGCTCCCTCGGCGTGCCTGCGGAGCGGCTACGCGCGGAAGCGATCGCCTGGTCGGTCGGCCGCGGCGCGCGCTCGGGCCGGGTCGCCTGGCAGTTCGTCGAGGACCTTTCCGGCCGCCTCGGCACGGCCTGAGGAGGCCGGGCGACCGGCCCCGCTCAGCGTGTCCGGTCGAGCGTGTCCAGGATCGCGCAGGCCGTCTGGTGCCAGGTGATCGGCCGGAAGCTGCGCCGCACCTCGTCCTGCCATGCGGCGAGCCCCGGCCGGTCCTCCAGGGTTTGGCGGATCACCCGTGCTGCGTCGTTCACGTCGAACGGGTCGAAGTAGCGCGCGAGCCGCCCGCCCGCTTCCGGCAGCGCGGTGGCATTGGAAGCCACGCAGGGCTTGCCCATCGCCAGGCTTTCGCTCACCGGCAGCCCCCAGCCCTCGTAGAAGGACGGGAACACGGTAAACAGGCAGCCGGCATACACCGCGCGCAGCTCGCGGTCGTCCAGCCCTTCCACCACGTGCAGCCGCCCGCCCAGGTTGCGGCTGTTCTCGATCTGGCCCATCAGGTCGCTGACCATCCAGCCGACCTTGCCGGCGAACACCAGGTCCGGCACCCGCTCCGGTCCCATCTCCTCCAGCAGCCGGCGCCACACCCGGAACAGCAGCAGGTGGTTCTTGCGCGCTTCCACCGTGGACACGAACAGCACGTAGGGCCGCCCGTCGAGCCGCCCGTCCAGCGCAGCCGGCAGGGGCCCGGCCTGGTCGCCCAGCTGGTCGGCCACGGCGCCAAAGCCGGTGCCGATCGGCACCGGCCGCACCGGCCGGCGAAGAAACACGTTGTCGCGCGCGCACCACGACGACAGATCGTCCGCGGTCGCCTGCGAGTTCGCGAACACCACATCCGCCAGGGGCAGCACCGCGGTATACCAGTCACGATATACCCGTGCCGTGCCGCGATCGACCCATTCCGGCCTGCGCACCGGGATCACGTCGTGCAGCAGCACCGCCAGGCGCAGGCCGAGCCGGCCGCGCGCATGCGCCGCAAGCTCGGCGTAATCGAGCTCGAACCAGGGCGAGCCCAGCACCGCCAACACGTCGCCGCGTCGCGCGATGTCGGCCAGCCGGCGTGGCGGCGCTTCCGCCGCCGGCTCGTTCTGGCCCCTCGCCGACAGCCATGTCCGCACCGATGGCAGCCGCGCCATCCGGCGGCCGCCTTTCCGCATCCCGGCCAGGGCCACCTCCCCCGCCGCCCCTGCCAACGCCGCCGCAGCCTGCGCCTGCATCACGACAAACAGGACGCCTGGCCGCCTGATCCGGTCCGGCAGGAGGCCAGCCGCACGCTTCAACAGGCGCATGGACAGGCCACGCCGGCGATCCGCTGCGCCCGCTGCGGCCGCAGGCTCCGCCGTGCGCTGCGGCAGCAACTCCGCCGCCGACGCCCTTGCCGCGATGGGCGCTGCTTCCGGCCGCGGCCGCCCGGGCTCGACCGGACGGTCCGTGACGCGCCGGAACAGCGCCGATAGCGCCGTCCAGTCCGCCTCGACGAAGCCCCGCTCGGTAGTGGCGTGTCGCAGGAAGCCGATCCGGCCCGACATCGCCGGGTCCGCCATGGCCGCCCGGTAGATCTCGAAGCAGACGCGCTGGATCCCCGTCGGCCGGGCGTTGCGCTGCGCGAAGTGGAACAGGTCCTCGACGTCAAACCAGACCCGCGGCCCATTCGCACCACCGCCGCCGGCCGCCACCTCGTCACGCATGAGCCACGGCACTCCGCACGACCGGCCGCTCGGCCGCCGCGAGCCCGTCCAGTAGCGCGTCCGCCGAGCGCGTCCATGGTACCGGGACGAAGGAGCGCCGCACCTCCTGTTCCCAACGGTGGAGGTCCTCCCGGTCGGCAAGCGTTCCGCCGATCACCCGCACCGCGTCATGAAGGTCCAGCGGGTCAAAGGTTCGCGTCAGGCCACCACCAGCTTCCGGCAACGCGCTGTTGTTCGCGGTGATGCACGGCTTGCCGGCCGACAGGCTTTCCGTCACCGGCAGGCCCCAGCCCTCGAACAGCGACGGCAGCACGGTGAACAGGCAGGTCTCGTAGAGTCGCACCAGAACCGCGTCGGACGGGTCCTCGACGATCAGCAGCTTGCCGTCGCAATAGTTGGTGTTGCTGATCTGCAGAAGCAGGTCCGACACCAGCCAGCCGATCCGGCCGGCGAACACCAGGGTCGGTAGCTGATCCGGCGGCATGGTCTCGGCCAGGCGACGCCAGACCTGGAACAGGAGCGCGTGGTTCTTGCGCGCCTCGATGGTGGACACGAACAGCACGAAGCTGCCGGGGGCAGGCAGGGCATGGTCCGGCACCGGCTCGGCCGCGTCGTGCATCGCATGGAGCGAGGCCGGAAACCCGGTGCCGACCGGGATCGTGCGCACCGGTCCCGCGGCCGGCTTGTCCCGTTCGGCCAGGAGCGCTTCCACGTCCCGGGCAGTGGCGTTCGAGATCGCGAACATCGCGTCCAGGAACGGAAGCACCCCGTCGAGCCAGGCGCCAAAGGTATCGACCAGGGTATGGTGGCACCATTCCGGGCGGCGCAGCGGGATCAGGTCGTAGAACAACGCCCCGGTGCGAACGCCGTTCTCGCGGCGAACACGCTCCAGCAGCTGGCCGTAGTCGGTCCGGTGCCACGGGGCGCCCAGCGACAGCAGCCAGTCGCCGGCATGGGCGACGTCGCGAAGCGCCGCTCCTTGCTCCGATGGCTCCGGCGGGCTCGCACGCTCGGCCGCCGGCTTCACCCCGGACGCGTCGGCGACGCGCGGTCCCGGCTCCCGGCCGAGTTCTGACAGCGAGCGCAGGGCCGCTCTTTGCAGGATGCGGAACCGGAAGAAGCGCTCGCGCGCCGGTCCGGGCAGCCTGGCATCCACCGCGGCGGCGATCCGGCGCGGCAGCCGACGCGCCGGACGCGGCCTGGCCGGCGCCGGCGCCTGTTCCTGCTCGATCCGGGCCACCGTCAGGCCGTGGCAAAGCGCGCGGACTTCCGCCCAGGACACCAAGCGGAAGGCGTCACCGTGCTGCCCGATCCGCACGAAGCCGATCCGCCGTCCCGTCACCTGCCCCCGTGCCTCGAGCGCGCTGTACAGCTCGAAGGTCAGGCGCTGGATGCCGCTCAGCCTGGAGTTATGGCGGACGTAGTGGAACAGGTCGTCGACATCGATCCAGATCGCAGATGCCTGTCCCATCCCTGTTCCTCGTTCCTTGGAGCGCAGGAACCATGCGGCGCTGCCACCGTCAATTCAGTCACAATCTGCCGACCACACGCCCGCCGCCCCGAAGCATCGGCCACGTGCGACGCGGCGCCGCCGGATCGAGACAGCACCCACCGCTTTCAGTTGTCAGCAGCGGGTGCAGGAACCGTTCCCGGCGCAGCGCCCGCCAGTGGCGCGAGGCGACCAGGAGGCGGCTGCGCTCCAGCTGCCGCCGGTTGACCGGATCGGAGTCGGGGGTGCGGCTGCCAAGCTCGTCGTGAAGCAGCACCGCCTCCCGCGCCAGCAGCACGCGAAGCCGGGCCTTGCGCAGCCGCAAGCAGAAATCGAGGTCGTTCCAGGTCACCGGCAGCGACTCGTCCAGACCACCCATCCGCTTGAACACCGTCCGGCTCGCGGCCAGGCAGGCCCCCGTCACCGCCGGCACCGCCTCGACTCCGGGCAGCAGTTGATCCTCGCAGCGCAGGTGCGCTGCCTGCGGTCCCGGCCCGAGCACCACCCCGGCATGCTGCACCGTGCCGTCGCGGTAGCGCAGCACCGCGCCCACCGCGCCCGCCCCCGGCAGCAGGCAGGCACGCACCATCGCCCGCAGCCAGCCCGGCTCGACGCACTGGACGTCGTTGTTCATCAGCACGACGATCTCGCCGGTGGCGGCCGCGACGCCATCGTTGTTCAACGCCGACCAGTTGAACGGGCCTGGCCGGCGCAGCACCCGGCACCCGTCCCGTTCGAGCCGGTCGAGCAGCGCCAGGGCGGCTGGCTCCGTGCTGCCGTTGTCGACCAGCACGACCTCGACCGTCCGGTAGTCGGTGCGAGCGCCGAGCGAGTCGACGCAGCGCTCGAGCAGCTCCGCCCGGTCGCGCGTGGCGATCACCACCGAGACGGGCGGCGTCGGCCCGGCCGTCACGCGCTCCTCCGGCACCGGCGGCCCGAACCGCACCAGCCGGTGGCACAGGATCGCCGGCAAGTGGACTAGGCGTTCCCCGCCTACCTCCTTGTCGCGCCGCCGCTTCGTCCCGCGCAGCAGGAAGAAGCCCGGCTGCCCCCGCGCAAGCGAGGCCCGGCTGGGCAGGATCGGCTCGACGCAGGATCCGTCGTCGCGTCGTCGGTCCTCGTCGCAGCACACCGCATCGGCCCAGGGCCTGCGGCAGATGGCAAACCCCAGCAGCGCCAGGGCTGCCGGCGACAGCGTGTCGCCGGGCTGGAGCCGGCCGATCCATCCCGTCCGGGGCAGGGCATCGTTTCCACCCGCCACCGTGATGCGCGGGTCGGCCGGTGGCACGAACCCGGCCGGCAGGCTTCCGCGCAGGACCAGCCGCCAGCGGCCGTACACCTGGCCGGACAGGCTGGCGACCGTGGTGTCGAGCTGCTCCCTGTTGTCGCCCGGCCCGAGCTCGATCAGAAGGCCTATCCTCGGCCCGATCGCCCGGAGCAGGGGGAACAGCCGCCCGGCCACCGCCGCCAGCGCGCGATCGGTCTCGGTTGCCCATAAACGGTAGGCCCAGGCCGGACGAACGTCGGCCTCGGCCGGATCGACGCCAGCCGGAAACAGCGCCTCGAGGACGGAGGTTTCCCGCACGCGCGCGCCTTGGACCAGCCCGGCCACCAGCGCGGGAACGCTTCCCGCCTCGGTCCAGGCGGGATCGAATTCTTGCGGCTCCCCGCCCGCCGTCCGCCAGATCCGGTGCGCGATCCCGGCCGGCGTCACGCCCTCCCAGGCCTTCCGGCCCTCGTCGGTATGCAGCAGGGATTCCGCCACCGCTTCCAGGCTTTCGCCGCGGTCGATCCGCTCGGCATGGTGCAGCAGCCCGCCGCGATCGACGGTGCGGCGCAGCAGGAGCCGGTAGAGGTGGACGACCCAGAGGAGGCGCTCGACCTCGCCGCACCGCCCGCGATGCTCGACAGGCAAGGATCAGGCCCCGATCCGCTCCAGCCCGCCGAGATACGGCCGGAGCACCGCAGGCACGTCGATGCCGCCATCGGCGCGTTGATACGTTTCCATCACCGCGATCAGCGCCCGGCCGACCGCCACCCCGGACCCGTTCAGCGTGTGCACGAACTCCGGCGCCGCTTTTTCCCCCGCTACCTGGTCGCGCCGCATGCGCGCGTTCATGCGACGGGCCTGGAAGTCGCGCGTGTTGGAACACGAGCTGACCTCTCGCCAGGCCTGCTGCCCGGGCAGCCAGGCTTCGAGATCGTGGGTGCGGGCGGCACCGAATCCGGTGTCGCCGGCGCAGAGCAGCATGCGCCGGTACGGGATCTCCAGACGCTCCAGCACGGTTTCCGCCGCGCGCGTCATACGCTCGTGCTCCGAGGCGCTGTCCTCCGCCGCCACCACGGATACCAGCTCCACCTTCATGAACTGGTGCTGCCGCAGCATCCCCCGCGTGTCCCGCCCGGCAGCGCCGGCCTCGCTCCGGAAGCAGGCGGACAAGGCCGCCATCCGGATCGGCAGCGCCGCCTGCGGCAGGATCTCGCCGGCGACCAGGCTGGTCAGCGGCACCTCCGCGGTCGGGATCAGCCAGCGTCCGTCCTCCGTCCGGAACGACTGGTCGGCGAACTTGGGCAGCTTATCGGTGCCGAACATCGCCGCCTCGTTCACCAGAAGCGGCACCGCGTGTTCCACATAGCCGTGCTCGAGGACGTGGAGGTCCAGCATGAACTGCCCGAGCGCCCGCTCCAGCCGCGCAAGCGGCCCACGAAGCACCACGAACCGGCTGCCGGACAGCCTGGAGGCGGCGGCGAAATCCATCATGCCCAGCGCCTCGCCGAGCTCGTAGTGCTGCCTGGGGGGGAACGCGAACGTCCGGCGCACGCCGTGCTCGCGCACCACGACGTTGGCCGCCTCGTCGGCGCCATCCGGCACCTCGGGATCGAGCCGGTTCGGCAGCTCCGCCAGCACGGACTGCACCGCCCGCTCCTCGATCGACGCCTCCGTTTCCAGCCGGTCCATCTCGCCCTTCAGCGACACGGCATCCGCTTCCAGGAGCGTCGTGTCGCCGCCGCCCCGCCTGGCCTGGCCGACCTCCCGCGACAAGGCGTTGCGACGCGCCTGTAGCTCCTGCAGCCGGGTCAGCACGGCCCGTTTGCGCTCGTCGCGCGCCAGCACCGCCGCCGCCGCCGCGGGC
>CAXTCK010000110.1:0-11300 GCA_964242425.1 uncultured Acetobacteraceae bacterium | reverse complement strand
GCGCGCGAACAGGAAGTCGCCGACCAGCACCGACGCCTTGTTGCCGAACACCGCGTTGGCGCTGGCGAGCCCGCGACGCAGCCGGCTTTCGTCCACCACGTCGTCGTGAAGCAGGGTGGCGGTGTGGATGAACTCGACGCAGGCGGCCAGGTTGACGTGGCGCGTCCCCTGCAGCCCGCCGGTCTCGCCCGGGTAGCCGCACAGACGCGCGGAGGCCAGGGTCAGCAACGGGCGCAGGCGCTTGCCCCCGGCGGCGATGAGGTGGGCGGCGAGCTGCGGGATCAGCGCGACCGGGCTGTCCATGCGGGCAAGGATGGCGCGGTTGCAGCTTTGCATGTCGTCGTGCAGCAGCGCCGCCAGGGCGTTCAGCGCGGCTTCGCCAGTCACGGGGTCCGTCACGGGGCCGTTCACGGGCTCCTGCGCGTCGTGCCGGTCGCCGCGACTTGTGGTCCCGGCGGATTGCGGCAATCTGGCAGCAAGGCCCAAGTGGTGTCCTCCACGCTGCGGATCAGAGCGAGGCACATATGAGCGGCGGGGTTGGGGTGGTCAAGCATCGGCCGCCGGCATGCTGATCACGGAAGCGGCGGCCACCACGGACGGCACCCTGCTCGGCGGCCGGGCGGCGTATCGCCAGTTCCGCGACGGCTACCGCACCGGGATCGAGCCGGTGCTGCTGGCGGCGACGGTGCCAATACGCGACGGCTTGCGTGTGCTGGAAGCCGGGTGCGGCGCCGGCGCCGGGCTGTTGTGCCTGGCCGCGCGGGCGCCCGGCCTGCACGGCGCCGGCATCGAGCAGGATCCCGCCACCGCGACGCTGGCCCGCTTCAACCTGGACCGCAACGGCTGCATGGACTGGCCGGTGCTGGTCGGCTCGCTTGCGGATGCGTCGTTGCAGGGCGCCCGGGACTACGACCAGGCGATCGCCAATCCGCCCTGGCACGACGACGGGTCGAGCGTCTCGCCGTCATCCCGGCGCGACCTGGCCAAGCGGGCGCCGGTCGGCACGCTGGCCAGCTGGAGCCTGTGTCTTGCGCGCCTGCTTCGACCGCGCGGGACGCTCACCCTCGTGCTGCCCGCTGCCCGGCACGCCGAGGCGATGGGCGGCATGGCGGCAAGCGGGTTCGGCGCGATCCGGCTGCTGCCGTTGTGGCCGGCCTCGGGCCGCCCGGCACGGATCGTGCTGCTCCGCGGCGTGCTCGGCGCGCACGGCGCGGATGCCGTGCTGCCCGGGCTGGTGCTGCATCACCCGGGCGGCGGCTTCACCGAAGCGGCGGAGCGTATCCTGCGCGACGCGGCACCGCTGCCGTTCGACTGATCAGGGCGACCCGCCGAACGGATCGGGGTCGACATGGTCGGCGCGCCTGAGGTGCCACAGGCGCTCGTGCGCCGCGACCAGCCCTTCCACGGCGCGACGATGCGCGCTTGGCGATCCCAGTTGCGGCTGCATCAGCACCACCTCCGTGATGGACAGGAGGCTGGCCGCGACGTCCAGCGTTCCCAGGTCGCAAGCCTGGTGGGCCGCGACCAGGAGGCGTTCCGGCAGGCGACGCACCTGCCGCAGCGGCTCCAGGCTGAGGCCATTCGAGCCGGACCGGGGTTCCGCCCGCGACAGCGCCTCATAGTCGAACGCGTAGCCATGCCCGTCACCGACGTCCGGCTCCTGCACCGCTTCAAGAAACGGCATATCCTGCACTGTCATCGCCTCCGGATCGGGGACGCCTGCAACACGCGGTTCCGTCGTGATCCCGGGAGGACCCTATCTCGTTATCGATGCGATACAAACGATTTATTGACGAGATTCGCCCTTGCCGCGCGTGCTGCGACCTCCGGGTGACGCTTTTGCGGTTTCAAGCTGCTTTTCCACCGCGCGGAAGGCATCGCGTACGGCGCTTCGGACGTCCGGATGGGCCCGGCGCTCGCGCGCGTGGTGCGGCTCATGCGAAACCGCGATCTCCTGGCCGGGACGCGACAGGGTGACGTGCACCTCGTACAGGTTGCCGGTCTGGTGCTGCTGGTGCAGCGCCTCGACCGACACGCGGCCGCCCGTCAGGTGGCCGTAGCGGGCTTCCAGCCGCTCCATCTGCTTTCTGATCTCCGCTTCGAGCGATTCGGAGGCCTGCAGGTTGTGGAACGCGATCTCCAGCGGACGATCCATGGTGTTCTCCCCTCCGGCGAGCCGCCCGGTCACGGGCCCGGGCTCTCAACGGGCCTGCTTCCTCAACGGATTGGCCGGAGGGGGGTTGCGCGCCAGGATGGCGCGCGGAGCTCAGATCGGCGCGGTTTCCCGGTGCCAGTCGCTGCCGATGGAGGAGGTGAAGGCCTCCTCCCAGGTGCCCTTGGTGGAGGCGCGGCTGTATTCGGTGGAGCGGTTCTCGAAGAAGTTCGCGTGCTCCACCGCGTTCAGCAGGTCGTCGAGCCAGGGCAGCGGGTTGCTGTCGACGTGGTACAGCGGATCGAGCCCGAGCTGCATCAGCCGGCGGTCGGCGATGAAGCGGATGTAGCGCTTGACCTGCGCGGCATCGAGACCTTCCACCGGGCCAAGCTCGAAGGCGAGATCGATGAACGCGTCCTCGTGGTGGACGATGGTCTCGCACACCTCGGTCAGCTCCGAACGCAGCCGGTCGGTCCAGATCTCCGGGTTCTCGGCCACGAAGGTGCGGAACAGCCGGATCACCGACAGGCAGTGCAGCGTCTCGTCGCGCACCGACCAGGTGACGATCTGGCCCATGCCCTTCAGCTTGTTGAAGCGCGGGAAGTTCAGCAGGATCGCAAACGAGGCGAACAGCTGCAGCCCCTCGGTGAAGGCGCCGAACGCGGCCAGGGTCTTGGCGATCTCGTGCTTGTTGTCGACCCGGAAGCCCTGCATGTAGTCGTACTTGTCCTTCATCTCCTTGTAGCCGAGAAAGGCCGAGTATTCCGCTTCGGGCATGCCGATGGTGTCGAGCAGGTGGCTGTAGGCGGCGATGTGGATGGTCTCGATGTTCGAGAACGCCGACAGCATCATCAGTATTTCGGTGGGTTTGAACACCTGGCTGTAGTGCTTCATGTAGCAGTTGTTCACCTCCACGTCCGACTGCGTGAAGAAGCGGAAGATCTGCGTGACCAGGTTCTGCTCGGACGCGGACAGGTTCTTGTGCCAATCCTTCACGTCGTCGGCGAGCGGCACCTCCTCGGGCAGCCAGTGCACGCGCTGCTGCGTCAGCCAGGCGTCATAGGCCCACGGATAGCGGAACGGCTTGTAGACCGGATTGGCGGTCAGCAGGTCGAACCTCGTGCCGGGCAGGTGCTGGTCCATGAAGCGGAAGTCTCCGACGATGCGGGCGGGTGCGGCTCCCAGGGACCGGGAGCGCCGCTGGAACGGCTTGACCGGCGGGTCGGACGGCGTCCCGGCCCGTCGGAGTCGAGGCTGGAGTATGGCCCAACCGCGAGCGAGCTGTCAGCAGTGAAAACAGGTTTCTACCACATCTTGTGGTCGAAGCTTCTTCTGCTCCTACCCCTGGTCCGGGCGGTCGACTGCCATGCGTATGTCGTCGGTCTCATGGTTGCCGAAATCGCCGCGGCGGAGATAGAAGAGCAGCGCTGCCGCCGCGTCCTCCGCCGTCGCGAGTTGCCCTTCCGCGTGCAGCCTGAGGAATCGTTCCCGACTCGGCGCCTCGATCCCGCGGATTGCCGCCTGCATCGCCGTGTCGATCACGCCCGGCGCCAGCGACACCGCCCGCACCGATCCGTCGGCGCCCGCTTCGGCGTTCAGGGCCCGCACGAAGCCGTCCAGCCCCGCCTTGGCCGCACAGTATGCACTCCAGTGCGCGACCCCGCGCCGGGCGGCGCCGGACGACACCGCCAGGATGCGCCGGGGCCGCGACGAAGCCGCCGTCGCCTGGAGAAAGCCGGCGGTGACCAGAATGGGCGAAAGCAGGTTGAGCCGCATGTGGGCGTCAAGCGCCGCCGCGTCCAGCGCCGCCACCGGCGCCACCGGTTCCAGCATCCCGGCATTCAGCACCAGCACCGCCCCGTCCGGGTGCAAACGGGCACCCGTCGCCTGCACCACCCAGCGCCGCGCCGCCTCGGGATCGCCGAGATCGATCGACGTCCAATGCAGCCGCGCGGCATCCGCATCCTCCAGGCCTGCCGGCGCCGGGCCGCGTGCGGCCGCCACCACCTCGTGCCCTTCCCGCAGCAGTTGCCGCACCATGGCGGCACCCAGCCCGCGCGACGCCCCGGTGACCACGTGCAACGTCATGACCGACACCTCACCTGGCACGGTAGCTGACGGTGACCTCGCCCACGCCCGCACAGGCGCCGGTCACCACCTCGCCCGGCCGAACCGGACCAACCCCGGCCGGCGTTCCGGTCATGAGCAGGTCTCCCGGCTGCAGCGACACGAAGCGGGACAGGAACGCGATTGCCTCCCCCACGCTCCAGATCATCTGCGACAGGTCGCCGGACTGGCGCAGCACCCCGTCCACCGTCAGCGTGATGGCGCCGCGGTCGGGATGCCCGCTCCTTGCCACCGGCACGATCGCGCCGAGCGGGCAGGACTGGTCGAACCCCTTGGCCAGCGCCCACGGACGGCCGTTCCGCTTCGCCTCCGCCTGCAGGTCGCGCCGGGTCATGTCGAGCCCCACCGCATAGCCGAACACGTGAAGGAGCGCGCGCTCCGGCGCGATCTCCTCGCCGCCGACGCCGATCGCCACCACCAGCTCGACCTCGTGGTGCAGGGAGGCGGTCTGCGTCGGATACGGCAGCATCCCGCCACCCGGCACCACCGCGTCCGCCGGCTTGGAAAAGAAGAAGGGCTCGGCCCGGTCGGGATCGCCGCCCATCTCCCGGGCATGCTCGGCGTAGTTCTGCCCCACGCACCAGATCCGCCGCACCGGGAACGGCGTGTCGGTTCCTGCCACCGGGACTACCGGCACCGTCACGCTGGGTATCGTCTCGTCCAGCATCGTCGCCGCGATCCCGGCCGCCATCGCCGCGCGGCTGCCTAGTCCCTGATCCACCACTTGACCGGCTCCGGCTCGTCCTCCGGCTCGGCCTCAGCACGAACCGTCCTGGGCCGGCCGCGTCCACGGGCCGGGCGCGGCGGCTCCGGTTCCGCTACCGGCACCGGTTCGGGCGCGGGCTCCGCCACCAGCCCGGGCGCTTCCGGCGCGACAATCATCGCGGCGCGCTGCGCACGTGCCTCCTCGACCTCGATCTCCAGGTGCGCCAGCCTGGTCTGCGCCACGTGCAGCGCGGCACGCACCTCGCCAAGCGTCCGTTCCGCCGCCTCCCGCAGCTGCCGCTCGCGTTCCAGCGCCCGGCCGAGCCCTGCCGACGCATCGTGAAGGTCGCCCGCATCGTGTCGCGTCGCCGCCTGGCCGCCCTGGCGGTCGCGCGACACGTACTCGACCGGCACGTTCTCGTTCTGGCTGAACCGGCGGCGCCGGCTGTCTGGCGTGGCGGGCCCCGGCGAGGCCTGCTCGCCGCCGCGGCGCGACGTGCCGCTATTGGAGCCGCCCATGCGCAGCAGCGCCTGTTTCACCGCATCGTCGGAACGAACCTCGTCCTCGTCCTCGGATGGTGCACTCGTCAAGCTGAGCTTCTGGTTCAAGAGCGATCATCCTGTCGCAGGCAGGCTGCGGATCCATGCGGGCGGAAATCTTCCGCAATGCAGCGCGTCGCCCAGTCACGTCGCTGGCTGTTGCGCAGGAACGCCACGTAGCGGTCCATATCAGGCAATATAGGTCGAAAACCATTGTTACGGCAAATCAAGCCGTCATCATCCGCCACCCGGATTCACCGAATGGCAGTATCGACCGCCGAACCGCATGCTGTATAGCGCTGCCCGCACGGCTCCGGCCGACCGGACAGCTTCGTATTGGACCGATGTCATGACCCCCGTTCTCCGGCCACTGCTCGTGACCCATGGCGGCAAGTTCCACTGCGACGAGGTGTTCGCCTATGCGGTGCTGCGCCTGGCTCTTGGGCTGGACAGGCCCGGCCACGACCACACGCTGCTGCGCACGCGCAGGCCCGAGCTGATCGAGTCGGCCGACATCGCGTGGGACGTCGGCGGCCGCTTCGACGCTGCCCTCGGCCGCTTCGACCACCACCAGCGCGGCGCGCCGCTTCGTTCGGACGGCACGCCGTTCTCTTCCGCCGGACTGGTCTGGCAGGTCCACGGTCCGGGCGCGGTGGCCGCCCTGCTGCCCGCGGAAGCCGCCGCGTTCTCGGCACCAATCGCGGCCGAGCTCGACGACGCGCTGGTGCGTCGGATCGACGAGATCGACAACGGCGTCGCCGCAGGCAGTCCGCCACGCGACCCGCTTTCCCTCGCCAGCCTGATCGGCGAGTTCAACCCGGCCTGGGACGATCCTGCCGCCAGCGGCGACGATGCCGGCGACGATGCCTTCCTGGACGCCACGAGCTTCGCAGCCGGCATGCTTCGACGCCGGGTCGAGTCGATGCGGGCGCGTCACGCGGCGGAAGCCGCCGTCCTGGCCGCGCATCGCGGCGGCACCGATCCGCGCCTGCTGGTGCTGGGACGCGGCATGCCCTGGAAGAACGTGGTGCACAACCACGCGCTGCCGGTGCTGCTCGCGGTGTCGCCCGCCTCCAACGGCAACTGGATGCTGGACACGGTGCCGCCGGAGCCGGGCTCGTTCGCACAGAAGCTGCCGCTGCCGCAGGACTGGGCCGGGCTGACGGAAGCGGAGCTCGCCGCCGCCAGCGGCGTGCCGGACGCGGTGTTCGTGCACCTGCGCCGCTTCGTGGGCGCCGCGCGCAGCCGGGGCGGCGCGATCGCCATGGCGGAAAAGGTGTTGGCCTCCGGATGAGCGGTACGGCGGTACCGGTTCAGGAGGCGGCGCGCCTGGGCTTGGCCGTCGCCGGCACGGCGATCCTGGCCTGCTGCCGCAGAACCGCCTCGATCCAGCCGTTCAGCCTGACCGTCAGCGCTTCCGCCTCGTCGCGCGCCGGATAGGCATCAGGGAACCGCAGCGCCAGCCAGCGCCACGCCACCAGCCGCTTGTGGCGCTTTTCCGCCCGCTCCAGCTCGTCGCGGGACGCCCGTTCCGGCGGCGGCAGGCGGCTGCCCGACGGCACCGGCACCGCCCGTCCGGCGCCGTGCTCGGTGGCCCAGGCCGCCAGCCGCTGCACCCCGTTGTCGCGCTCGTCCACCGGGCACATGGCGTAGGCCCAGCGCGTGGACAGATCGAGCCCGTCCACCCCTTCCAGCGCGGTCGCCACCTCGAAGGCCTGGCTCATGTCCGCCAGCCGGTAGTGCGGGTCGTCGCGCCTGAGCACCGCGCGCCGGATGCGTGCCAGCACGCCGAACAGGCTGTCCGAACCGATCTCGGCCGCCACGGCCTGGACGATGTCGGAATCCGGCTGCACCAGCGGCCTGAGCTCGGCCTGCGTCGTGGGCGGTGCCGCCAGCATGGCGCGTATGAAGGACGGGCTGCCGGCGCCGGCCAGCACCGCCACCACCCCGGCCTCGTGCCTGCCGTAGCGCCCGGCCCGCCCGCCGATCTGCTTGATCTCGCCCGGCAGCAGGTCCCGGCTCTGCGTGCCGTCGAACTTGCGCAGGGACGCGAACACCACGCGCCTGATGTTGAGGTTGAGCCCCATGCCGATCGCGTCGGTGGCGATCAGGATTTCCGCATCGCCGTCGTTGAACCGCGCCGCTTCCGCCCGTCGCACCTCCGGGCTCAGCGCGCCATACACCACCGCCACCCGCCGTCCGCGCGCCTGCAGCGACGCGCGCAGGTCCAGCACCTCGCGGCGCGAGAACGCGATCAGCGCGTCGCCGCGTCCGAGCTCGCCGAGCGGCACCGCCTCGGACGCTGCCAGCAGCGGCCCCTTGCGCTCCAGGGTGATCTCGTCGAGCGGGTCGCCGCAGAGCTCGGCGATGCGGCGCACCATCGGCACGCAGTCGGGCGAGCCCAGCACGAACAGCTCCCGCGCCGGCGCGCCCATGATCGCCGCGGTCCAGGCCGCACCCCGCTCGGGGTCGTGCAGCATCTGCGCCTCGTCCACCATCGCCACCGCGACCGGGTTGTGCAGCGGGCACATCTCCACCGTGGCGGCGAGGTGCCGGCTGCCCGGCACGGTGATGCGCTCCTCGCCGGTGGCGAGCGAGGTCGCCACCCCACGCCCGTCCAGCGCCTCGCGGAACTCGTGCGCCAGCAGGCGAAGCGGCGCCAGGGCGAGCCCGCTGTCGGACTGCGCCAGCCGCTCCAGCGCCGCAAACGACTTGCCGCTGTTGGTCGGCCCCGTCACCAGGGTGATGCGCCGGTGCAGGGCACGCGCGGTGCTGAAATGTGCCGCATAACGGTCCAGCGCCGCCACCCGCGCCACCGCCGCGTTGGCCGCCCGCCCGCCCAGCACCTGCGGCCGTCCGGACGGGTCCGGCTCGTCGGCGCGCCAGCCCGCCACCTGCGGCCGCAGCCGCAGCAGCTCGGCCGGATCGAACTCCCAGCGCTCGCCGTCCTGCCGTCCCTTCTGCGGGATCCGCCGTGCCACCGGCAGCCGGTTCACCGCCACCCAGCGCAGCGCTTCCCGGGTCGTGCAGCCCAGCAGCGCCGGCACCTCGCGGAACTCGACCAGGGAACGTTCCCAGTCGCGCAGCCGCGACAGCTCCTCGCGCCGGCGGCCGCGCGCCACCGTGTCCGCCTGCCTGCGCTCGCGCCTGCGCCCTTCCTCGCGGGCCAGCACCGCGCGCACGAACGGCGCGTCGGCCGGCAGCGCCCACGCATCCGCCACCGTTCGCACCAGCATCTCGTGCTGCCCGGCCGACAACACCCGTCCGCCGGCATCGAACAGCTCGGACAGCACGGCCTCCAGCGCCGCCTCGGGCGCATCGCCGAAGCCGTGCAGGCGCGCCGCCACCACCCGGTCCAGCGCCGCGCGCAGCACCGCGTCGTCGGCATCCGGGTCGGACACCGCATCCGCCGCCGCCGCCGCATCCTCGCGACGCACCCACACAGCACCCGCGCGCTGCGACAGGTCGACCAGGCGCCCGGCCCATCCCTTGCGCCGGACCTCGCACAAGGCCGCACGCACGGTGTCGGCGTCGGCCGGAAGCCGGCGGGCGACCAGGCGACGGAGGCGGTCGTGCTCGTGCGGCTGCACGGACACGCCGGCATCGGCGATGGCGGCATCGGCGGGGGACAAGGACACGACGTCGGAATGGGATGTCACGGCAGGCAATGTAGGATGCGCGCCGGCCAGATGCGAGCAACGCCGCCGTCTCCGGTTATGCTCCGGGCATTCCTTGTCTACACACGGTATCCATGGCGCCCGATCCCTTCCGACCGGCGATGGCACGGGGCAACGCCACGCTTGTCGCCCTGATCGTCGCCGCGTCCTCGTTCATGCAGAACCTGGACGGGGCGATCATCAACACCTCCCTGCCGCCGATGGCGCGCTCGTTCGGCGTGTCCAGCGTCAGCCTGACGCTCGGCATCACCGCCTACATGCTGGCCGCGGCGGCGGTGTCGCCGCTGGCTAACTGGCTGTCGCGACGGTTCGGCTCCCGCACGGTGCTGGTAGGTGCCGTGCTGCTGTTCACCGCCGCTTCCGTGGGCTGCGGGCTGGCGCAGGGGCTCGCGCTGTTCGTGCTCGCGCGCATCGTGCAGGGGATCGGCGGCGCGCTGATGGTGCCGGTCGGGTTGGCCGTGGTGATGCGTCATACCCCGCCATCCGACATGCTGCGCATCACCGCCTACACGGTATGGCCGGGGCTGCTGGCGCCGGTGATCGGACCGGTGCTGGGCGGCCTGATCACCCAGACGATCGGATGGCGCTGGAACTTCTGGCTCAACCTGCCGCTGGGCCTGCTCGGCGCGGCCGCGATGCTGCGCGTGGTGCCGCAGGAGCGGGACGACGAGCGCAACCCGCTCGACCTTTCCGGCCTGGCCCTGTGCGCGCTCGGGCTCACCTGCCTGCTGGCCGGCTTCCAGCGCTCGGCATTGGGCGGCGCGGAGCGGAACGTGGCGCTCGGCCTGATGGCGGTGGGTCTGATCAGCGGCTGGGCGGCGATACGCCACCTGCGCCGGCACCCGTTCCCGTTGTTGTCGCTCCTGCCCTTGTCGCGGCCCAGCCTGGGCTATGCCTCGCTCTACCCGGGCGGGCTGTTCCGCGCCGTGTTCTCGGGCGCGCCGCTGCTGCTGCCTTTGTTGTTCCAGCTCGGCTTCGGCTTGTCGCCGGCGGCGGCCGGCGGCTGGGTGCTGGTGTATTTCTTCGGCAACATCGGCATCAAGCCGGCCACCGCGCCGATCCTGCGCCGTTACGGCTTCCGCTCCACCATGCTGGTGGATGGCGCGCTGGTGACCGCGTCGCTGGCGGCGCTGGCCCTGGTCACGCCGCACACGCCGAAGCCGCTGCTGGCGGCGCTGCTGTTGTTCGCCGGCGCCGCGCGCTCCATGCAGCTGACCGCGATCGCCACCCTCGCCTTTGCCGATGTCCCGCGCCCGGAACGGGGTGCGGCGTCCAGCCTGATGTCGATGCTGCAGCAGGCCTTTTCCGCCGCGGGCGTCGCTGCCGCCGCGTTCAGCCTGTCGCTGTTCCAGCACGTGCTCGGCAGCGCGACGGTGATGCTGCCGGAACTGCATGCAGCGTTCGCCGTGTCAGCCGCCTGCTGCCTGATCGGCACGCTGGGCCTGACGCGGATGCCGCACGAACTCGGCCGCGAGGTAAGCGGACACAACACCCGTCCACGTCGAGACGGATAGGGATCGAAGGGCCCAGGCCCTTCGCGGGTCGAGGGCAGAGCCCTCGCCTTCCCCTGCCGCCGCCTCACTGACAGGCAAGGCATTCCTCATAGTCCGTCGCCTCGGCACGAACCGCCGGCGCCGGCGGGGCCACGTTGATGCCCTCCATCACGTCCGCCTTGTTCAGCATGTCGCTGACCGTGTCGGCGCGCTGGATCGACAGCGAGCGGCAATAGTACAGGCTCTTGAGCCCGCGCTTCCACGCCAGCAGGTGGATCTGGTGCAGGTCGCGCTTGTGGATGTCGGCCGGCAGGAACAGGTTCACCGACTGGCTCTGGCAGATGAACGGCGTGCGGTCGGCGGCGTGCTCCACCACCCAGCGCTGGTCGAGCTCGAACGCGGTCTTGAACACGTCCTTCTCGTCCTGCGTCAGGAAGTCGAGGTGCTGCACGCTGCCCTTGGTCAGCGTGATCGACGACCACACCTCGTCGGTGTCGCGTCCCTTCTGCGCCAGCAGCTTCTGCAGATGCCGGTTGCGAACGGTGAACGATCCCGACAGCGTCTTCTGCAGGAACACGTTGGCGGCGATCGGCTCGATGCCCGGGC
>CAXTCK010000109.1:0-11524 GCA_964242425.1 uncultured Acetobacteraceae bacterium | reverse complement strand
AGAACAGGGTCTGCCGGTTCGGCGACAGAAGGGTGACGATGCGCTCGACGTCGGGAATGAACCCCATGTCGAGCATGCGGTCGGCCTCGTCGATCACCAGCGTCTTGGTCTGGGTCATCAGCAGGCCGCCGCGCTCGAACAGGTCGAGCAGCCGGCCGGGCGTGGCGATCAGCACGTCGACGCCGGCGTTCAGCGCCGCCTTCTGGTCGTTCATGCTTTCGCCGCCGATCAGCAGCGCATGGGTGAGCTTGGTGTACTTGCCGTACATCACGAAGTTCTCGGCCACCTGCAGCGCAAGCTCGCGCGTCGGTTCCAGGATCAGCGAGCGCGGCATGCGGGCGCGTGCCCGCGAACCGGACAGGATGTCGAGCAGCGGCAGGGTGAACGAGGCGGTCTTGCCCGTGCCCGTCTGCGCCACGCCCAGCACGTCGCGGCCAGCCAGCACAACCGGGATCGCCTGTGCCTGGATCGGGGTCGGGTGGCGATAGCCCATCTCGGCCACCGCGCGCAGGACCGGCTCGGACAGCCCGAGCTCGGTGAACGGCGGCAGCACCTCGGCCAGCGGCGTCGCGCCGGCTTCGACCTCCGCTGCCGGATCGATCGACGACACCGCACCGCCGACGTGCATGCCCAGGCCGGCCATGTCGAGCGCCTCCGCCGCGGGCGTGTCGGGATCGGACGGTTCCTCCCGGCCCGGTTCCGGGTGCTGCGCCGGACCCTCAGGCTCCGCCTGGACGTGCTCGTCGGACAGCCCGTCGGTTGGACCGGTCGTGCTGGTGATGGTTTCGCTCAAAAACGTTCTCGACCCTGCTGGACTGCGGAACTCGGGATGAATGCGCCACGGCGATCGACCAGGTGCTGCGGTGGACGGCTCGACGGATCGCGTGATCGGATCGCTTGCCCATCCGGTGTGGCTGCGGCACATGGCCGCTCGCGACGATCCGGGTCACGCATGCCACTGGCGATCCATGCTGCGTATCCGCACATCGCCCCGGAAAGTCAAGCGGAGCCTGCCCGGGAACCTATCGTTTCGGGTTCCGTTCCAGGAAGGCTGAATCCCGACGAGGTTGACCCGCATTGTCCTACACCGCCCTGCCGATCGAGGATTACGGCCTCATCGGCGACTGCGTGAGCTGTGCCCTGGTTGGCCGCAACGGCTCGATCGATTGGCTCTGCTGGCCCCGGTTCGACAGCGCCGCCTGCATCGCGGCGCTGGTGGGAAGCGAGGAGAACGGCCGCTGGCTGGTGGCACCGAGCAGCTTCAGGAGCAGCAGCAGGAGCTACCGCGACAGCGGCCTGGTGCTGGAAACCGTGTTCGAGACCGACACCGGCAGCGTCGCCCTGATCGACTTCATGCCGGTCGGCGTGCCGTCGCCGTCGATCGTGCGGATCGTCGAAGGGCGCAGCGGCAGCGTGGAGATGACCCATGAGCTCAGGCTGCGCTTTGACTACGGCATGTCGGTGCCTTGGGTGACGCGGCTTGCCGACGACGCCGGCATTGTCGCCGTGGCCGGCCCGGCGCAGGTGGTGCTCCGCACCTCCGTCGCGCTTGAAGGCGAGGACATGAAGACCGTGAGCTGTTTCACCGTCGCCGCCGGCGAGCGGGTCGGCTTCGTGATGAGCTACGGGCCGTCCCATCTTCCCCCGCCGCTGCCGCTGGACCTGGACCACGTGCTGGCCGGGACGCTGAGCTACTGGGAGGAGTGGGTGTCTCGGTGCGCTTATGAAGGGCAGCACGACAAGGCGGTGCGCCGCTCGCTGGTGACGCTGAAGGCGCTGACCTTCGCCGAGACCGGCGGCATCGTCGCCGCCGCCACCACGTCCCTTCCCGAGCAGGTGGGCGGCCCGCGCAACTGGGACTACCGTTTCTGCTGGCTGCGCGACGCCACGCTCACCCTCGTGGCGATGATGACCGGCGGCTACTACGACGAGGCGCGTCGCTGGCGCGATTGGCTGCACCGGAGCGTCGCCGGAAGTCCGGAACAGCTGCAGATCATGTACGGCATCGGCGGCGAAAGGCAGCTGATGGAGTGGGAGGTGCCCTGGCTGGCTGGTTACGAGAAGTCGCTGCCGGTGCGCGTCGGCAATGCCGCTGCCGGCCAGCTGCAACTGGACGTGTATGGCGAGGTGATCGCCGCCCTGCATCTGGCGCGGCGCGAGAACCTGCGCGACGCCGCCCATGGCTGGTCGCTCCAGGTCGGGCTGCTCGAGCATCTGGAGCAGATCTGGATGGAGCCGGACGAGGGCATGTGGGAGGTGCGTGGGGGACGGCAGCAGTTCACCGTGTCCAAGGCGTTCTGCTGGATGGCGTTCGACCTGTCGATCAAGGACGTCGAGACCTATGACCTTCCCGGGCCGCTGGAGCGCTGGCGCGGCGTCCGCGATACCATCCACCAGACCATCTCCGAGAAGGGCTTCAGCAAGGAAAAGAACAGCTTCACCCAGTCCTTCGGCACGGATGCGCTGGATGCAGGGCTGCTGCTGCTGCCGGTGATCGGCTTTCTGCCGCCGGACGACCCGCGCATCGTCGGCACGGTGGCGGCGATCGAGCGCGAGCTGCTGGTGGACGGGTTCGTGCTGCGCTACCGCACCAACGAGACCTCCGACGGGCTGACCGGGGAGGAAGGGGCGTTCCTGGCCTGCTCGTTCTGGCTGGTCGATACGTATGTCCTGCTCGGTCGCTACGAGGAGGCGGAAGCGCTGTTCGAGCGGTTGTGCGGCCTGGCGAACGACCTGGGGCTCCTGGCGGAGGAATATGATCCCAGGCTCAAGCGGCAGGTCGGCAACTTCCCGCAGGCCTTCTCGCATGTGGCGCTGGTCAATGCCGCAGGCCACCTGCGCGACCGCAAGGTGCCGCTGCGCGGCGAGGTGGACGAGGCTGCCTGACCAGGCGCCCTTCGCTCAGAACACGTGGTCGAGCGAGGCGACCACGACCACGACCGCTCCCAGCAGCAGGGTCACGCTGAGCAGTGAGCGGATGCTGTCGAAGGTGCCTTGTTGCGGCCGCAGCGCCCGGCGCGCCGTGCGGAACGGGCCGAAGAACGCGTAGGCGAACACCAAGGCCATGAGTACACCCAGCGCCTGCATGGTCTGGATGTGCCAGTCCGGGTTGTTGAACCCGCCGAGCGGGAAGGCCAGCATCAACCAGCCGGTGATCAGCACCAGCGGCATCACGTGCCAGACCAGCCGGAAGAAGCGGCGCAGCGTCTGCAGATGCACCGAGTTGCGCTGTGTGGTGTCGAGCAGGCCGAGGCTTGGGCGCAGCACGAACAGCGCATAGGCGGCACCACCGAGCCAAGTGGCCCAGCTGAGCAGGTGCACCGCCAGCACCAGGCCCCAGAGGGGGCTGGTGCCAAAGGCGTCCGCGCCGTTGCTCATGGTATGGCCGGTCATGAATGATGCTCCCTCGATGCGGTGCACGCTGATCGCGTTTCCGCGCCGCCAAGGCAAGGTGGAACCCGATGGCCGGGCCGGCACGTTGCAGGAAGCTGGAGCGAAAGGGCGCGTCGCATGGACCGGATACCGAAGGCTCTGCGCCTGCTGACGCCGGATCAGATGGCGTGCCTGGACCGGGCGGCGGCGGCAGCGCCTTCTGGCTCCTACTCGCTGATGGAGAACGCTGGGCGCGCGGTGGCACGGGCGGCGATGCGGCAAATGCGACCAAGCACGGTGCTGGTGCTGTGCGGCCCGGGCAGCAACGGCGGCGACGGCTACGTGGCCGCCCGCCTGCTGGCGCGCGCCGGCTGGCCGGTCACGGTCGCCGCCCTGGCGACGCCGACCGAGAAAAGCGACGCGGCAAGGGCGGCCTCGCTTTGGCGCGGTCCGGTCCGGCGCTTCGATCCGGCGGACGCGTCCCGGGCCGGGCTGGTGATCGATGCCGTGTTCGGCGCCGGCCTGTCGCGAAACGTGGACGGGCTGGCGTGGGACACGCTGGCCGCCGCGCGCCGGGTGCTGGCGATCGACATGCCGAGCGGGATCGATGGGGCCACCGGACAGGTGGAGGGCAACGCGCCGACGGCGGAGCTCACGGTCACCTTTCATCGCGCCAAGCCCGGCCATCTGCTTCTGCCGGGCCGCGACCGGCTTGGCCGCTTGGAGGTGGCCGAGATCGGGCTGGGCGCCGCCGCGTCGGACATGGACGCGCTGGAGCGGGAACTGGTGCGGGCCTGGCGCAACGAGCCCGGCTTGTGGCGCCTGCCCCCGATCGAGGCGGACACGCAGAAGTACAGTCGCGGCGTGGTGAGTGTGTGCGGCGGCGCGCAGATGACCGGCGCCGCCCGCCTGGCGGCAGCCGGGGCGCGTGGCGGCGGTGCCGGACTGGTGCGCATCGCGGCCGAGCATGGTGCCGACATCTACCGTATGGGTGCGCCTGGCCTGATCGTCGACGATGCGCCGCTGGACATCCTGCTGGAGGATGGACGCCGACGCGTCTGGGTGTGCGGGCCGGGGCTCGGGCCCGACGAGGTGCGGTCGGCATTGCCCGCCCTGCTTCGAGCGAAGCGGATGGTGGTGGCGGACGCCGGCGCCCTGACGGAAGCTGCCGGCGAGCCGGACCGGCTGCGCGGGGTGAGCGTCGCCACCCCGCATGCGGGCGAGTTCTCGCGCGTGTTCGGCGACCCCGGCACCGACCGGGTGGAGGCCGCGCGGCGTGCGGCGGCCCGGATCGACGGCGTGCTGGTGCTGAAGGGCTCCGACACGATCGTGGCAGCACCCGACGGCCGGGTGTCGATCAACAACAACGCTCCGCCCTGGCTGGGCACCGCCGGATCGGGCGACGTGCTGTCCGGCGTGGTGGGCGCCTGCCTCGCCGCCGGCATGCCGCCGTTCGAGGCCGCCTCGGCTGCGGTCTGGCTGCACGGCGAGGCAGGGCGCCTGGCCGGGGAGGGGCTGATCGCCGAAGACCTGCCGTTGCACCTCGCGGAAGCCGGAGCGCTGGCACGGCGATGGACGTCGGGCTTGCCGTGCGGAAGCGCGTGAGCTAAAGGCGCGCGGTCGCGGAAGCGGGTCTGGTCACGGTTTTTCGGGGCGCGCGGGCGTGGTGGAATTGGCAGACACGCCAGATTTAGGTTCTGGTGGCGCAAGTCGTGGGGGTTCAAGTCCCTCCGCCCGCACCAGGCCATCCCCGACCGCGCATCCGCCCGGGCATCTCATCACCGGCGCGCTTCCACGGCGCGCCGGACACGCGCCGTTCAGTTCACGGAAGGATCGCCTGGCTCATGCAGGTCACTGAAACCCTCAACCAGGGTCTGAAGCGCGGCTTCACCGTGGTGGTGCCGGCAAACGAGCTGGAAACCAAGCGCACTGCCCGGCTGAGCGAGCTCGGCCGCGGCATGAACCTCAAGGGCTTCCGGCCCGGAAAGGTGCCGATGGCGATCGTGAAGCAGCGCTACGGCACCGCCGTCACCGGCGAGGTGCTGGAGCAGACGGTCAACGATGCCACACGCGACCTGATGAGCGAGCGCGGCTTGCGGCAGGCGACGCAGCCCAAGGTCGAGCTCGTGCGCGGCGCCGAGCCGGGCGGTGCGGGCGACCTGGAGTTCACCCTGGAGCTGGAGCTGCTGCCCGAGATCGCGCAGCCGGACCTGTCGCAGCTTTCGCTCACCCGCCTCAAGGCCGAGCCCGATCCGGACACGGTGAACAAGGCGCTGGCGGACATCGCCCGACGCCAGCGCTCGTTCGAGACCATCGACGAGGTGCGCGGTGCGGCACAGGGCGAGGTGCTGACGGTCGATTTTGTCGGCAGCACGGGTGGCGTGCCGTTCGATGGCGGCACCGCCAACGACGTGAACGTCGAACTCGGTGGCCAGGGCTTCATCCCGGGCTTTGCCGAGCAGCTTGACGGGCTGCAGCCGGGCGACACGCGCACCATCGAGGTGACGTTCCCGGCCGACTACCAGGCGACCGAGCTTGCCGGCAAGGATGCCAGCTTCGTTGTCACCGCCAAGGCCCTGAAGCGCCCGGTGGAGCCCGAGATCAACGACGAGCTGGCCAAGCAGATCGGTTTCGAAGGGTTGGAACAGGTGCGCGAGGCGCTCGCCGGGCAGGTGCGCCAGGAATACGACCAGCTGTCGCGCATGCGCATCAAGCGCGAGTTGCTGGACCAGCTCGCGGGCCAGACCACGTTCGATGCGCCCGAAGGCATGGTGGAAACCGAGTTCGCGGCGATCTGGTCCCGGGTTGAGCAAGACCTCAAGGCCGGTAAGCTCGACGAGGAGGACAAGGACAAGGACGAGGACGCGCTTCGTGCCGATTATCGCCGGATCGCCGAGCGACGGGTGAAGCTGGGCCTGCTCCTGGCCGAGATCGGCCGCACCAACGGCGTGACCGTGAGCAACGACGAGATGGTGCGCGCCATGCGTGCCGAGGCCAGCCGCTATCCGGGCCAGGAAGCCCAGGTGATCGAGTTCTTCCGCAAGAACCCGCAGGCGGCCGAGACGCTGCGCGGCCCGATCTTCGAGAACAAGGTGGTCGACTACGTGCTGGAGCTTGCCCAGGTCGAGGACAAGGTGGTCACGCCGGAAGAATTGGCCGAGATGCCGTCCGCCGAAATCTGACCCGTCGAAATCTGACCCCCGGAGGCCCGATCCGGGAGATCCGATGGGGCGGGCTGGCATCGCGTCGGATTATCTCTATCTTGTTCCTGAACAGAGCATGACCGGCAGGCCGCCCCCCTGGCTTGTCGGTCACGAAACGATGACGACGGGCTGGCCAGCGCGCCGGTCTCCTTCATCCAGGTCAGGAACGACGCAGATGTGGGATCGTGATCCCGTCGAGGTCTACAACAACGCCCTGGTGCCGATGGTGGTCGAGCAGACCTCCCGCGGCGAGCGGGCGTTCGACATCTTTTCCAGGCTGCTCCAGGACCGGATCATCTTCCTGACCGGGCCGGTCTACGATCAGGTCAGCGCCCTGATCTGCGCCCAGCTGCTGCACCTGGAAAGCGTCAACCCGTCGAAGGAGATTTCCTTCTACATCAACAGCCCGGGTGGCGTGGTGTCGGCGGGACTCGCGATCTACGACACCATGCAATACATCCGCTCGCCGGTGAACACGGTGTGCATCGGCCAGGCCGCCTCCATGGGCTCGCTTCTGCTGGCGGCGGGCACCAAGGGCAAGCGGGTGGCGCTGCCGAACGCGCGCATCATGGTGCACCAGCCTTCGGGCGGCGCGCAGGGCCAGGCCAGCGACATCGAGATCCAGGCCAAGGAGATTCTCTACCTCCGCACCCGTTTGAACGGGATCTACGAGCGCCACACCGGGCAGACCTTGGAAGATATCGAGCGCAAGCTCGAGCGCGACAGCTACATGTCGGCCGAGGAGGCGCGCGATTTCGGCATTCTCGACGAGGTGCTGCAGAACCGTCCGGTGCCGGTGAGCGAGGATGCTGGCCGGGGTTGAACCTGTCATGGCAAGGCGCCGGGGCATTTCTGTCCCGGCATGCTTGCCGACAGCCTTGGTCGCATATCCACCCTCCGCTACAGCTGGAGGTTGCGGAAAAGCCCGATCCGTCCGAAGCTCGCCCTTGATGAAGGTTCTGGGGCAGGTCTAGTGTTTCCAGCTTGACCCGCATGGCATGGCAAGGCCCGGCTATGAGGGGGAGGAATGGCCATGGTGAACAAGACGAGCGACTCAAAGAACACCTTGTACTGCTCGTTCTGCGGCAAGTCGCAGCACGAGGTGCGCAAGCTCATCGCGGGTCCGACCGTGTTCATCTGCGACGAGTGCGTCGAGCTCTGCATGGATATCATCCGTGAGGAGCACAAGACCCATCTGGTGAAGTCGCGCGACGGGGTGCCGACGCCAAAGGAGATCTGCAAGGTCCTGGACGACTACGTGATCGGCCAGTTCCATGCCAAGAAGGTGCTCTCGGTCGCGGTCCACAACCACTACAAGCGGCTGGCGCACGGGGCCAAGAACAACGACGTCGAGATCGCCAAGTCCAACATCATGCTGGTCGGGCCTACCGGCTCGGGCAAGACGTTGCTGGCTCAGACCCTGGCCCGCATCCTCGACGTGCCGTTCACCATGGCCGACGCCACCACCCTGACCGAGGCGGGCTATGTCGGCGAGGACGTCGAGAACATCATCCTCAAGCTGCTGCAGTCGGCCGACTACAACGTCGAGCGGGCGCAGCGCGGCATTGTCTACATCGACGAGATCGACAAGATCAGCCGCAAGTCGGACAACCCGTCCATCACCCGCGACGTGAGCGGGGAGGGCGTGCAGCAGGCCTTGCTCAAGATCATGGAAGGCACCGTTGCCTCCGTGCCGCCGCAGGGCGGGCGCAAGCATCCGCAGCAGGAGTTCCTGCAGGTCGACACCACCAACATGCTGTTCATCTGCGGCGGCGCGTTCGCGGGGCTGGAGAAGATCATCGGTGCCCGCGGCAAGGGGGCAGGCGTCGGCTTTGGTGCCCATGTGCAGGCGCCGGACGAGCGTCGCACCGGGCAGATCCTGCGCGAGGTGGAGCCCGAGGACCTGCTGAAGTTCGGCCTGATCCCGGAGTTCATCGGCCGATTGCCGGTGGTGGCGACGCTGGAGGACCTGGATGAGGAAGCGCTGATCGAGATCCTCACCAAGCCCAAGAACGCCCTGGTCAAGCAGTACGCCCGGTTGTTCCAGATGGAAGGGGTGAAGCTTTCCTTCACCGAGGACGCGCTCAAGCACATCGCGCTGCGGGCGATCGCCCGCAAGACCGGCGCACGCGGCCTGCGCTCCATCATGGAGGCGATCCTGCTCGGCACCATGTTCGACCTTCCCGGGCTGGAGAACGTCGACGAGGTGGTGATCAACCGCGACGTTGCCGAGAACAAGGCGAACCCGGTGTTCGTCTACGGCCAGGAACGGACGGCCGAACAGTCTGCCTGAGGATGGCGCTGCCGCGGGCTTGCGGCGCCATCCTTCCGTTCCGACATGGTCTCATGACGAGGCCATGACATCGCATCATGCGCGCTCAACCGGATGGCGTGCCGCAAGCGGGCGCCGGACCGGGGATCGTCCTTCAGGAGATCAAGATGGTGGATGACGCCGACAAGAAGCCCGAGGACTTCGTGGATCCTTCTGCGGAACGTGCCGCAGACGACCAGCAGCCCCCGGCCATTGCCGCGAATGATACCGGCGAGCAGCCGTCGAAGCCGCCTGCCCGACCTGCCATGCCCCGCAAGCCCGCTGGCGACGCCAAGGCCATGCCGGTGGCCGACGACACGCTGGCGGTGCTGCCGCTGCGCGACATCGTGGTGTTCCCGCACATGATCGTGCCGCTGTTCGTCGGCCGCGAGAAGTCGGTGCGGGCGCTGGAGGCGGTGATGAAGGAGGACAAGCAGATCCTGCTGGTGGCGCAGAAGAACGCGTCGCAGGACGATCCGACCGCAGACGATATCTACCGCTGCGGCACCGTGTCCACCATCCTGCAGCTGCTCAAGCTGCCGGACGGCACGGTCAAGGTGCTGGTGGAAGGCGGCAGGCGGGCGCGCATCCGCGAGTTCCGCGAAACCGAGAGCCACTTCGAGGCGGTGGTCGACGAGATGCCCGAGGCCACCGCCGAGGGCAGCGAGATCGAGGCGCTCGGTCGCACGGTAGTGGGCCAGTTCGAGCAGTACATCAAGCTCAACAAGAAGATCGCGCCCGAGGTGCTGGTCTCGCTGAACCAGATCGAGGAGCCGAGCAAGCTCGCCGACACCATCGCCAGCCACCTGAACCTCAAGATCTCCGAGAAGCAGGAGCTGCTGGAAACCATTCCGGTCGGCGAGCGCCTGGAGCGGGTGTTCGCGCACATGGAGGCCGAGATCGGCGTCCTGCAGGTGGAGAAGCGCATACGCAACCGCGTCAAGCGGCAGATGGAGAAGACCCAGCGCGAGTACTACCTGAACGAGCAGCTCAAGGCGATCCAGAAGGAGCTGGGCGAAGGCGAGGACGGCAAGGACGAGACCGCCGAACTCGAGGACCGGATCAAGAAGACCAAGCTGAGCAAGGAAGCGCACGACAAGGCGATGGGCGAGCTGAAGAAGCTGCGCGCCATGAGCCCGATGTCGGCGGAGTCGACGGTGGTACGCAACTACCTCGACTGGATGCTGTCCATTCCCTGGAAGAAGCGCTCCAAGGTCCGCAACGACGTGGCGGAGGCCGAGGTCATGCTCGACCACGACCATTACGGCCTGGACAAGGTCAAGGAGCGCATCCTCGAATACCTCGCGGTGCAGAGCCGGGCCAACAAGCTCAAGGGGCCGATCCTGTGCCTGGTCGGACCGCCTGGCGTGGGCAAGACGTCGCTCGGCAAGTCGATCGCCAAGGCGACAGGGCGCAACTTCGTGCGCATGTCCCTGGGCGGCGTGCGCGACGAGGCCGAGGTCCGTGGCCACCGCCGCACCTATATCGGCTCCATGCCCGGCAAGGTGATCCAGGGCATGAAGAAGGCGAAGAGTTCCAACCCGCTGTTCCTGCTCGACGAGATCGACAAGCTCGGCGCCGACTGGCGCGGCGACCCGTCCTCGGCACTGCTCGAGGTTCTCGACCCGGAGCAGAACTCGACCTTCGCCGACCACTACCTGGAGGTCGACTACGACCTGTCCGACGTCATGTTCGTAACCACGGCGAACAGCCTCAACATGCCGCAGCCGCTGCTGGACCGCATGGAGATCATACGCATCCCCGGTTACACCGAGGATGAGAAGGTCGAGATCGCCAAGCGCCATCTGCTGGCCAAGCAGACCGAGGCGCACAACCTGAAGCCGGACGAGTGGTCGGTTTCGGACGACGCGCTGCGCGAGCTGGTGCGGACCTACACGCGCGAGGCGGGCGTGCGTAACCTGGAGCGCGAGATCGCCAACCTGGCGCGCAAGGCCGTCAAGGAGATCGTGACTGCCAAGTCGAAGAAGGTCGCGATCACCAGGAAGAACCTGGAGAAGTATGCGGGCGTGAAGCGGTTCCGCTATGGCGAGGCGGAAGCCGAGGACATGGTGGGCGTGGTCACCGGCCTTGCCTGGACCGAGGTCGGCGGCGAGATCCTGACCATCGAGAGCGTGATCGTGCCGGGCAAGGGGCAGGTGAAGACCACCGGCAAGCTCGGCGACGTGATGCAGGAAAGCGTGTCGGCTGCCTTGTCCTATGTCCGCAGCCGATCGACCCGCTTCGGCATCAAGCCGACTCTGTTCGAGCGGCGCGACTTCCATGTGCATGTGCCGGAAGGAGCCACGCCGAAGGACGGGCCGTCGGCCGGCATCGCGATGGCGACGTCGCTGATCAGCGTCACCACGGGCATCCCGATCCGGCGCGACATCGCCATGACCGGCGAGATCACCCTGCGCGGCCGGGTGCTGCCCATCGGCGGCCTGAAGGAGAAGCTGTTGGCTGCGATGCGGGGCGGCATCACCACGGTGTTCTTCCCCAAGGACAACGAGAAGGACCTCGCCGAGATTCCGGACTCGGTGAAGAAGCACATCAAGCTGATCGCGGTGGCCCATGTCGACGAGGTCATCGAGCAGGCCCTGGTGCGCAAGCCGGAAGCGATCGAATGGGAGGAGCCGCC
>CAXTCK010000108.1:0-11584 GCA_964242425.1 uncultured Acetobacteraceae bacterium | reverse complement strand
CCCCCCTGGTCGACCCACAGCGCCGGGGTGTGCCGGCGCGCCGACGCCCTGCTGCCGGCCGGCCGGACCCTGCTGGGCCTCGGCCCGACCGCGAACTGGACCGGCAAGATCTGGCCGCCCGACCGGTTCGCGGCCTTGTTCGACCGCCTGCGCGAGGCCGTCCCGGACGCCGTGCCGGTGGTGTTCGCGGGCCCGGGCGCCACCGAGCACGCGATGGCGCAGGCGCTGGTCGACCAACTCCCCGGCGCCCTCGACCTGCGCGGCCAGTTGTCGCTTCCCGAGGTGTCGGCCTGCCTGCGCCGCTGCGCCCTGTATGTCGGCAACGATTCCGGCCTGATGCACCTGTCGGCCGCGACCGGCACCGCCACGCTCGGGCTGTTCGGCCCCAGCCGTGCCTCCGAATACGCCCCCGTGGGCAGGCGCGCCGGCTTCATCGCCGCACCCGGCCCGGAAGGCGAGGCGCCGATCACCGGGCTCGGCGTCGAGCCGGTGGCGCAAGCGGCGCTGGCGCTGCTGGCGCGGGACCCCCCGCGGTGAGGGTGGCGCAGGTGATGGCCGGCGCCGCGGCCGGCGGCGCCGAGCTGTTCTTCGAGCGCCTGTCCGTGGCCCTGGCCGCGGACGGCACCACCGTGCTGCCGGTGATCCGCAGCGATCCCGCCCGCGCCGCCCGGCTTCGCGCCGGCGGCCTCCATCCCGCCGAGCTGCGCTTCGGCGGCCGGCTCGACCTCCTCACCGGACCGCGCATCGGCGCCGCGCTGCGCCGCTTCCGGCCGCGCGTGACGGTGGCCTGGATGAACCGCGCCGGCCGCCTGACGCCCCCGGGCGACTGGGTGCTGGCCGGCCGGTTGGGCGGCTTCTACGACCTGTCGAACTACCGACGCTGCGACCACCTGATCGGCAACACCCGCGGCATCACCGCCTGGATCGAGGCGCAGGGCTGGCCCGCGTCGCGCGTGCACTACCTGCCGAACTTCGCCGCCGAGCTGTCCGGCGCGCGGCCACGCCGCCCGGAAGGGATCCCCGCCGACGTGCCGATGCTGCTGGCGCTGGGCCGGCTGCACCGTAACAAGGCGTTCGACGTGCTAATCCGGGCGATGCGCCACGTGCAGCGGGCGCACCTGGTGATCGCGGGCGAAGGCCCGGAACGGGCGGCGCTGGAGTCGCTCGCCCGCGCCGAAGGGCTGGCCGGTCGCGTGCACATGCCCGGCTGGGTCGACGGCACCGGCGCCCTGATCGGCGCCTGCGACGCGCTGGTCTGCCCGTCGCGCCACGAGCCGCTCGGCAACGTGGTGATCGAGGGCTTCTCCGCCGCCCGCCCGGTGGTGGCGGCGCGCGCGCAGGGGCCGGTCGAGCTGATACAGGACGGGATCGACGGGCTGCTGGTGCCGCTGGAGGACCCGCGCGCGCTGGGCGAGGCGCTGTCCACGGTGCTGGCGGACTCCGCCCTGGCAGCCCGGCTGGCCGCCGCCGGACGATCCCGCTACGAGGCCGAGTTCGCCGCGGACCCTGTGCTCCGGCGCTGGCAGGCGTTCCTGCGAACCGTGGAGAAGTTCTGATGTGCGGCATCGCCGGGTTCGCGTTCGCATCCTCCGCAACAGAGGCCGGTGGCCAGATGGGGAGCCAGACGGGCAGCCAAACGGGCAGCTTCGACGCCGCCAGTCTGACCGCCCTGGTGCGGGCGCTGGCGCATCGCGGGCCGGACGGCGCCGGGCACAGCATGGTCGGCCGGGTGGCGCTGGTGCACACCAGGCTGGCGATCATCGACCTCGGCGGCGGCGACCAGCCCTTGTTCGCGGGACCGGCTGCGCTGATCGCCAACGGCGAGATCTACAACGACCTCCAGTTGCGCGCGGCCATGCCCGAGGTGCGCTTCGCCACGGACAGCGACTGCGAGCCGCCGCTGCACCTGTGGCTGCGGGACGGTGCCCGCTTCGTGGACGCCCTGCGCGGGATGTACGCCATCGCCATCCACGAGCGCGGCACCCACAACCTCGTGCTGTCCCGCGACCCGTTCGGGATCAAGCCGCTCTACGTCACCGAGCTGGAACACGGTATCGCCTTCGCCTCCGAGCCGCAGGCGCTTCTGGCCTCCGGCTTCGCCAGGCGCGGCTTGCGTACGGACGTGCGCGACGAGTTGCTCCAGCTCCAGTTCACCACCGGGCGCGACACCATCTTTCCCGGCATCACCCGCCTGCTGCCCGGCGAAACGCTGCGCATCGCCAATGGCCGGGTGATCGACCGCAGCCGCATCGCGGCCCTGCCCGAAGGCCCGGTCGAGCAGATCAGCGAGGCCGATGCGCTGGCCCGGCTTGACCGCGCGCTGGAGGAAAGCGTGGCACTGCACCAGCGCTCCGACGTGCCCTACGGCATGTTCCTGTCCGGCGGCATAGACAGCGCCGTCGTGCTGCGGATGATGGCCCGCCTCGGCAGCACCCGGGTGCAGGCCTTCACCGCCGCCTTCGACGTGCCGGATGCCGCCGACGAGAGCGAGCAGGCGGCGCGCCTCGCCAGGGCTGCGGGCGCGCATCACGAGGTGCTGCGCATCGACGAGGCCACCGTGTGGCGCCACCTGCCGGAAATCGTGGCCGCCATGGACGATCCGGTCGCCGACTACGCCATCATCCCGACCTGGCTGCTGGCCAGGCGGGCGCGACGCGACGTGAAGGTGATCCTGAGCGGCGAGGGCGGCGACGAGCTGTTCGCCGGATACGGGCGCTATCGCAGCGCCATGCGGCCCTGGTGGATGGGCGGCCGGCCGATGCGCCGTCGCGGCACCTTCGACGGGCTCGGCGTGCTGCGCACCGCCAGCCGCGCGCGGGACTGGCGTCGCGGGATCGCCGCAACCGAGCTCGGCACCGTCGGCGGCCGCTCCCGGCTTGCCGAGGCGCAGGCCTCCGACGTCGCCGAATGGCTGCCGCACGACCTGCTGCTCAAGCTCGACCGCTGCCTGATGGCGCACGGCATCGAGGGCCGCACCCCCCTGCTCGACCCGGCGGTGGCGGCGGCGTCGTTCCGTCTGCCGGACGGGCTCAAGGTGCGGAACAACCGCGGCAAGTGGCTGCTGCGTCGCTGGCTGGAGCGCGAGATGCCCGAAGCCCAACCCTTCGCGCCGAAACAAGGCTTCACCGTGCCGGTCGGCGCCTGGATCGCCGCCCAGGGCGACCGGCTCGCGCCGCTGGTGGCGGCCCAGGCGGGCGTGGCGGAGGTGGCGTCGCCGGAGCGCGTATCGGCCCTGTTCCGCAACGCCGCCGGCCGACGGGAACAGCACGCCGCCTGGACCCTGTTGTTCTACGCGCTGTGGCACCGCGCCCATGTGCAGGCGCGGTTGCCGGCGGGCGACGTGTTCGAAACCCTCAGCTCCTGATGCCGGCCAAGGCGTTCCGTCGGCACCGCATGGCGCGCGCCATGCCATGCGCTCGTTCGATCTTTCCCGATCGGGACGCCCCGAGGGATTCGCAAGCTCCCGATTGGCCGGGACCGAGCTCAGGCAGGTTTTGGACTCCAGATCGCCGGGAAACGCCTTGGCCGTGTCCGACAAGTCCACGTTGTCTGCCATCGTCACGGTGACGGAAGAAGTCTTTGACATGGTGAAAGTCATGCCGCCAAACCCGGTCGTGACAATGCCGGTTGTTCGCGGGAAGCCAAGGGATTCGTTGTGGTAATCCTGCGGTTCGAGCAGCCCGGCAGAGTTGATCGGCTTTCACAGGACGCGAAGCTGATCGAGCCCCAGTTGCAGCCGAATATAACAATGCCAGGCCAACGTCATCGAACCATGTGCTGTCGTGACCTCGCGTCGACAGTGACCAGGCATCAACGCCACATTGCCTCGGCTGAATGTTGCCTCGACCAGCAGGGTGTGCGTGTTGCGCAGCCAGGCGGGACGCGCGACGCCGCTGGACTTCGCCGTCCCGATCCACGAGGCAGCGATCGCGCTGCGCCAGCACCTCCAGTGTGGCGCAAGAACTCGTAGGGCCATTCATGGACGGCGAGGAGGCGCCGAGCGTGTTTGGCCCGCAAACCGGCCCGGCCAGCAGTCGATACCGTGGCACGCTTCACGGCCAGGCCCGCGAACACCGGACGCGTCTGCTTGCACAGCCTGCGGTGCATCTGGCGGCTCTTGGATAAGCGGCGACAGCGGCGAACCGAATCCAACGTCTCCACGCCACGAAGCAGTCGGCGGGTAATTCCCGCTCGAAACTGGCTCGGGCCCTGCATGTGCTCCTGCCACACCCGTTAGCGACCGGACCGCGGAGCCCGGCGCGCCACTTCCGTCACCGGCACGCGCCCGTCACGACGCCAGGCCTTCCGCCGCTGCGGCAAGGCCAGCACCGGACATCCGCTCCTGGACCGCCTGCACGAGCCGCCACGACCGCGACACGACGAGATCGTACAGCTCCCGCTCGCCGCCGTTGCCCGCCTCGATCTCCGGCAACGCCTGCTCGAACTCCGCGCTCGAGCGGTCCGCTTCTTCCAGGCTGGCGGCGTTGATGCGGCCGAGGCGGGCGCCGGAAAAGTCGATCCGGAGCATGCCCGCCACCTCCGACACGAATTCCTCGATGTGCTCGGTCGGCCGGAACAGGCACCGCTCGTCGTCGAGCAGGTTCTTCGCCACCGCCACCAGCTCCGCGTCCCGGTGGGTGCCGTAATCCGAGGCGTAGTCGAACCCGAGCATCAGCAATTGCTGACGCAGCTCCATCTGGCCGTCAGGAGTCCGGAGAAACGCCGTCAGCGGGTCGCGTCGCATCGCCTGCATCACCGGCGTGAAGGTGTCCGGATCCTCTCCCGCACGCCGGCTGTGCAGGAAGGCGGAGTGGAAGCGCGCGGTCGGTTCCCGGACCAGCCCCACCACCCGGTCTGCGCCGGACATATTGGCGAGCAAAAGCGGCAGCGGCACGTGGCCGCCGACCAGATCGTATTCGCCCGGCTTCGGCGGGTTGCTCCGAAAGCTTTCGAACGAATCGTAGTAGATGCTCGACCGCACCCGCTGGCTCAGCGCGGTCCAGACCGCGGTGCCGGCCGCCTTGGGAAGGTGCGAAAAATACACCGTGCCGTCGATCCGCTTCAGGCGGCCGGAATGAACGTATTCGTAGAGCGTGCAGGCGTGGGGGTTCCCGATATGCGGCTGTTTCCTGAGTGGAAATGGCGCGGTCTTGCGGAAGCACACCAGGACCTCGTTGGCGAACACGCACCGCCACCGCCCCATGACCCGAAGCAGCGCCGTCTTCGCGATGCCCCCGAGCCTCGCCTTGTGCAGCACCAGCACGCTGGCGCGCCCGACCTGGATCTCGTTGTCGTAGAACCGCGACTGCCGGCCCGCGACCGGCCAGTCACCGCGCGGCAGCAGCAAGCGGTCGTGGCGGCGAAGCAACGGCTCGATCGCGGCCCAGGCGGCCTGCCAGCAGGGATCACGCATGGCACAAACGGGAGCAAGAACGGGGCCAACCTGTCCGTATGGCGCGGGTCCGGCCACTCATGACATCCCCTCCCTGCAGGCGGCACCCGGCCCAAGCCCGCTTCCCGTTCCACCGCCGGGAAGGCGTCGCCGATCGAACATCCATCCCGGAAACGCCCGTGTCGCACAAGCGGCCGGATGTCGGGCCTATGGCAGGGGCTGCGGCATCGATTACAAGCAGGAAGCCTACTGCGGCCCAACCGGGACGGCGAAACAGGATGTTCGGGTTTTTCAGGTCGTTGATGCCCAGGGACGAGCGCTTCGTCGCCCGGCTGGCCGCGCACTCCCATCACGTGGTGGACGGCGCCGTCGCGTTTCGCGACCTGCTGTCCGGCGCGGATGCCGAGGCAAGCTTTCAGGCGCTGTGCCGACACGAGGAGGCGGCGGACGAGGTGACGCGCGCGACCGTGCAGGCGATCCACCGCTCCTTCATCACACCCTTCGACCGCTCGCAGATTCTCGACCTGTCGACCGCACTCGACGACACCATCGACCTGATGAAGGAAGCCGGCCGGCGCATCCGCCTGTACGGCATCACCTACACTCCCGAGATGCTCGCCATGGCCGAGTGTGCGGTGCAGGCCACCACCGTCATACGCGATGCCATGCCCCTGCTCGGCAGCATCGGCCGCAGTGCCGGCGGGCTGCAGCTGATGCAGGAGGCGGTGCGCGAGGCCGAGGGCCGGGCGGACGAGCTGCTCAACGCGGGCCTGCGCGCCTTGTTCGGCAGCGACGCGTCTGCCGGCACCAAGCTCACGGTGGAAAAGGTGTACGACCTGATCGAAAGCGTGGTGGACCGCTGCGAGGACGTGGCCGACGTGATCGAGGGCATCGTGGTCGAGCAGGTCTGAGCCCGTGCCGCATGGGATCATGCTTGGGCTGCCGGCCCTGTCCGGCCTGGTCGCGGTGGCGCTGCTGTTCGACTTCCTCAACGGCATGCACGACTCCGCCAACTCGATCGCCACCGTGGTGTCGACCCGGGTGATGCGCCCGCTGACCGCCGTGACGGCGGCGGCGTTCTTCAACTTCATCGCCTTCATGGTGTTCGGCCTCCACGTCGCGCACACCGTCGGCGCCGGGCTGGTGTCGCCCGGCCTGATCGATGCCGCCGTGGTGCTCGGCGCCCTGCTGGGTGCCATCGGCTGGAACGTGCTCACCTGGCTGCTCGGAATCCCGTCGTCGAGCAGCCACGCCCTGATCGGCGGGCTGGTCGGCGCCGGCATCGCCAAGGGCGGGCTCGGGGCCATCCTGTGGCACGGGCTCGGCCCGGTGGCGGCGGCGATCGTGCTGTCGCCCCTGATCGGCCTCGTCCTGGCGATGGCGCTGATGCTGCTCGCCACCTGGAGTTCCGTGCGCTCCACCCCCAACGTGGTGGACCGACGCTACCGGGCACTGCAGGTGGTGTCCTCCTCGCTGATCTCCCTCGGCCACGGCGGCAACGACGCGCAGAAGACCATGGGCATCATCGCCGTGCTGCTGGCCTCGCAGGGCCGGCTGTCCGGCGGCTTCCACGTGCCGCTCTGGGTGGTGCTGTCCTGCCAGGCGGCGATGGCGCTCGGCACCTTCAGCGGCGGCTGGCGCATCGTGCGCACCGTCGGCACCCGCATCACCGACCTCAAGCCGATCCAGGGCTTCTGCGCCGAGACCGGCGGCGCCGTGGCCCTGTTCGGCGCCACCTTTCTCGGCATCCCGGTCTCCACCACCCATACCGTCACCGGCGCCGTCGTCGGCGTGGGCGCCGCGAGGCGGCCCTCGGCCGTGCGCTGGGGCATCGCGCGCAGCATCGTGGTCGCCTGGGTGGTGACGCTGCCGGCCTCGGCCGCCGCCGGTGCACTGTTCTACCGGCTCGCCTGCGCACTGTTTTGATCGCGCCCGGTCTGATTACGCCCGGTCCGCCTGCCACACCGGTTCGTGTCCGCATCGCCGGTCGGAACGCCGCGTTCCACCCTGCAACCGCATCGGGAGGTCGCGTCGTCATGAAGCTGCAAGGCAGGACCGTCATCGTCACCGGCGCTGATTCCGGCATCGGCCAGGCCATCGCCATCCTGTTCGCCACCGAGGGCGCGGACCTGTGCATCGGCTACCACACCGATGCCGACGGCGCGGCCGAGACCAGGCGCCAGGTCGAGGCCGCCGGCCGCAAGGCGGTGGTGGTGCAGGGCGACGTCGGCCGTCCCGACGACGTGCGGGCGCTGTTCGCCGCCGCCGCCGCCGATCTCGGCGTGGTCGATGTGCTGGTCAACAACGCCGGCAAGGGCATGGGCGGCACGCCGGTGGACGAGCTCGAGGACGATATGCTTGAGCTGGTGCTGCGCACCAACCTCATGGGCCCGCTGTTCTGCTGCCGTGAGTTCATCCGGCTGCGCAAGGCGCAGGGCGGGAAAGGGCGCATCGTCACGATCAGCTCGGTGGCCCAGCACCTGCCGACCCCGGGCAGCGCCCCCTACGGCATGTCCAAGGCGGGCGTTGGCTCGCTCACCCGCAGCCTGGCCGTGGAGTTGGCGCCGCACCGCATCAACGTCAACAACATCGCTCCCGGCCTGATCGCCACGCCCATGACCGCCGACCGTCTGGACGATCCGGACAAGAAGCAGAAGTCGATGGAGCGCATCCCTTGGCATCGCGAAGGCCATGCCGAGGAGATCGCCCGCCTGGCGCTGTTCCTCGCCTCCGACGACGGCGACTACGTGACCGGCCAGACCTGGACCATGGATGGCGGCCTGACCATGAACTGGGGCGGCGCCTGAACCTCCCGGACCTCTGCCGGATCGGCTAGGCTTGGCCGCATGCGCTACGACCTGATCATTCGCAACGGCACCTGCGTGCTGCCCTGGGGCGAGGCGGCGACCGACATCGGCGTCCGCGATGGCCGCATCGCGACCCTGGACGCCAGTCCGCACGACGAGGCGGCGGAGGAATTCGACGCCACCTTCCTGCACGTGCTGCCCGGCCTGATCGACGCCCATGTGCACCTGCGCGACCCCGGCGACGCTTCGGTGGAAAGCATTCCTACCGGCACGCGCGCCGCGATCCTCGGCGGCATCGCCACGGTGTTCGACATGCCCAACACCAGCCCGGCGATCACCGACGACGCCACCCTGCGCTGGAAGCAGGAGTACGCGTCGGCGCACAGCCACACCGACTTCGCCTTCTATGTCGGCGCCACCCGCGCCAACACCCCCGACCTCGCCGAATACGAGACCAGGACAGGAGTGTGCGCCGTCAAGCTGTTCGCCGGCAGCTCCACCGGCGACCTGATGATCGAGGACGATCCGGGCATCGAGGCGGTGATGCGCTCCGGCAGGCGGCGCATCGCCTTCCACAGCGAGGACGAGTACCGCCTGCAGGCCCGGAGACCCTTGTTCCAGCCCGGCATGCCATACGACACCCACCGCATCTGGCGCGACGAGGAATGCGCCTTTCTCGGCACGAGGCGGATCATGGCGCTGGCCCGGCGCACCGGCCGTCCCGCGCACATCCTGCACGTGTCCACCGCCGAGGAGCTCGAGTACCTCCGCGACTTCCGCGACGTGTCCACCGTGGAGGTGCTGGTCAACCACCTGACCCAGATCGCCCCCGACTGCTACGAGCGCCTGGGCGGCCTTGCGGTGATGAACCCGCCGATCCGCGACCGCCGGCACTTCGAGGCGAGCTGGGCCGCCATCCGCGACGGCACGGTGGACACCGTGTCCTCCGACCACGCCCCGCATCCCTTGGCCGCGAAGCGGAAGGATTGGCCCGCCTGTCCCGCTGGCCTCACCGGCGTGCAGACCATCGTCCCGGTGATGCTCGACCACGTCAACGCCGGCCGCCTGTCCTTGTCCCGCCTGGCTGACCTGATGGCGGCCGGTCCTGCGCGCGTCTACAACATGGCGAACAAGGGCCGTATCGCCGCGGGCTACGATGCCGACTTCACCGTGGTCGACATGAAGGCCCGGCGCACGATCACCAACGACTGGATCGCCACCCCCTGCGGCTGGACCCCGTTTGACGGCATGACCGTCGCCGGTTGGCCCATGGCGACGATCCTGCGCGGCGTGCCGGTGATGCGCGACGACGCTGTGATCGGCCCGCCGCGCGGCACCCTGGCTCGGTTCTCCTGGTGAAAAGGTGCCACCGGCCGCTTCTTCTCGCGGCCTTCCTGTTGTTGTGCGCTGCCGCTCCGCCCGACACCGCCGGCATCGGCTTCACCCAGCGCCTCGGCAACCACCTGCCGCCGGACCTGCCGCTGCTGGCTTCCGACGCGAGGCCGACCACGCTCAGCCGTGTCCTGGACCACAAGCCCACCGTGCTGATCCTCGGCTATTTCGCCTGCCCCATGCTGTGCGGCGTGGTGCGCGACGACGCCCTGCACGCCCTCGCGGCGAGCGGCCTGTCCCTGCCGCGCGACTACAGCCTGCTGTTCCTCAGCATCGATCCCGCCGAACGATCAGCCGACGCGGCGCAGGCCAAGGCGACCGACATGGTGCGCTATCCGCTCCCCGGCGCCGCTTCCGGCTGGCACTACGCCACCGCCGACGCCGCGACAATCGAGCGCATCGAGGCCGGCGTCGGCTATGGCAGCCGCTACGACCCGCAGCTCAAGCAGTTCCTTCATCCCGCCGGCCTGGTGGTGCTGACGCCGGGCGGCGTGGTGTCGGGCTACCTGCTCGGCGTCGGCTACCAGCCGGGCGCGCTGGCGCAGGCGCTGCGCGAGGCTCGCGCCGGCACGATCGGCCAGCAGGCTCCCTCCATCCTGCTGCTCTGCTTCCACTACGACCCGAGCACCGGCCGCTACAGCCTGGCGGTGCTGAAGGTGCTCCGGCTGATGGCCGGCCTCACCCTGGTCCTGCTCGCCGGCCTGCTCGTGGCGTTGCGGCTGCGGCGGCGCCGACCGGCCTGACCCGCTCGACCCACAGCGACACGGCGAAGATCAGCATCCCCGCCGTCGCCAGGCAGGCGCCGACCCAACCCGCCGACGACCAGCCATAGCCCGCGGTGATCGCCGCACCGGCCAGGAACGCGCCGAGTCCGTTTGCGATGTTGAACGCCGAATGGTTGAGCGCTGCCGCCAGTGCCTGCGCGTCCGCCGCCACGTCCATCAAACGCGTCTGCAGTGCTGGCGCCAGCGCCACGCCGGCCCCGATCAGGAACGCGTCTCCCGTCACCGCCCACCAGTGCGGCAGCGCCGGCACGAACAACAGCGCCGTCACCCCGTCCCAGAGCAGCATCGCCATCAGGGTGCGCCGCAGCGCCCGGTCCGCGAAGAACGCGCCCACCGTGTTGCCGAGCGCCATGCCGAGCCCCAGCACCACCAGCACCAGCGGGATCGCCACCGGCGGCATGTGCGTCACCGCGGCCAGGGCCGGGGTGATAAAGGTGTAGACCGCGAACAGCCCGCCGAACCCGACCGCGCCGGTGGCCAGCGCCAGCCACACCTGCAGCCGCGCCAGTGCTTCGAGTTCCGTCAACGGCGAGGCGCCGTCCGCCGCCGCGATCGACGGCAGGAACACCGCCAGCAGCGCCACGGTGAGCGCCGACAGCCCACCGACCGTCCAGTACGCCAGGTGCCAGTCGATAAAGCTGCCGCACCAGGCCGCCAGCGGCGCGCCGACGACCGTGGCGGTGGTCAGGCCCAGCATCACCCGCCCCACCGCCCGCGCCCGTTCGCCGTGCGGCACCATGGACGCCGCCACCAGCGCCGCCACCCCGAAGAAGGCGCCATGCGGCAGCCCGCTGAGAAAGCGGAACAGCCCCACGGTCCAGAAACGGTCGGACGTCGCGCTGAACAGATTGCCGGCCGCGTACAGCGCCATCATCCCCATCAGCAGCCGGTGCCGGGCCATGCGCGCGCACAGCACGGTGATGACCGGAGCGCCCACCACCACGCCCAGCGCGTACAGGCTGATCAGCAGGCCCGCGTGCGGCACCGTCACGCGCAGGCTGCCCGCCACCGCCGGAAGCAGCCCCATCATGGAGAACTCGCCGGTGCCGATGGCGAAGCCGCCGACCGCCAGCGCCCCGATCGCCCAGCCGCGTCCATGGGGCGCGATCACCGGCGCGCGAACGGGCGGGGCATCCAACAGGGTTTCGGTCATTCGACAACAATCTCCGGGACGAACCATCCTGGATTGTGCGCCGCACCATGACAAC
>CAXTCK010000107.1:0-11669 GCA_964242425.1 uncultured Acetobacteraceae bacterium | reverse complement strand
TGCCGGGCGACAAGTTCACCTACACCTACACGATCACCGACACCGGCCCGAACGGATCGTCGCAGATCACGCTGCTGGACAACGCGTCCGCGGTCGAAACCGGGGTGACCTGGTCGGTCAAGGACGACCTCGAAACCCAGACCGGCACCGGCAACATCAACCTTGCCAACATCAACCTTGCCTCCGGCGACAGCGCCACTGTGACGGTGAGCGGCACCATCAGCTCGACCGCCTCCACCGGCAACGCCAGCCACAGCATCACCTCGACCCCGGGCACCGCGTTCTCGTTCCAGACGCCGTCCAGCGGCATCGTCGAGATGGCGATCGGCTCGCCCAACCCCCAGCTCACCGGCACCACCGCCACCGCGTCCACCAGCGGCACCACCACGGTGCAGCCGTTCTCGGCCGCCCAGGTGGCGGACGCGCATTCCAGCCCGACCATGACCGCGACCATCACCCTGACCAACAGCGCGGGCACGGTCACGGACGCCAACGGCAAGCTCAGCGGCACCGGCCTGACCGAGACCAGCACCGCCGGCGTCTACACCCTGACCGCCAGCACCGTTTCCGCCTTCAACGCCGATCTCGAAGCCCTGGTGTTCACGCCGACCAGCGCCACCAAGTCGGTCAACACCACGCTGAGCCTCAGCGTGTCCGACGGCGTGTCCGGCACCACGGCGGCCACCGCGAGCACCGTGCTGACCGCCACCTGCTTCCTGGCCGGCACGCACATCCTCGCCGAAGGCGGAGAGGTCGCGGTCGAGACGCTGTTTGCCCGTCACGCGGCCGGCATCCGCGACCGGGTCGCGGTGCTGGAGGCGGGCGAAACCGTGTTCCGGCCCATCACCTGGGTCGGCGGCCGTCATCTCGATGCGGCAACGGTCGCGTCCACCGAGCAGCATCCGGTGCGCATCATTGCCGGCGCGTTCGGCGAGGCCCTACCGCATCGCGACCTGCTCGTCACCGCCGAGCACTGCATCTTCGTCGAAGGATGTCTTGTTCCGGCGCGCATGCTGGTCAACGGCCGCAGCATCGTCGAGGACCGCAGCATCGGCAGCTACAGCTACTACCACATCGAGCTGGAGCGGCACGGCGTGCTGATCTCCGAAGGCCTGACCACCGAAAGCTACCTCGACACCGGCAACCGCGGCAGCTTCAGCAACAGCGGGATCGTGTCGCTGGTGCCGAACCTGTCGGCAGGCGCCCGGGATGGCCGGGAGCTCGACGCCTGCGCCCGGCTCGCGACCGGCCGGGACGAGGTGGAGCCGATCTGGCGGCGGCTCGACCGGCGTGCCGACCTGCTCGGCCTGCCTGCTCGTCCGCATCGGGCGCAGACGCAGCACGATCCGGCGCTCTGCGTGCAGCTCGACGACGGCAGCGCCGTGCGGCCGCGCTGGCTCGACGGGGCACGGCACTTCTTTCCCGTGCCGCGCGGACGCCGTGCGGTGGCGCTCGGATCGCGCCATGCGGTTCCGGCACGCTCGGTCGGCGCCTTTGTCGACGATCGCCGCCGGCTTGGCGTGCAGGTCGAGCGCCTGGTCCTGTGGCAGGGGCTGGACGACCACGCGCTCGACGCGGCAGCGCTGGACGGTTCCGGTTGGCACGCGCTCGAACAAGGCCGGCGCTGGACCGATGGCGACGCGGCGCTGACGCTTCCGGCCGCCATGGACACCGACTGCTTCCTGGAGGTGGTGGTGACCGGGACGCTGGACTATCCGGCGGATGCGGGCGGCCTGGCGGAAGCGTCGCGGCTCGCCGCCTGAGGCGTCCCCGCACGTGACCCTCCGGCCCGGCGGCCTGCATGACCAGGCCGCCGGGCCGGCCGTTGCCGCAGCGCGGATGGCGATCGGCGACGCGCCGCCCGACGTGTCGCCGGGGTGCCGCGCCTGATCGCGGGCGTGCTCCTGGATGACGGCGTGCCTGGCCTGTTCTGCCGGAGAAGCGGGGAAGAGACCGATCTGTCAGCCTCGGCCCGAACCTGGCGGGCGCCGAGCTCGCCTGGTCTGACCAGCGCGGATCGACGGGAAGTCTGGCGGCATTCCCGGCCGTCGGCGCGGCATCCGCGCCCCGAAACGTTCACGCAGTTTCCGCCGCCGAGGCGGAATGCGCGGGCGCATCCAGGCCTCATGCGGCGCCGGACCGTTCGGGCCGGAGCGGCTTCCGCGTCCTCGGCCATCCGGTTCGTGTCGGCGACCGGGTGGATGCCGCCGTCTCCACACCACCGGATAGTTGCAACGAACAAGGCCGGAGGGTCGCTACCGGAAAAGCCTGGCTACGGCGCTGTCTCGATTGCGGCGGGGCTGGTCCAGGCAGCCGCGAAGCCGCGCAGGTCGTCGGCGATCCTGGCGATGACGGGTTGCCAGTCTCCCGGCGTGGGCTGCCGGACGATACGCAGCCCCGGATACCAGGGACTGTCGCTCCGACCGAGCAGCCAGCGCCAGCAGGGATCGAACCGGTCCATCAGCCAGACCGGCCGGCCCAGCGCGCCAGCCAGGTGCGCCACGGCGGAGTCGACCGCGATGACGAGGTCAAGCGTGCCGACCAGGGCTGCGGTGTCGGCAAAATCCGACATCTCGCTCATGAGGTCGATCAACGGAAGGTCGTCGGGTGCGCCCGGCCCGTCCTTCTGCAGTCCGAAGAACTGCACGCCCGGCACGTCGAAGATCGGCGCCAGCTGCGCCGGCGGGATCGAGCGGCGGCGGTCCACCAGCGCCAGCCTGAGCTTGCTGTCGTGCGAATTGCCGGCCCACAGCACGCCAACCCGGGGTGTCCCGCGACCCCGTGCTGCAAGGCGGCGCTTCCAGCCGGCGACCTGATCCGCATCGGCATGCAGGTAAGGGGCGCGAGCCGGTATGGTTTCACGCGTCGTGCGTAGTGCCAGTGGCAGGCTCATCATCGGGCAATGAAGATCGTGATGCGGCAGCGCGTCTCCCCGGGCGACCACGCTTTCGACGCCGGACAGGCCGCGAAGCAGGCGAACCAGCGGCTTCTGCACCTCCAGGACGACACGCAGCCCACGCTCGGCAGCCAGGGAAGCGTAGCGACAGAACTGGAGAGTGTCGCCGAACCCTTGTTCGGCGTGGACCAGCAGGGTTCGGCCGACGGCAGGCTCGCCGCGCCATTGCGGCACGCCGAAGTCCCGCCCTGGGCCCATCACCTGCGTCCGCCACTCGTACTCCTCCCAGCCGCGCTCGAAGTCGCCGCGGGCCAGAAGGGCCATCGCCAGATCGGCATGGATACGCGGCAGCTGCCGGCCATCGGGGCAACGGGCGATGGCCCGTTCGAACGACGCGATCGCGTCGTCCAGGCGCCCCTGGGCACGGAACGTGCTGCCGAGCCCGACAAGGGTCTCGATCCGGTCGGGCGCCAGCACCCCGGCATGCCGGGCATGGGCAAGCGCTTCATCAAGCCTGCTCCGGCTCTGGAATGCGCCGCTCAGGTTGAGGTGCGCGTCACAATGATCCGGCTGGAGCGTGATGGCCCAGTTGAAGCAGGATACTGCCTCGTCCACCCTGGCCTGGTCCATCAGCACCTTGCCGAGGTTGTTGTAGGTGTCGGCATGGTTCGGCTGCAACGCGATCGCCTTGAGGAACCAGGCGATGGCGTCGTCGGGCTTTTCCTGCCGCGCCAGCGCGCTGCCCAGGTTGATCTGCGCCGCCACCAGGTCCGGCCTGAGCGCCAGGGCGTTGCGGAAGCAGGCGACCGCGTCGTCGAGGCGTTCCAGCAGCATCAGGGCGCTGCCGAGGTTCACATGGGCTTCAGGATACCCCGGGTCGAGTTGCAGGGCCTTCCGGCAGCTTGCGACCGCATCGTCCAGTCTGCCCTGCCGCCGCAACGCGTCGCCCAGGTTGTTGTGCACCAGGGCCAGGTCCGGCCTGATTGCGAGGGCCAGGCGGAAATGTCGTATGGCGTCGTCGACCTGCCCCGCCTCGGAAAGCGCACAGCCGAGGTTGACGTGCGCTTCCACAAGCCTGGGATCCAGGCTGATCGCTTTGTGGAAGCAGGCGAGCGCGTCACCGCCTTGCCGCTTCTCCAGCAGGGCGTTGCCGAGGGTGCAGTGGAAGGATGCCGCCGCGCCGTTGATCGCGATCGCCTGTTGGATCAGGCCGATCGCCGCGTCGATGTGGCCATTCTGTTGCGCGATCAGCCCCAGCAGATGCAGGCTGTCGGCATGACGGGGCATGATGGCCAGCACTTGGCGATAGCCGTCTTCCGCCTCGGCCAGCTGCCCGGATCGGTGATGCTGCAACGCCTTCGCGAATGTCGCCTGCGCAGCCGGACGCGTTCCGCACGGCGACGAACTGCGCCGCCGCTTCGTCGGCATGTCCAGCTGGTTCATGATCGTGCCGTTTCGAGATGGTGTGACCCAGGTTAGCCGCCAAACATGAAGCCTTGATGAACCGGAAGATGGCCCGGCGGGATCGGCGCCTGATCAACCGGCTGAAACGTTCCGCCGGATCGACGCAGCGGACGGCGGACGCGACGCCGCGCGCCGGGATCCCGCCCCGCCGGGTGCGGTGCGACGCCTCGACATCCTCCCGCAGCCCGGGGACCGTGACCTCGACATTCGGTGTTCGTCGCGAGCGGGTGCGGGACGGCCTATGCCGCCCGCGCAGGTCATGAAAGACATGGTCGCCGAGCCTCGGCGCGCGCCAGCGTTGCGGGCGGGCGCCCTACCGGGCCGCCGCTGCCTGCCGGTGCGTTCCAGCCGAACGCGATGTTGATACGAAAGCTGGTCGCCTCGACGCCGCGACGAAGCAGCGGAAACGCCGCTCGCCGGAAGCAGCGTTCACTTTCCGGCGTCTCGGCCTCACCAGGATTTCCCGCCCATGCGAAGCCGACATGCCTTGCAACGTCGCCCAGGGCGGGTGACCAGCGTGCAGAACCGGCTTGCGCATCGGCGAGGATGACCGCTGACACGGAAGGGGGGGTGGCGGCGATGCCGGGGGCGCCGCGTGCCGCGCCCGGGCGAGAGGGGCTCGCCGACGCTTCGCCGAATGCCGTGCGGATCCGGCATCCCCATCGAGAATGGTTTCAACGACAGCCGCGGTGGTCGCGTGCTATCCCGGTGGCGCGGCGCTCGCCCGCAGGCCCCTCCCGCGGGGCGTCGGCGGTATAGGGCGACGACCGACGGCCAGTGGGCCTGTCGAAAGGAGCGGAACACCATGTCGAACCTGCCCACGCTGGAGATCTCGCGGCGCGACGTCCTCGCCGCGAGTGCCGCGACCGTGGCGCTCGTGTCTGCCCCGGCCGTCGCCAGGTCGGAGGATGCGCGCCCGCCCAACGATCCGGCCCTCCTGCCGGTCGGCTTCGACGTGAACGGCCAACGGCGCGACCTGTCGCTCGACGCCCGCACCACGCTGCTCGACGCCCTGCGCGAGCACCTTCATCTCACCGGCACCAAGAAGGGCTGCGACCATGGGCAGTGCGGCGCCTGCACGGTGCTGGTCAACGGGACACGCATCAACTCCTGCCTGAGCCTGGCGGTCATGCACGGGGGCGACAGGATCACCACCATCGAAGGCCTGGGCACGCCCGACCACCTGCACCCGATGCAGGCCGCCTTCATCAAGCATGACGGCTACCAGTGCGGCTACTGCACGCCCGGTCAGATCTGTTCCGCGGTCGCCGTGCTCGACGAGATCAGGCGCGGCGTTCCCAGCTACGTGTCGGCCAGCCTGACCGAGCCTCCGCAAGCCACCAACATCGAGATGCGCGAGCGCATGAGCGGCAACATCTGCCGTTGCGGCGCCTATTCCAACATGGCCGAGGCCATGGCAGAGGTCGCCGGGAGGGACGCATGAGGGCCTTCACCTTCGAGCGCGCGACCTCCGCGCCCGACGCGGCTGCGAAGGCGGCCGGGATGCCGGGCGCCCGCTTCATCGCTGGCGGCACCAACCTGCTCGACCTCATGAAGCTCGAGATCGAGGCGCCCACCCACCTGATCGACGTGAACGGCCTCGGCTTCGACAGGATCGAGCAGACGCCGGATGGCGGGCTGCGGATCGGGGCACTGGTGCGCAACACCGATCTCGCCGCCGACGACCGCGTGCGGCGCGGCTACGGCGTGCTGAGCCGCGCCCTGCTCGCCGGCGCCAGCGGGCAGCTGCGCAACAAGGCGACGACGGCCGGCAACCTGCTGCAACGCACGCGCTGCCCGTATTTCTATGACACCAACATGCCCTGCAACAAGCGCAGGCCGGGCTCGGGCTGTGCCGCGATCGACGGCCGGTCGCGCCAGCTGGCCGTGATCGGCACCAGCGACGCCTGCATCGCCACCAACCCGTCCGACATGGCGGTGGCGATGCGGGTGCTGGACGCGAGCGTGGAAACGATCGACGGCAACGGCCGGACGCGCGCCATCCCGATCGCAGGCTTCCACCGGCTTCCCGGCGACACGCCGCACATCGAAACGGTGCTGGCGCCCGGAGAGCTCATCACCGCGGTGACGCTTCCAAGGCCGATCGGCGGCACGCACCTGTACGAGAAGGTGCGGGATCGCGCGTCCTACGCCTTCGCGATCGTGTCGGTGGCGGCGGTGATCCAGAAGGACGGCACGGGCCGGGTGGCGGTGGGCGGCGTCGCGCACAAGCCGTGGCGCGTCGAGGCGGCGGAGGCGGCGATGCCGGAAGGTGCCGGCGCGGTATCCGCCCGCCTGCTCGCCGGCGCCAGGCCCACGCGGGAGAACGCGTTCAAGCTGCCGCTGGTCGAACGAACAATGGCGGCCGCGATGTCGGAGGCGAAGGCGGCATGAAGTTCGACGCACCCGCCGGGACCAACCCGATCGACCGCATGACCGTGGTCGGCCGCGCGCACGACCGCATCGACGGTCCGCACAAGACCACGGGCACCGCGCCCTACGCCTTTGAGCATCACGAGGAGATCGCGAACCCGGCCTATGGCTTCGTCCTGGGTGCGGCGATCGCCAAGGGCCGGATCCGCTCGATGGACCTGCGCCGCGCCAGGGCGGCGCCCGGCGTGCTGGCCGTGGTCACGGCGCACGAGGCCGGAACGCTGGGCAAGGGCAAGTTCAACACCGCCAGGCTGCTGGGCGGCCCGGAGGTCGACCATTACCACCAGGCGATCGCGGTGGTCGTGGCCGACACCTTCGAGCAGGCGCGCGCCGCGACCGCCCTGATCGAGGTCGACTACCAGCCGACGCCGGGCCGCCTCGACCTGGCCGAGGCGCTCAGGACCGCACCGCTCACGGATGGCAGCAGCGACGAGGGCAGCAGCGCGCCGGCCGAGGACCGGGTCGGCCACTTCGAGCAGGCCTTCGACGCGGCGCCGGTCACGCTGGACGAGCGCTACACGACGCCCGACCAGAGCCACGCGATGATGGAGCCGTTCGCCACCATCGCGGACTGGCACGGCGACGGGCTGATCGTGTGGACCTCGAACCAGATGATCGACTGGGGACGCGGCGACCTTGCGATCACGCTGGGCATGCCCAAGGAGAAGATACGCTTCCTGTCGCCGTTCGTCGGCGGCGGCTTTGGCGGCAAGCTGTTCCTGCGCGCGGACGCCGTGATGGCGGCACTCGGGGCCAGGGCGGCCAGGCGCCCGGTCAAGGTGGCGCTGACGCGGCCGCTGATGATGAACAACACCACGCACCGGCCGGCCACGATGCAGCGCATACGGCTGGGCGCGTCGCGGGACGGTGTGCTCACGGCCATCGCGCATGAAAGCGGCTCGGGCGACCAGCCGGGCGGCCAGCCCGAAACGGCGACCAGCCCGACCAAGCTGCTCTACGCCGGCGCCAACCGGCTGACCTCGCTGCGGCTCGCCGTGCTCGACCTGCCCGAGGGCAACGCCATGCGGGCACCGGGCGAGGCGCCCGGCCTGATGGCGCTCGAGATCGCCATGGACGAGATGGCGGAGAAGCTCGGCATGGACCCGGTGGAGTTCCGCATCAGGAACGATACGCAGGTCGATCCGGAGAAGCCCGGGCGCTTCTTCTCCCAGCGCAACCTGGTCGGCTGCCTGCGCCAGGGCGCGCAGCGCTTCGGCTGGGAGCATCGCCAGGCCGTCCCCGGGCGTGTCCGCGACGGGCGCTGGCTGGTCGGCATGGGCATGGCGGTGGCGTTCCGCAACAACATGAACCTTCCGTCCGCCGCCAGGGTCCGGCTGGACCGGAGCGGCGACGTGGTCGTCGAGACCGACATGACCGACATCGGCACCGGCTCCTACACCATCATCGCGCAGACCGCAGCGGAGATGATGGGCGTGCCGATGCACAAGGTCGAGGTGAGGCTGGGCGATTCGAGCTACCCGGTCTCGTCCGGATCGGGTGGCCAGTTCGGCGCCAACAGCTCGACCTCGGGCGTGTATGCCGCCTGCGTGAAGCTGCGGGAGGCGGTGGCGCGGCGCCTCGGCCATGACCCGGACGAGGCGGTGTTCGAGAACAGCGTTGTCCGCAGCGGCAGCCGCTCCACGCCGCTCGCGGACGCGGTGCGGAACGGCGATCTGGTTGCCGAGGACACGATGGAATGGGGTCAGTTGGGCGACATCTTCCAGCAGTCGACCTTCGGCGGGCACTTCGTCGAGGTGGGCGTCGACCGCTTCACCGGCGTGATCCGCGTGCGACGGATGCTGGCGGTGTGCGCGGCCGGGCGCATCCTCAACCCCAAGTCCGCGCGCAGCCAGGTGATCGGGGCGATGACCATGGGTGTCGGCGGCGCGCTGATGGAGGAGCTGGCGGTGGACACGCGCCGGGGCTTCTTCGTCAACCACGACCTCGCCGGCTACGAGGTGCCGGTGCATGCCGACATCCCTTACCAGGAGGTGATCTTCCTCGACGAGGCGGACGACAAGGTTTCGCCGATGAAGGCGAAGGGAGTGGGCGAGCTGGGCCTTTGCGGCGTCGGTGCCGCGGTCGCCAATGCCGTCTACAACGCGACGGGCGCCCGTGTGCGCGATTATCCGATCACGCTCGACAAGCATCTCGACCGGCTGCCGACGGTCGCCTGATCCAGTGCTGCCTTGGCGTTCCGCCGGTGACCGCACCGGCGGGATGCCACCCGTCGTGCCGGGGCGGGGCAGCCTCGTGGACCCGCGAGCGGCTAGCCAGCCAGCGTGTCCTGCAGCAGCGGCGCGACCTCGCCGGGCCGCCAGGTCACCTGTGGTTGGGCCAGGTGGCGACGATCCGGTCCAGCACGTCCTCGTAGGCCTCGGGCAGCGTCACCACGCTTTCGTCCCGCAGGGTCAACAGGGTGGAATCGGTTTGATCGTCATCCTCCGAAACACACGCGATCTCGGTGATCGGCACCGCGACCCAGATCCCCGCCGCGTTGCGGGCCTCGATGGTGGCGTTGAGCGGGGCGGTCATCCGCCAGCCCTCATCAGCCGGCCAGCTTCCATGCTCACCTTGCTCAGGGCGGCCGCGTGATCCTGCTGCCTGAAGCAGAACTGGACGCTGCTGGCGGTCATCCGGGCCAGCAGCCCGAGGAGGTCGTTCGGGGTGCCACCGGCCGCCCGAACGTCTACCAGCAGGTCGCAAAGGAACCTTTCGCCGATGCCCCTGGCAATGGTGGTCATCCTCTCGTCCAGTCCGCGATGCTCATGGAGCACCTCCAGGTGATCGGGCATAGCAAGGTCCTCCTCTGGGTCGACGATCAAGGGTCTCCCATCCAGGTTGAGGAACCATGAAGGACGGCTGACAAGAAACGGCTGATTGGGAGGTTCTCGACAACCGTTGGGTTTCGAAGGAACGGGATCATTTCGAGAGGTCTAGGGATTTCGCAAGTCGAGCGGGATTGCGCCGCCATTTCTCGTATAGAGACGAGGCTTAAACCGGCTGCTGCGATGCGGTCTGCAGCGGCGGGATGATTCGATTTCAGTGCCGCCGTGACGCCAACGGCCGGCATGTCGTGCTGATACCGCATCAGCGACCGCAGCCACATTACCGGCAGCGCCACGACCACGCAGCAACCACCGGCACGTCAGCACCAACAAGGAAATCATCTCCAGGCTGGGCGGAGCGCCGACAGATCCAGGTGGTCAAGACGGCTGACTCGAGATGCCGATCACGGCGCCACGGGAGCCTGGGCGGACCAGGCCGTCTTCCGCGCCTGCCGCCTGACGCGGCCGCGCCTCGGCGCCAGCTGAGCTGTAGGGCATGGTAGACGACCTGCCGGCGGATGAACTGATCACATGGCAGCTGACGAAGGCCGTCTGACCCGTTCCACTCCAGGCGTCCGAAAGGCGCATATCAGCAGGAACTGGGCCCACTGCTGCCGAACAGCGAACCTAGATCCGGGATCGACCGGACCGTGTGATATGCCTGCAAGGTGCGGTGGGTCCACCAACTGGCTGGCGGCGGCGTCGGGGGAAAGGCGCTGGGTTTCCATGACGCCAGTTCTAGGTGGCAGCGGTTAACAGGAACTGAACGGTATTTCGCGACCGCGAAGCAAGGCACCGACCAAAGCCACGCTTCAACAACGAGGATCGCGATTACCGAACACCATGGCCAAGCTGGGGAACGCGTCTTCCGGCGATCAGACCACTCCTTTCTCGCCGTGCTCCGTCCAACGGCGTCGGCTGCGGCCACAAGCACCCGTTCCACTGGAGAGTGCGGCGTCCTGCCGAAGTCGAGACCGGACGGAAGCAGGCTGCTCGCGAGCCTCGACAGCATGGTTGGATCACCCTCAGTGACCAGGATGAGGTTGCCGAACATCCTCGAATGCGAAGAAAGACGGCGCTCGCTGCCGAGCCAGTCGTAAAGCATCAACAAAACAGTTGATTACACGACCTGCTTGGCTGGGGGACCTGGACCCTCTTCCTCTACCGCAGAGATAAGCAAGATCAATGAGTTGTTGATGTCACTCAGTCAAGGTTTGGATCACCTTCTTGTATCACCGCGCAAGCCTTGTTGGATGTTCGTCAGTGACCTGTTTCAGTCTTCGGGTGGGCGCTGGCCTGACCCGTAGACGGTCATACCATTGCTGAACCGATTGTTGGGGCTCTGGCTGCCATACTGGCTTCCATATTGCCCATAGGGGTTGTTGATGCTGTCCGAGGAGTAGCGGCTTCCATACCGTCCATACGGGTTCGCCACGCTGTTGGGATCATACGGGTTCGAGTTGAGGTTCCCGTGGAAGCCTCCCTGGGCATCATAGATCCCCGGCGAGTTTCCTGATGTTCCGAACTGGTTGTTGAAGGTGCCCGGTGGCTGAGGAACGCCCGGTGGCAGTGTCGGGTTGGCCGACAGGTTGCCCATGTATTGGGCGCGTGCTGTGAGCGGCACAGCGGACAAAGCTATGGCGAAGAGGCACAGGCAAGACGGCTTCATGACTACCTCCGGGTGTCTCCTTCTTTGAGCATTACCGGTGCGAGTCCGCAACGTGTTCGACGCTTAGCCATCCCCAATCACAGCTTCCGGCACCGCATGGAAGACGAGATGAGGGCCGCTGAGGTGCCTGAGGATGTCCGGGATGCGATCGTCGGACACGCCAGGAAGACCACGGGGAAGGTCTATGGGGTCCGTGGGGAGGCGTTGGGGCGGCTCAGTCGGTATTTGGAGAAGGTGCCGGTGCCTGAGCAGTTGAGAGTGCCTCCATCAGTGCCTCCCCAAGAACCGTCAGCCTAGGAATGCCGCCAGGTATGTTGTTTGATAGTAAGCGTGCGAGCGCCGCATCTTGAAACATTATGAATGAATTGGGCTGAATGCT
>CAXTCK010000106.1:0-11708 GCA_964242425.1 uncultured Acetobacteraceae bacterium | reverse complement strand
GGCTGCGACGGCGGTGGTGGAGCTGAGGGGAATCGAACCCCTGACCTCCTCATTGCGAACGAGGCGCTCTCCCAACTGAGCTACAGCCCCGCCGTGCAGGCGGCGGAAAATAGCCGAGGCCGGGGTCAAGTCAAGCGCCGCCCGAGCCATCCGCCGGCCGGGCCCGGTTGTTGCGCGGGCAGGGCGGGGTGGGTAGCTTCCGGCGCAGCCACGCATAAGGACCTCCTGCCGTGATCACGGCCATCTTCCAGCTGCTCTACCTGCTGATCCAGCTCTACATCTACGTGCTCCTGATCTCCTGCCTGTTCAGCCTGCTGTACGCGTTCAACATCGTCGACAGCCGCAACCGCCTGGTGCGCAGCGTCGGCGAGTTCCTGTATCGCGTGACCGAGCCGGTGCTGGCCCCGGTGCGGCGCATCCTGCCGCAGTTCGGCAGCATGGACCTGAGCCCGCTGGTGGTGCTGCTGGCGCTGCAATACCTGCTGGTGCCGCTGCTGCGCGCGGTCGAGATCGCCATCCTCACCCATTCGACGCAGCAATTCTTCTCGTGACGCTGCCGTCCCCCGCCTGCCGGGTGGCGGTGCTGATCCCGTGCTACAACGAGGCGGTGGCGATCGCGGGGGTGGTGCGCGACTTCCGGACCGCCCTGCCGGACGCCACGATCTACGTCTACGACAACAATTCCAGCGACGACACGCGCGCAGCCGCCCGCGGCGCCGGCGCGGTGGTGCGTCTGGAAACCCTGCAGGGCAAGGGACACGTGGTGCGGCGCATGTTCGCCGACGTCGACGCCGAGCTCTACGTGCTGGTGGACGGCGACGGCACCTATGACGCCCACGCCGCCCCCGCCCTGATCCGCGCGCTTCGCGAGAACGGGCTGGACATGGTCAACGCGTCCCGTGTCACCGACCGCAGCGCCGCCTACCGGCGCGGCCACGTGCTCGGCAACCGCATGCTGACCGGGCTGGTCGCCGCCATCTTCGGCCACCGGCTGTCCGACATGCTGTCCGGCTACCGGGTGTTCTCGCGCCGGTTCGTGAAGTCGTTCCCGGCGCTGTCGGCGGGGTTCGAAACCGAGACCGAGCTCACCGTGCACGCGCTGGAGCTGCGCATGCCGGTCGCCGAGCTGCCGACCCGCTACATCGAGCGGGCGGAAGGCTCGGTGTCGAAGCTGCGCACCTACCGCGACGGCATGCGCATCCTGCGCACCATCGTGGTGCTGATGAAGCAGGAACGCCCGCTCGCCTTTTTCTCCGTTATCGCCGCCGCCATGCTCCTGGTGGGCCTCGGCCTGGGGCTGCCCGTGGTGCTGGAGTTCTTCCGCACCCGCCACGTGCCACGCCTGCCGAGTGCCGTGCTGGCGCTGGGATTCGTGCTGCTCGCCTGCCTCAGCCTGGTCTGCGGGCTGATCCTGGACAGCGTCGCCCGCGGCCGGCTGGAGTTCAAGCGGCTGGCCTATCTCGCCCATCCGGCGCCCGCGCCCGATCCCGCAACCGATCCCGCGCACGTTCCGTGACCGCCTGCCCGCCGCAACCTCCGTCTTTTCTTCCTGGCGGGCCGGCACGATAGCTGCTTGGGTCGGGCGTCCACCGCCTTGGAGCCCTTCTTGGACCAGCACGACCCGACCGGACGCGCCAGCATCGCCATCGTCGGCGCCGGCTTCAGCGGCACCCTGCTGGCGCTGCACCTGCTGCAGCGTTCGCCGCCGCAGACCAGGGTGGTGCTGATCGAGCGGGTCCGGTTCGGACGCGGTCCGGCCTATGCCGACGGCAACGCCAGCCACCTGCTGAACGTGCCGGCCGCCAAGATGAGCGCCTTCCCGCAGCGTCCGCTCGACTTCCTTCACTGGCTGCAGGGCCTGTCCCCGGAGGAAGCCTGCGGGGTGGAAGCCGGGCCCGCCTCGTTCGTGCCGAGGCGCATGTTCGGCCGCTACATGCGCCACCTGCTGAACGGCGAGATGAAGGTGGCGGAGCGGCGCGACCAGCTCCAGCTGGTGCGCGGCGACGTTCTTTCGATCACGCCGGACGGCGCCGGGCTGTCGCTCGCCCTGGACCGCGACCGCGTCGTGCTGGCCGAGCGCGCCGTGCTGGCGATCGGCAACTTCCCGCCCGCCCCGCCGCCGGTATCGGATCCCTCGTTCTACGACAGCCCGGCCTACAAGGCCGACCCGTGGGCGCCGGACACCCTGGAGGGGCTCGATCCGGACGCCCCCGTGCTGCTGGTCGGCACCGGGCTCACCACCATCGACAGCGTCGTGTCGCTGCTCGACCAGGGCCATCGCGGCCCGATCACCGCCTTGTCCAGGCGCGGCCTGCTGCCGCACCGCCACCACGCCGCCCCGCCGCCCGATGCCACGAGGCCCGGCGCCGCCACGCCAGGTGCTGTGACGTCCGGCACCGCGATGCCGGAAACCGACGCGTTTCCGACCCGCCTCAACGCCCTGGCCCGCATCCTGCGCACCAACGCCGCCCGGCAGATCGCCTGCGGCGGCGGCTGGCACGCCGTGATCGACGAGATACGCCCCATCACCGCCGAGCTGTGGCAGGCGATGAGCCTGCGCGACCGGCAGCGCTTCCTGCGCCACCTGCGCCCGTGGTGGGACACCCACCGGCACCGCATCTCCGGCCCCGTGGCGGACCGGATCGCCCAGGCGCGCGCCAGCGGACAGCTGCGCATACGCGCCGGACGGATACGCGCCTATCAGCAGGACAGGCCGGACGGGCCGGTGACGGTGTTGTTCCGGCCGCGCTTCGCCGACGAACTCGACAGCGTGACGGTGGGCCGGGTGGTCAACTGCGCGGGGCCCGACGCCGACTACAGCCGCATACGCGACCCGCTGGTGCGCTCGTTGCTGGACAACGGGCTGGTGCGGCCCGATCCGCTCTGCCTCGGGCTCGACGTGACCGCGCATTGCGCGCTGCTCGGGCGCGACGGGGCGATCTCGCGCCGGCTGTTCGCGGTCGGGCCCGTCACCAGGGGGATGTTCTGGGAGATGACCGCGGTGCCGGACATACGGCAGCAGGCGGAGCTGCTGGCGCTCCAGCTCGCCTCCCTGGTGCGCCCGCCACGCCCGGCGTGAGGACGCATCGGCCGGCCGCCGATCACCGCCTGCCCGACTAGGACCGCCCGCCCGGCGCCAGGCGCGCCTTCAGCCACTCCATGAAGACCGGATGGTCGCCGTAGGCGACGTTGACGCGCATCGCCGGCTCCCCCTCGGCGGTGGTGGAAAAGGCGGATGACGGGGCGATGAAGATGCCGCTTGCCGCCGCATCGGCGACGTCGCTGGCCGCGAGGGCCGGGCCCGGCAGCCGGATCCAAAGGTAGAAGCCGCCGCCGACCGGGCGCTGCACCGAGATGCCGGCGGCTTGCAGCGCGGCGATGGTGGCCGTTGTCGCCCGGCTGACCCGGCCGCGCAGGCGGCGCAGGTGCTTCAGGTAGTGGCCCCCCTCGATCAGGCCGAAGATCAGCCGCTCGTCATGCGCCGAGGTGGCGACGGTGGTCATGAGCTTCACGTCGTTCAGCGCCGCCGCACGGGCGGGCGACGCGGCGACGTAGCCGACCCGGAAGCTGGCCGCGAGGGTCTTGGAGAAGCTGCCGACATAGATCACCCGGTCCAGCTGGTCGAGCGCTGCCAGCCGGGTCGCGGAATAGGGCAGGATGTCTGCGAACGGGTCGTCCTCGACCACCAGGAGGTCGTGGGCGCCGGCGACGCGCAGGACCCCGTAGGCCACCCCCGGCGTGATCGAGCCGCCGGTCGGGTTGTGCGCGAGCGACTGGGTGAAGAACAGCCTGGCGCCGCTGGTTGCCGCCTTCTGCTCCAGATCGACAAGGTCCGGGCCGTCGCGGAGCCGGCGCACCCCCACGATCCGGGCGCCGGCGAGATGCAGCTTGGCGAACAACGGGTAGTAGCCCGGATCGTCGACCAGCACCGCGTCGCCCGGCCGCACGTGGCGGCGTACGACCAGGTCCATGGCGTGGTTGCCGCCGAAGGTCATGAACATCTGGTCAGGCCGGCAGCCGATGCCGCGCTCCGCCAGCGCCCCGCACAACCGCTCGCGGAGCGGGAGGAAGCCCCAGGCGCGGTTGTAGGCGTCGGCGTCGCGGAAGCGCTGCACCGACAGGTGGCGGCGCAGCTCCGACTGCTCCAGCCAGTCCGGCGGCGGGCGGCCGTCGCCCGGCCTGATCGGCAGGCGGCGCTCCAGCTGCTCGACCAGCATTGTCGCCGGGCCGGTCGCGATCCCGGCCGGCGGCGCGGACGGGGCAAGGTGCCGCGACGAGCGCACCACGTAGTAGCCCGAGCCTGGCCTGGCCTGCAGCACGCCCTGCGCCACGAGGCGCAGATAGGCTTCCACCACCGTGTTGCGCGCCACGCCGGCGCGGATCGCCTGCTCGCGTATGGAGGCAAGCCGCTCGCCGGCGCGAAGCGTGCCGGCGCGCAGCTGCGCCAGGATGCCGTCCATCACCAGCTCGACCTTGCCCGGCCCATGCGTCATGGCACGGAGCCATACCAGGGCCGCAGGGGGTACGATATCGGCATAATCGTGCCGAACCGTACCTGTGCGGGCGCCGGCCCCCGGCCTATCGCTTGGGACCTGGCGCCCGCCGTTCCCGGTGGGCCGGGAAGAACAGGGCGCGACATGCCGGACGAGCCGAGGGTTTCGCGCATCTCCGGGTTCCACAAGCTGGAGGTCGGAGCGCGGCTCGACGCGGTGGCGGCGTTCGCCGGGCTGGACGACGAGCAGCGCCGGCACCTGGCGGCACCCGCCAACATCGACCGCCGCCTCGCCGACCACATGATCGAGAACATGGTCACCACGCTGGCGATCCCGGTCGGCATCGCCACCAACATGCGCGTGGACGGCACCGACGTGCTGGTGCCGATGGCGACGGAGGAGTCTTCCGTGGTCGCCGCGGTCGGCAACTCCGCCCGGCAGTGCTACGACAATGGCGGCTTCACCACCTCCATGTCCGGCACGCAGATGATCGCCCAGGTCCAGCTGCTGGACCTGCCCGACCCCGAGCGCGCCCGGCTGGTGATCCTGGAGCACCGGGACGAGATCGCGGCGCTGTGCGACGCGTGCGACCCCACCCTGGTCCGGCTCGGCGGCGGCTTCCGCGACCTGGAGGTGCGTCTGCTCGATACCGCCGGCGGGGTCATGGTCATCACCCACATCGTGGTCGACACGCGCGACGCGATGGGCGCCAACGCGGTGAACACCATGGCCGAACGTCTGGCGCCGGAGCTGGGGCGATGGACCGGCGGCCGCACGCTGCTGCGCATCCTGTCCAACCTGGCGGACCGGCGGGTGGCCCGCGCCCGCGCCACCTGGCGGGCGGGCGACATCGGCGGCGCGGCGGTGCGCGACGCGATGGTGGACGCTTTCCGGTTCGCCGACGCCGACCCGTACCGCGCCGCCACCCACAACAAGGGGATCATGAACGGCGTGTCCGCGGTGGTGCTGGCGACCGGCAACGACACCCGGGCCGTCGAGGCCGGCGCGCACGCCTATGCCGCGCGCGGCGGCCGCTACCGCAGCCTGTCGCGCTGGGAGGTCACCGCCGGGGGCGACCTCGCCGGGTCGATCGAGATGCCGCTCGCGGTCGGGCTGGTCGGCGGTGCGACGCGCATCCATCCGACCGCCCGCGCCCTGCTGGCGATCATGCAGGTCGAAAGCGCCGAGCGGCTCGCGCGGATCATCGCCGCGGTGGGGCTCGCGCAGAACTTCGGGGCGATGAAGGCGCTCGCCACCGACGGCATCCAGAAGGGCCACATGGCGCTGCACGCGCACAACGTCGCCATCGGCGCCGGTGCGTCGGGCGACGAGGTCGGGCAGGTCGCGCGTCGGCTGGTTGAGCGGCGATCGGTGACGCACGAGGCCGCCGAGGCAGCGCTTTCCGAGCTGCGCGGGCGGTGACCGCGACGCCCGGCCCGGGGCCCGGCCTGAGACCTGGCCCGAAGCCCGGCCTGAGAATCGTCGAGGTCGGCCCGCGCGACGGGCTGCAGAACGAGCCGCGTACGCTCGATCCCGTCCACCGCATCGCCTTTGTCGAGGCGCTGGCGGAGGCCGGCCTGGCGACGATCGAGGTCGGCAGCTTCGTTTCGCCCCGACGGGTGCCGCAGATGGCGGGATCCGACGCGGTGCTGCGCGCCGTCGCGTCGCGCCCCATCGCGTCGCGTCCGGGGATCCGGTTTCCGGTGCTGGTGCCGAACCGCGTCGGCATGGAGCGGGCGATCGAGGCCGGCGCGCGCGAGGTGGCGCTGTTCGTGTCCGCCTCGGAAGCCTTCAGCCGCGCCAACCTCAACTGCTCGGTCGCGCAGTCCCTCGGCTATGCCGAGCCGGTGTTCGCGCTGGCGCGCCAGCACGGCATCGCGGTGCGCGGCTACGTGTCCTGCGTGCTCGGCTGCCCGTACGAGGGCGAGGTTTCGGCCGCCACGGTCGCAGGCGTGGCCCGGCACCTGGTCGAGCGGGGCTGCTACGAGGTGTCGCTGGGGGACACGATCGGGGTCGGCACGCCCGGGCGGGCGAGGCGCCTGGTCGAGGCGGTCGCGGCAAGCGTGCCGGTCGATCGCCTGGCCGTGCATTTCCACGATACCTACGGGCAGGCGCTCGCCAACGTCCTGGCCTGCCTCGAGCTCGGCATCGGCGTGGTCGACAGCGCGGCCGGCGGGCTCGGCGGCTGCCCCTATGCCATCGGCGCCGGCGGCAACCTCGCCACGGAGGACCTGGTCACCATGCTGGACGGCATGGGCATTGCCACCGGCGTCGACCTGGAGCGGCTGCGGCAGGCGACGGCATCGGTCGCGGCCAGGCTGGGCATCGTGCCGCGCTCGAAGGCGTACCAGGCCATGAGCGCCAGGATCCACCGATCCGGGACGTGTGGCGCAAGCGGGTCCGGAGCGGAACCCTGACCGTGAGCGGGAGGCACAGCATGGACCCGAGGCACCTGGCGGAGGTTTGGGGCGACGTGGTCGATCTCCGGCAGCTGGCGCTGGCGGTGCTGATCGGGGCGGTGGTCAGCCTGGGGATATTCCTGGCGGCCCTGGCCGGCTTCCATGCGCTCGGCACCGCCGCCGCGCCGGGACGGGCCTACGCGATGCTGGCCGGTCTCGGCGGCTGCGTGCTCAGCGGCGCGATCTGCGCGCGCCTGCTGCCGCCCAAGCGGATCCTGGTCGAGTCCGGCGGCAGCGACGAGGAGCGGGCCGCCGCCGTCGCCGCCCTGTTCAAAGGCCGGCCCGATGGCGGAGCGGTCCCGCTTCCGGTCGTGGCCCAGGCCGAGCTGCAGGCGCTGGGCCTGCTGGACCTGATGGCGGCCGCCGCCCGCCACGTGGGAGACGTGTGAGATGCACGCGCTGGCCAGCGACCTTCCCGTGGCACTGGGCATGGGCCTGGCCGGCGCGCTGATCTTCGCGGCGGTCGGCCTTGTGTCCGGCACCGACGAGACCACGACCATCGCCCCGGTGACGCTGCTCGTGGTTCTGCTCGGCGTGCCGCCGGTCGGTATCTTCACCTTCTGGCTGGCCGCCGCCGTGTCCAAGCACATGACCCACGCCATCCCGACGGCGCTGCTCGGCATTCCCGGCGACACCATGGCGGTGCCGCTGATGCCGCAGGCGACCGCGCTGCGCATGCTGGGCGTGCCGCACATCGCCCTGCGCAAGATGGTCGCGGCCGCCCTGATCTCGGCGGTGATCGCGGTGCCGCTGTCGGTGCTGTTCGCGCTGGTGCTGGCGCCGTTCGGGCACGCCGTCACCGGCGCCGCACCCTGGCTGTTCCTTCTCGCCGCCATGCTGATCGCCTACTTCTCCGCCGGGCGCTGGGCGTCGGTGCTGCTGCTGTTCCCGTTCGTGCTGGTCATCGTCGCCCTGCAGACCCTGACCGCGTCGCACGGGCTGAAGCTCGCCGTCAGCTACTTCCTCGGCATCGCCGTCGGCCCGCTCGTCGCCGACCTGCTGTCGACGCTGTCGCCCGTCGAGCGCTCCCGGCTGCGGCGCGACGGGCCGCGCCGGTTCGCCATCGCGCCCGAGATCAGGGGATGGAAGGGATACTACCCGAACCCGTTCAAGGTGCTGGACGCGGTGCAGGCCCGCTGGGTGGCGGCGGCTGCGGTGGTGTCCAGCGCCACCTTCGTGTTCAGCCCGGTGGCGATGACCGTGGTGCTGGGAGAAGCGGTCGCGTCGCGCATCCGCCATCCCTACCACCGGCTGACCACGGTGCTGGCGGTGCGCAACGGCGTCACGGAGTCCACCTACATCGCCGAGGCCATCATCCCGCTGGTGGCGTTCGGCCTGCCGCTGAGCCCGGTGGCCGCAGGTCCCGCGGCGCCGCTGTTCAACGCCCCGCCGCGCTTCTTCGTCGACGCGGTGCATCACCACGTCCTCAACCTGCACACGCTGATGACGCCGATGCAGTTCCTGTTCTACGGCCTGCTCGCCGTGCTGCTGGCGGCCCTGATCGCCTATCCGCTGGCGATGAACTACGCCCGGGTCGCCGCGGTGTTCGTGTCGCGCCGGATCAGCCACGAGGCGATCATCGCCACCTTTGTCGGCCTCGTGCTGGTGATCGGGTTCTGGGAAGGCGGCCTGCTCGGCATGCTGGTGATCGTTTCGGTGGGCCTGCTCGGCGGGCTCCTCAACCGCATCTTCGGCTTCAACACCGGGGTGCAGTTCATGGGCTTCTACGTCGCGGCCCTGAGCGTGCCGGCCTTCACCGTCCTGCTGCGTTGAGCACCGGCGCGATGGACGTCATTCGGCGCGGCGCGAGTTCAGGTCGACCAGGTTGCCCGGTGCCGTGGAAGCGACCGGCCCCAGCGCCGCTGCCACCTTGGCGATCAGCTCGTCCCGCTTGAACGGCTTGCCGATCAGCTGCACGCCGTCGTCCAGCCGGCCGTGGTGCACGATCGAGTTCTCCGTGTAGCCGGACATGTAGAGCACCTTGACCTCCGGGCGCACGGCGGTGACGCGCTCCGCCAGCTCGCGGCCGCGTATCGCGCCGGGCAGCACCACGTCGGTCAGGAGCAGGGCGATCTCGGCAGCGTGGGCGCCGAACACGCGCAAGCCCGACTCGCCGTCCGCCGCCTGCAGCACCCGGTAGCCGTGGTCGGCCAGGATCGCGGTCGCGATCTCGCGCACCGCAGGCTCGTCCTCCACCACCAGCACCGTGGCGCTGCCGCGCGGCAGGTCGAGCGGCGCGCTGATCCGGGAAGCCGGCAGCGCCGCGCCGACCGCGCGCGGCAGATAAAGCCGTACCGTGGTGCCGTGCCCGGGCTCGGAATAGATCTTCACGTGCCCGCCCGACTGCTTGACGAAGCCGAACACCATGGCGAGCCCGAGCCCGGTGCCCTTGCCGTCCGGCTTGGTGGTGAAGAAGGGCTCGAACACGCGCGCCAGCACCTCGCGACTCATGCCGTGCCCGGTGTCGGACACCGCGAGCATGGCGTAGTCGCCCGGGACCACCTCGTGATGGGCACGGGCATAGTCCTCGTCGAGCACCTTGTTGGCCAGCTCGATGGTCAACCGCCCGCCGTCCGGCATGGCGTCGCGGGCGTTCAGCGCCAGGTTGAGCACGGCGCTTTCGAGCTGCGCGTGGTCTGCCATCGCTGGCCACAGCCCGGCGTTCTCGACGTAGCGGACGTCGATGTGCGCGCCGAGCGTGCGCTGCATCAGCGGCATCAGCTCGGGGACAACCGTCGTGAGGTCGGCCGGCGCCGGCGCCAGCGGCTGCTTGCGCGCGAAGGCGAGCAGCTGCGCCGTCAGGGTGGCGCCGCGCTGCGCCGCTCCCGCCGCGCGGTCGATCCGCGTCCGCAGGCCCGCATCGTCCCCCAGCGTGGTGTGCATCATCTCCAGGTTGCCCAGGATGATGGTCAGCAGGTTGTTGAAGTCGTGTGCGATGCCGCCGGTGAGCTGGCCGATCGCCTGCATCTTCTGCGCCTCGCGCAGCACCGTTTCCGCCTGGGCACGCTTGGTCATGTCGGTGACGGTCAGCACGAACCCGCCATCGGGCATCGGCGCCCGGCGCAGCTCCAGCTGGTGCCCGTCGTGCCGCGTGCGCTCGTAGACCACCAGCTCCCGCGGCGACAGGCGTCCCTGGCGGATCTGCTGCTCGTTCTCGAGAAAGCCGCCGTCGCCGGACATGTGCTCGCTGATCGCGGCGTAGGAGGTGTCGCTCCGTACCATCGCCTTCGGCAGGTCCAGCAGCACCCGGAAGCAGTCGTTCCAGTTCGACAGGAGGTGGTCGGCGCCGAACACGGCGACCCCCTGGCTCAGGCTGTCCAGCGAGACGCGCAGCCGGAGCGCCGCGGTCCGCTGCTCCGCCTCGACCTTGTGGGTGTGCGCCCAGGCCTGGTTGAGCATCTGCGCGGCCCAGGACAGGGCCAGCAGCGCCGTCGCCATGCCGCCCAGCATGAGCCAGCGGATCCACCTGCCGCGACGGTCGGCAGCGGCCAGGCGCTGCGACAGGAGCCCGTTCTCGTCCTGCGCCATGGCGGACAGGGTCGACTCGATACGCTTCATGGAGGTGCGGCCCGCATCGGTCAGCACGATCGCCAGCGCCGCGTCCAGGCCGACCGAACGACGCACCTGCACCGTCTGAGCGAGCTCCTCCAGCTTGTGCTGCAGCACCGGCGACAGCGCTTGCAGGCGCGCCTGCTCGGCGGGATTGTCCGCCGTGAGCCGACGCAGATCACTGAACAGAAGCGTCACCTGCTCGATGGCGGCTTCGTAGGGCTGGAGGTAGTCGTCGCGGTCGGTCAGCAGGAAGCCGCGCTGGCCGGTCTCGGCGTTGCGCACCGCGAGGTTGAGGTCCTTGACCGCGATGATGACGTCGTCGGTGTGCTGCGACCAGCGCCGGGCACTGCGGGCCTGGTCGAACTGGGCCCAGGTCACCCCGCACACCAGCAGCAGGACGGCCACGAGCCCCCCGAACAGAAGCAGGTTAGCGCGTCGGACGAGAGAATGGCTCATGCGGTCCAGCACGATCATCCACGAACTCTATGCGTTCCCGGGTGGCCGCGTCAGCCGATGATCGCCGACGGCGCGCGAAATCGTGATGGTGGCGGCCACAAGCCGGGCGCCGGCCGGCATCAGCCGGCCGATGCAAGGCGAAGCGCCGCCCGATCACCAGCACCCGATCACCGATGCCCGATCACCGGCGGGCGGGCATGGCGACGATCGGGGATGCCAAACTGCTCAGGACCCGGACGGTGTCGGTCCCGCGGGCTCCGGCTCCGCGGACTTGCCCGCGGCAGGCTGGCCGAGCTCCTTGCGTATCGCGTTCTCGCCGGCGTCCAGCAGCTCCTCCGCCACCTGCTTCGCATGGCCGGACAGGTTGCCGCTCAAGGCGTCGTCGACCATCTGTCCCGGACTCGCGCCGCCGGCGAGGCCGTGCGCCTGCGCGCTGTCGCGGCCCTTGTCGAGCACCGCCTGGGCCACGTGGGCGCCGCCGTCGACCGCCGTCTGCGCCAGGCTGCGGGCACCGTCCCGGGCCTGTCCCGCGATCTGCCCCAGCGCTGCCTCCTCGCGCTCCGACTGCGGAACCAGCGCGCCGAGCAGCGCGCCCGCCGCGAGGCCGAGGGCTCCCAACAGCACCGGGCTTTCCGTCAACGCCGACACCAGGCTGCCTCCCGCCTGCCCGGCGGCATGGCTTCCCTGTGTCACCGCTCCGCCGACCCGCTGTGCCGCGTCGCCGATGCCCTGGCCGAAGCCAGATGCG
>CAXTCK010000105.1:4252-11751 GCA_964242425.1 uncultured Acetobacteraceae bacterium | reverse complement strand
AGCAGGCTGGCCACCGCCTCGGGCCGGGTCAGCGCCAGCGTCATCGCCGCCTTGCCGCCCATGGAATGCCCCACCAGGGTGGCCGGTAGCGCGTCGTGCTCGGCGAGTGTTTCCAGCAGGTCGAACGACATGCTGGTGTAGTCCATCTGGCCGTGCGGGCTGTCGCCGTGGTTGCGCAGGTCGATCGCCAGCGTGCGCCGCGTGGCGGCCAGGCGGCGCTGGAAGTAGCCGAGGTTGCGGGCCCGCCCGAACAGGCCGTGGATCAGCACGATCGGCGGGGCGTTGCGCGCCGATGCGGTGTCGGCGTCCGGCCCGCGCGAAACGACGTTGAGCTTCAAGCCGGGCCGTCCCCGTCCAGCGCCAGCACGATTTTGCCGGCGTGGCTGCCGCCTTCCATCAGCCGGTGCGCTTCCGCCGCCTGCTCGAACGGCAGCACCGCGTGGATCAGTGGCCGCACCGCGCCCGACTCAAGCAAGGGCCACACGTTCTGCAGCAGCGCCTCGGCGATCTCGCCCTTGAAGGCGGCGGAGCGGGGCCGCATCGTGGTGCCGGTGAGCGTCAGGCGGCCGGTCATGATCCGGCGCAGGTCCAGCTTGTCCGCCACCGGGCCGCCCTGCACCGACACCAGCACCAGCCGGCCGAGATCGGCCAGGCAGCGCAGGTTCGGCTCCAGGTAGGGGGCGCCCATGATGTCGAGCACGATGTCCACGCCCCGCCCGCCGGTCAGCGCCGGCACCCGCTCGGCGAAGTCCTCCGTGCGGTAGTTGATCGCCTCGTCGGCGCCGAGGCTGCGGGCGATGGCGGCCTTTTCCGGCGAGCCGACGGTGGTCAGCACGCGGGCGCCGAAGCAGCGGGCGAGCTGGATCGCGGTGGAGCCGATGCCGCTGGTGCCGCCGTGCACCAGCAGCGTTTCGCCTGCCGACAGGTGGCCGGTGCGGAACAGGTTGGACCAGACGGTGAAGTAGTTCTCGGGCAGCGCCGCCGCCGCGACCGCGTCGAAGCCGGTCGGCCAGGGCAGGCACTGGGCCACCGGCGCCGTGCAGTACTCGGCATAGCCGCCGCCGTTGACCAGCGCGCACACGCGGTCGCCGGGCGCGATCGGCGTGGCCGGTACGGCGGGCGCAGGCTTGCCCGGTTCCGCGTCCCCCACGGCGGGAGCGATGGCGACCACCACGCCCGCCACCTCCAGGCCGAGCCCGGGACTCGCATCCGGCGGCGGCGGATACAGCCCCTTGCGCTGCATCACGTCGGGCCGGTTGATGCCGGCCGCCTCCACCCGGATCAGCAGCTCGCCCGGGCGCGGCTGCGGCAGCGGGCCGGACCGGACGCGCAGGGTGTCCGGATCGCCGCCGGCGGGGTCGTGGGCGACAAATCGCATGGATGGGGGAAGCTTCACGGCCTGTTCATCTCTCGTGTGCGAGGGTGGGTGCAAGCTACGCTGCGTCCGGAACGCTGTCGTCGACGCGCCGGTCGTTTCAATCGTTACGCAAACCCGTCCCGGTCGGACGCGGTCCTGAAGGAGCATCTCCGGCATGAAGCGTGGAACGTTGCCAAAGCGGCTCCGGCCGTCCGGGTTTTTCGTCGCATGCAGCCTCGCGCGTGGCAGGTTCGCCGCCATGGCGTCCGGCGGCCAGCCGGAGCCGCCGTCCCCGCCACCGCTCGACGATCCGGACGAGCCGCCGATCGGCGAGCCGCCGGGGCCAATCCCGGTGCCGCCCGCTCCGGAAGCGCCGCCGATGCAGCTGCGCGCTCCGCCACGATCTTCCGCGCCGGGAAACGGTTCCGAGCTGCCATGGATGTTGCGCCCGACGCGGCCAGGCTTCAAAACACGTTTGGTCGCGTCACGATGAGCGGTGACGCCGCGAGGCTGTTCTGTTGCCCGGTTCGCTGTCGCCTCCTTCCCACCGACGGCCCCACCGACAGCGTCGTGAGCGACCGGACCTGTCGCCCGTAGCCATGTCCGACGCGGTGGCCGACACGACCCGTCCCGAGCCCGCCCTGCGGCCGGCTGCGTTCCGTGAGGGGATCGCGCAGCGCGGGCAGCAGGTGCGTGGCTGGGTGCTGCAGGCCCCCCTCACGCTTCGCGCCCTGGTGCGCGGCGACGAGGTCTGGCTCGCGGTGCTGGCGTCCTGCCTGGGCGTCGCGGCCGGCCTCCTCGTGGTCACCATCAACGACGTCACCCTGCTGATGCACAGGCGGCTGTTCGCGCTGGACGGCAACGGCCGCATGTCCGGTCTGCTGCACCTCGATCCGTGGCGCGCGGTGCTGGTGCCCACCTTCGGCGGGCTCGTGCTCGGGCTGTTCACCCTGCTGGCGGCGCGCGTGCGGCCGGGGCGCCCGGTCGACCCGATCGAGGCCAACGCCCTGTTCGGCGGCCGCATGTCGTTCCGCGACAGCATGATCGTGGTGATCCAGACCGTGCTGTCGAACGGAGTCGGCGCGTCCATCGGGCTGGAGGCCGGCTACACCCAGATCGGCTCGGCGCTCGCGTCCAAGCTCGGGCGCGCGTTCCGGGTGCGACGGCAGGACATGCGCGTGCTGGTCGGCTGCGGGGCGGCGGGCGCGATCGGGGCTGCGTTCGACGCGCCGATCGCCGGCGCCTTCTATGCCTTCGAGCTGGTGGTCGGCACCTACTCGCTGGTGAACCTCGCCCCCGTCACGCTGGCCTCGATCTGCGCCATCCTGGTCACACATCTGCTTGGCGGAACCGCGCCGACGCTGGCGGTGGTGATCCCGCCCGGGATCGGCGGCCTCGACTACGTGACCATCCTGGCGCTCGGCGTGGTGTCGGCGCTGGTCGGCATCGTCATCATGCGGGCGGTGACGCTGTCGGAAAGCGTGTTCCGCCGCTCGGGCCTGCCGGTCTGGCTGCGCCCGGCGGTGGGCGGGCTGATCGTGGGCTGCATGGCGCTGATCACGCCCGCGGTGATGTCGTCCGGGCACATGGCGATGCGGCTGGGCCTCGACTCGCAGTACGGGCTGCAGACCGTGGCGATGATGCTGGTGCTCAAGGCGGTGGCGTCCGCGGTGTCGATCGGGTCGGGCTTCCGCGGCGGGCTGTTCTTTGCGTCCCTGTTCCTTGGCGTGCTGACGGGCACGCTGTTCGGCGACCTGCTGTCGCTGGTGGCGGTCCACGCGCTGTCGCCGGTGGTGTGCGCCTTGATCGGCATGAGCGCCATGGCGGTGGCGATCGTCGGCGGGCCGCTGACCATGGTGTTCCTGGCACTCGAATCCACCGGCAGCCTGCCGCTGACCAGCGCGGTGCTGGCGGCGTCGGTGGTGTCGTCGCTGACCGTGCGGCGCATCTTCGGCTATTCCTTTGCCACCTGGCGCTTCCATCTGCGCGGCGAAAGCATACGCAGCGCCGTCGACGTCAGCTGGATGCGCAACCTCACCGTGGGCCGCATGATGCGCCGCGAGGTGCGTACCATACGGCTCGACACCAGCCTCGCCGCGGTGCGACGCGACTTCCCGCTGGGCTCCGCGCACCGCATCATCGTGGTCGACGGGGCCGACCGCTATGCCGGGCTGGTGCTGGTGCCCGAGCTGCACGGCTCCGAAGGGGAAGCGTCGCGCCTGCAGGACCTGCTGCACTACGGGAACGTGATGCTGCAGCCGCAGATGCGCGTGCGCGAGGCGGTGGCGCTGTTCGAGACCGGAGAAGCGGACGCGCTGGTGGTGGTGGACGATCCCGAACGGCGCGAGGTGCTGGGGGAGCTGACCGAGCAGTACGCCCTCAGGCGCTACAGCGAGGAGCTCGACCGGAGCAGGCGGGAGCTGTCCGGCGAGGGCTGAGGGCCAGCCTTCAGGCCGTGATCGACAGGACCCGGCTCGATGCCGATCCGCCCGAAGCGTCCTGGGTGGCCGTGCTGGCCGCCGTCTGCGCGTGGGCGAGGTCGGCCGAGGCCTTGTCCACGCCCTTCTGGTCGACGGCGACGCAGCCCGGGCTGTGCGCACGCTTGTCCGCGTCCACACGGCCCTGCGCCTGGTGCAGCGCCTGCTTCGCCGTCGCGAGGACCTCCGCCTCCGCCTTCGGCTTCTGCGTGGCGTCCGGCTTGGCGCCCGCTGCGTGAGTTCGGTCGAGGCCGGCGATTGGCGTCATGATGGGCTCCGTCGGGGCACCTGATCCTGCATTGCAATGCTTAACCGGCGATGAACCCGCCGGGCGTCAGACGACGCGCACGTGCGTGCCAGGCGGCACGGGTCAAGGCCAGCTCGACCTCGTGACTGATGCGGTCGTCGAAGAAGTCGGCGTCGAGGATGGTGCGCACCGTGTCGAACCCGAGCCGGGCGAACAAGCCGAGCGAGGGGTCGTTGCGCGTGTCGACCAGGGCTGCCGCCACATGGCAATCGTAGCGCCCGAACAGGCAGTCGAGCAGGCAGCGCAAGGCCTCGGTGGCGATGCCGCGCCGCCAGAACGGCGGAAACACCATGATGCCGAGCAGCCCGGTCGCGGGTTCCCGCCCGGCCTGCCCGCCGGCCCGTCTGCCAGCTTGCTCGCCAGTCTCGTCGCCAGCGTGGTTGCCAGTCTGGTCGCCAGCCTGCTCGCCAGCCTGCTCGATCGTCGCCTGTATGGTGCCGACATAGGTTCCGCCGTGCCGGATCATCCAGCTGCACCAGATGTCCGCGCCGTCCGGCGACCGGCCGGACCCCGGCTCGGCGATGCGTCTGGACAGCTCGGCCGGGGAGGCCGGGGGACGGTCTGGGATGAAGCGGTAGAGCGCCGGGTCGGACAGGCCGTCGAACAGTGCCGGCACATGGTCCGGCCGCAACGGCTCCAGCGTCAGCCGGGGGCTGCGCAGGACCGGCGGGTTGCGCGGGATCGCGCTCAAGCGCGCGGCGCCGCCGGCATCGCTGCCGACGGCGCCGAACCGGTCAAACCGAGTAGTACATCTCGAACTCGGCCGGATGCGGCGTGTGCTCGAACTTGTACACCTCCTGCCACTTGACCTCGCAGTAGGCCTCGATCTGGTCGCGCGTGAACACGTTGCCGGCGAGCAGGAACTCGTGGTCGGCTTCCACCGCCAGCAAGGCCTCGCGCAGGGACCCGCACACGGTGGGGATCTCCTTCAGCTCGTCCGGCGGCAGGTCGTACAGGTCCTTGTCCATCGCCTCGCCGGGATGGATCTTGTTGCGTATGCCGTCCAGCCCGGCCATCAGCATGGCTGCGAAGGCGAGGTAGGGGTTCGCGGTCGGGTCGGGGAACCGGACCTCGATCCGCTTCGCCTTGGGGCTGGTCGCATACGGGATGCGGCACGAGGCGGAGCGGTTGCGCGCGGAATAGGCAAGCAGCACCGGCGCCTCGAAGCCCGGGATCAGCCGCTTGTAGGAGTTGGTGGACGGGTTGGTGAAGGCGTTCAGCGCCTTGGCGTGCCGGATGATGCCGCCGATGTAGTACAGTGCTGTGTCGCTGAGGTCGGCATAGCCGTTGCCGGCCATGGTGGGGCGGCCGTCCTTCCAGATCGACTGGTGCACGTGCATGCCGGAACCGTTGTCGCCGTAGATCGGCTTTGGCATGAAGGTCGCGGTCTTGCCGTACGAGTGCGCGACGTTGTGCACGCAATACTTGTAGATCTGCATGAAGTCGGCTGCCTTCACCAGGGTGGTGAACTTGGTGCCGAGCTCGTGCTGCGACTGCGCCACCTCGTGGTGGTGCTTCTCGATCGGCAGCCCCATCTCGCCCATGGTGGACAGCATCTCGGCGCGCAGGTCGTGCTCGCTGTCCACGGGGGCCACGGGGAAGTAGCCGCCCTTCACCGTCGGGCGGTGGCCCATGTTGCCTTCGGGGTAGTCCTTGAGCGAGGCGCCCGGGCCCTCGATGCTGTCGAGGTGGTAGGAGGCGAAGTTGGGGCCCGAGCCGAACTTGACGCTGTCGAAGATGAAGAACTCGGCCTCGGGGCCGAAGAAGGCGGTGTCGCCGATGCCGGTCGACTTCAGGTAGGCTTCCGCGAGCTTGGCGGTGCCGCGCGGGTCGCGCGCATAGGGCTGGCCGGTGGACGGCTCGACGATGTCGCAGAACAGGATCATCTGCGGCTTGGCCGAGAACGGGTCCATCACCGCGCTGTCGGGGTCGGGCATCAGGATCATGTCGCTCTCGTTGATCGCCTTCCAGCCGGCGATCGAGGAGCCGTCGAACATGATGCCGTCGCGGAACACGTCGGCGTCGATGGTCGACACGTGCTGGGTGGTGTGGTGCCACTTGCCGCGCGGGTCGGTGAAGCGCAGGTCGACGTACTCGACCGAGTGCTCCTGGAGCAGCTCCATCACCTTCGCGACGCTGCTCTCGGTCGGACCGCCGGGCGCGGGCGCGGCTGGTGCGGGGGCGGGCGGGGGAGGTGATGTTTTCTTGGCCATCCGGTTCTTACCTGCTGTCTGGACGGCCGCGCTGCGCGGCCGGCTCGGGGTGTTGGATAGGGCATGACGCCGCGTGCTGCCGCTTGTCAGAGCAGTAATCGTGCCAGAAACGGATAATCAACGGCCGCGGCGCTACAAGCAACCGCACCCGTCGATCAGATCGCGTCCTCGCCGCGTTCGCCGGTGCGTATGCGGACCACTTCCTCCAGGCTGTGGACGAAGATCTTGCCGTCGCCGATGCGGCCGGTGCGGGCGGCATCCACGATGGCCTCCACCGCGCGCTCGGCGATGGCGTCGTCGCACACCACCTCGATCTTCATCTTGGGCAGGAAGTCGACCACGTACTCGGCGCCGCGATACAGCTCGGTATGGCCCTTCTGCCGGCCGAAGCCCTTGGCCTCGGTGACGGTCAGCCCTTGCAGCCCGATCTCGTGCAGCGCTTCCTTCACCTCGTCGAGCTTGAACGGCTTGATGATGGCCTCGATCTTCTTCATCGGCGAGGTTCCAGGTAAGCGGGGGCCGGGTGGTCGGTGCGTCGCGGCGAGGCACGTTGCCACGCGGCGCGCGCGCCCGCAATCACGGGGCCACGCCAGCAAGGGACTGCATCCTCGACGATGAGAACACCGAACCGCCTGCTCGCCGACGCGCCCACCACGATCTTCACCGTGATGTCGTCCCTGGCGCTCCGCCACGACGCCATCAACCTCGGACAAGGGTTTCCCGACACCGAAGGGCCGGCCGACATGGTGCGGGTGGCCGCCGACGCGCTGCTCGACGGCCGCAACCAGTACGCCCCGCTCACCGGCCTGCCCGAGCTGCGCGAAGCGGTGGCACGGTCGAACCGCCGCTTCCACGGGCTCGACGTCGATCCCGCGACCGAGGTGGTGGTGACGTCCGGCGCCACGGAAGCGCTGGCGGCCTCGCTTGCGGCCCTGGTCGAGCCGGGCGACGAGGTGGTGCTGTTCGAGCCGCTGTACGACACCTACCTGCCGGCGGTGCGCCTGCTGGGCGGCGTTCCGCGGCTGGTGCGGCTGTCGCCGCCGCACTGGCGCCTGCCGCGCGCGGCGCTGGAAGAAGCGTTCGGCCCGCGCACCAAGGCGGTGCTGCTCAACACGCCGATGAACCCGACCGGCAAGGTGTTCGAC
>CAXTCK010000105.1:0-4152 GCA_964242425.1 uncultured Acetobacteraceae bacterium | reverse complement strand
GCTCTTCTAAACCCGGCGCCGCTGTGTGGCGGACGTAGCTCAGCTGGTAGAGCGCCAGGTTGTGGTCTTGGATGTCGCGGGTTCGAGCCCCGTCGTTCGCCCCAGCATGCTTCATTCGGGAGCCGGAGCGTGGACGGCACCGTGGCGGTGATCCTGGCCGGCGGCGAGGCGCGCCGACTGGGCGGCATCGACAAGACGCTGATCGAGATCGGTGGCGCGCCCATCCTGTCCCTGATCCTCGGGCGGCTGCGCCCGCAGCTCGACCGGGTCGCGCTCAGCGCCAATGGCGATCCGTCGCGGTTCGCCTCCTTCAGGCTGCCGGTGCTGCCGGACCGCAGGCGGGGGATCGGGCCACTGGGCGGCCTGTCACGTGCCCTGGACTGGGCAGCGGAGCAAGGCGCGCAGTCCCTGCTGACGGTGCCGGGCGACACCCCGTTCATCCCGTGCGACCTGCTGCGGCGCCTGGCGCCGGCGCCGGCGGTGGCGGTGTCCGGCGGGCGGCGGCACCACCTGGTGGCGCTGTGGCCGGTGGCGTGGCGCGACGCGCTTGGCGACCACCTGGACCGGCTCCCACCCGACGCGCCGCCTCGCGCCTACGGCGTGCTGGCCTTCGCTGCGGCCCGCGGCCTGCGCGAGGTGCGGTTCGAGGTCGACGGGAGGGACCCGTTCTTCAACGTCAACACGGAACAGGACCGGGCGCTGGCGTCCCGGTAGCGCCCGGTCCTGTTCTGGTCCCGCCGTCGGGACGGTTCGGGTCAGGCCTGCCTGCGCCGGGACACCAGGACCAGCCCGAGCAGCCCGGAGGCCAGCAGCGCCAGGCTGGCCGGCTCCGGCACGGCCACCAGGCTTGTCGTGATGTCGGCATAGATCTCGGCGTTGGCGGTGGAATCCTCGGGCGACAGGAACTGCGAGGTGAAGGTCTTGCCGCCATCGGTCGAGAAGCCGGCCAGCGCCAGGGTGTAGGTGACGCCGTTCGCGGTGAAGGTGGTGGTTGTGGTGCCGTTGGCGATGCTGACGATGTCGCCGTCCTTGACCGGGTTGCCGGTGGTGTTCGGCGTCAGGTCGATGCCGAAATCGTAGAGGAAGTTGCTGTTCTTCATCGTGGGCGAGGTGAGGTCGAGGGCGATCCCGAGGTCGATCGAGCTGGTCTGGGGATAGTTGGTCGTCGAGCCGTTGAAGTACGAGAAGCTGCCGATCGCGAAGTCGGTGTTGCTGGCCGTGGTAAAGCCCGGGCCGCCGTCGCTGCCGACGCCGTTGAAGGTGAACGAGTTGGGCGGCGTGCCGCTGCCCACGCCGAAGCTGAAGCTGGCGACGCCGCCGGCGTCGTGGTTGGAGATCGTGTCGACGTTGCCGCTGCCGGGCGCGTTGAGATTCTCCCAGCTGCCCACGGCGCTGCCGGTGAACGTGGTCGCGCGGGCGGCGCCGGCCATCGCCAGCACGATCGCCGGTGTCAGCAGGACGGACGTGTATCTGAGCCTTGTCATGATCGTCTCCTTGCAGGCGTTTTGCCTGACGCGCCGTTTGCAAGGTCGATGCCAGATCCTATCGCGTTGAAAAGCCGCCTGTTTTGAAAGATTTCCGGCCCGGTCTGTAAGATTCGTCGACATCCCGGTTCAGGATCGGCGGCGCGAGCTCCGTCGGGAGCCCGCTCACCGCGTGTCGGACCGGTCCCGCGCCGCCAGCACCAGGTTGTCGATCAGGCGGGTCTGGCCGAGCCGCACCGCGAGCGACAACAGCGCCCGGTCGTCGATCCGGCCGACCTCGCGCATCGTGTCCGGATCGGCGACGCTGACGTAGTCGACCGAAAGCCCGGCATCGGGCGCCAGCCGGACGCGGACCGCATCGCGCAGCGCTTCCGCGTCCCGCTCACCGGCCTGGAACAGCGCTTCGGCGGCTAGCAAGGCCTGGTGGAGCACCGGCGCCCGGGCGCGCTGCTCCGGGGTCAGGTAGGCGTTGCGGCTCGACAAGGCGAGCCCGTCCGGGTCGCGCACCGTGTCGCCGACCACGATCTCCACCGGGATGTCGAGGTCGCGCGCCAGCCGGCGGATCACGGCGCTCTGCTGCGCGTCCTTCTGGCCGAAATAGGCGCGGTCGGGCTGCACGATGTTGAGCAGCTTGGCCACCACCGTGGCGACGCCCGCGAAGTGCCCGGGCCGCACGGCGCCTTCCAGGGGCTCGGCCACCGGGCCGACGTCGATCCGGGTGCCGAAGCCGGGCGGGTAGATCTCGTCCGGCTCCGGCACGAACACCAGCGACACGCCGGCCTGCTCCAGCAGGCGGAGGTCGCCCGGCAGGTCGCGCGGGTAGCGCCCGAGATCCTCGTGGGGGGCGAACTGGGCCGGGTTGACGAAGATGCTGGCGGCGGCGGCGCCGCATTCCGCCAGCGCCCGCCCGACCAGCGCGAGGTGGCCGCGATGCAGGAAGCCCATGGTCGGCACCAGGCCGAGGGTGCCGACTTCCCGGCGCGCGGCGCGGAAGGCGGCGACCGTGGACAGCACCTGCATCTAGCGCAGCGCCTCGGCGAGCTCGGCCTCGTCCATGCCGCTGCTTTGCGCAGATGTCGGGAAGCTGCCGTCCCGCACCTCGGCCACGTAACGGCGCAGCGCGTCCTCGATCGCGGTGCCGATCTCGGCAAAGCGCCGGGCGTGACGTGGCGACTTGGCCGGAAACAGGCCGAGCACGTCGTGCCACACCTGCACCTGGCCGTCGCAGCCGGCGCCGGCGCCGATGCCGATGGTGGGGATGCGCAGGCGACGCGACACCGCGTCCGCCAGCGGCGCCGGCACCAGCTCCAGCACCACGGCGAAGGCACCCGCCGCTTCCAGCGCCAGCGCGTCGTCCAGCAGCTGGCGGGCGTCGGCCGCGCCCTTCGCCTGCACGCGCAGGCCGAGCTGGTGCTGCGCCTGCGGGGTCAGGCCGAGATGGCCCATCACCGGCACGCCGAGATCGGTCAGCCGGCGCACGGCGGGCACGACCGGCGCGCCGCCTTCCAGCTTGACCGCCCCCACGCCCGCTTCCTGCATCAGCCGGCGCGCCGACGCCACCGCGTCCGCCTCGCTGGCATAGGTCAGGAACGGCAGGTCGCCCACCACCAGCGCCCGGGTGGTGCCGCGCACCACGGCGGCCGCGTGGCGCACCATGTCGTCCAGCGTCACCGGCAGGGTGGTGTCGTGGCCGTGCACCACCATGCCGAGGGAATCGCCCACCAGGAGCATGGGCACGCCGGCGCGCTCGGCAAGCACGGCGGAGGGATGGTCGTAGGCGGTCAGCATGGCGATGCGCTCGCCCGCCTGCTTCATCTTCTGCACGTCGAGCCGGGTGAGCCGCATCAAAGCCTCCATGCCGCGTCGCACCGGCAGCCGACCGGACGGGCGCATCACCCTAGTCCCCGCCCGGCACCGCCGGAAGGTGCGGCGCCGGGTGCCCCGAAGGCCGCTTCAGGCGCCGCGTTCGGCCGGGACGGCGAAGGTGCGGGCGAGGCCCTGAGCCAGCGGCATCGGCACCACGCCGAGCCCGTCGCGCATCGGCGCGATGTCGAACGCCTTGTCTTCCAGCAGGCGGCGGATCTCGTCGGCACCGACCCGCGGCAGGCGGCGCACCGGCCGCGCCAGGAGAACGGCCGCCATCAGCAGGATCGCCGGCACCGGCAGCACCGGGCGCGGCCTGATCCCGGCGGCGACGGCCACGGCGCGGAGGAACTCCCGATACGGCACGGCGTCCGGCCCCGCCACCACCAGCGCGTGCGGGCCGCGCCAGTCGCGGTCGAGCGCCGCCAGGATGCAGGCCGAAAGGTCGGACTGGTGGATCGGCTGCACCAGGGCGCGGCCGCCGCCGGGCAGGGGGGCGAACGGCAGGCGCCGCAGCAGGGCGGCGAGGCGCTGGACGTTGTTCTCGCCCTCCGCGCCGTAGATCATGGTCGGATGCAGGATCACGCCGTCGCGGCCGGACCCGAGCAGGGCGCGCTCGCCGTCCAGCACGCCGTTGCCATGCCCGTCCGGCCAGCGGCTGAACTTGCGGGTGCTGCCGAGGAACACCAGCCGCGCGTCCGGCGGGGCCGCGTCCAGCACCTGCCGGGCGTGGCGGGCGTGAGCGGTGCTGACCACCCGTCCGGCGTCGCGCAGGGCGGCGGCGAGCGCCCGGGGATCGCGCAGG
>CAXTCK010000104.1:6082-11765 GCA_964242425.1 uncultured Acetobacteraceae bacterium | reverse complement strand
AGGTGATGGTGCGCGAGAACGAGAGCATCTACCTGCCGCTCGGCTGCACCCACCGGCTGGAGAACCCGGGCCGCATCCCGCTCACCCTGATCGAGGTGCAGTCGGGCGCCTATCTCGGCGAGGACGACATCGTCCGCATCGAGGACGTGTACAAGCGGAGCTGAGCCGCGGCCGGTCCGGACAGCCATCGCAAAGGATACCCTGGCGGAACGGCGCGGAACGGCGTGGAACGAGCGGGCGTTGCTGCGACGACGCACCCCGCCACCGCGCCGGAGTTCAGGACATGAGCAAGAACGTCAGCGAATTCGTCGTCGAACGCATGCAGCAATGGGGCGTGCGGCGCATCTTCGGCTACCCCGGCGACGGCATCGCCGGCCTCGACGTCGCGGTGGACGACGCCGACAAGGAAGGCACGCTCAAGTTCGTGCAGGTCCGCCACGAGGAGATGGCGGCGTTCATGGCCTCCGCTCACGCCAAGTTCACCGGCGAGGTCGGCGTCTGCATGGCGACCTCCGGGCCGGGGGCGGTGCACCTGCTGAATGGGTTGTACGACGCCCGCCTCGACCACCAGCCGGTGGTGGCGATCGTCGGCCAGCACGGCACCCCGGTGATCGGCGGCTCGGACCAGCAGGAGCTGGACCTGAAGGTGCTGTTCAAGGACGTGGCCGGCGCCTACTGCGAGATGGCCTCCGACCCGACACAGGTGCGCCACCTGATCGACCGCGCCTTCCGCATCGCCATCGCCGAACGGCGCGTCACCTGCGTGGTGTTTCCGGCCAACGTCCAGATCATGGCGGCGGTCGAGAAGCCGCCGCACCTGCACGGCTACGAGCATTCCTCCATCGGCTACAGCAGGCCACGCGTGGTGCCGTATGAGGCCGACCTGCAACGCGCGGCCGACATCCTGAACGAGGGCAAGAAGGTGTCGATCCTGATCGGCGCCGGCGCCAAGGGAGCGACCGAGGAACTGATCGAGGTGGCCGATCTGCTTGGCTGCGGCATCGCCAAGGCGTTGCTCGGCAAGCAGGTGGTGCCGGACGACCTGCCGTTCGTGACCGGCTCGATCGGCCTGCTCGGCACCGAGCCGTCGTCGGACATGATGCTCGGCTGCGACACCCTGCTGATGGTGGGCTCCGGCTTCCCCTGGACCGAGTTCCTGCCCAAGGAAGGGCAGGCGAGGGCGGTGCAGATCGACATCGACCCGGAGATGCTGGGCTTGCGCTACCCCATGGACGTGCACCTTCATGGCGACTCCCGGCTCACCCTGCAGGCGCTGCTCCCGCTGCTCCGGCGCAAGCAGGACCGCTCCTGGCGCGAAGGCATCGAGAAGAACATCGCCAAGTGGTGGGAGCTGCTTGAGGCGCGCGCCATGCACGCGGCCGAGCCGCTCAACCCGCAGCGGGTGTTCTGGGAGCTGTCGTCGCGCCTGCCCGAGCGCGCGATCGTCACCGCGGATTCCGGGTCCGCCGCCAACTGGTATGCCCGCGACCTGAAGTTCCGGCGCGGCATGATGGGCTCGCTGTCCGGCGGGCTCGCCTCGCTCGGCGCCGGCACGCCTTATGCGGTCGCGGCCAAGTTCGCGTTCCCCGACCGCACGGTGATCACCTGCATGGGCGACGGCGCCATGCAGATGAACGGCATCAACGTGCTGATCACCGTGTCCAAGTACTGGAAGGAATGGGCGACCCCGAACTGGATCTGCCTGGTGCTGAACAACCGCGACCTCAACCAGGTTACCTGGGAGGAGCGGATCCAGTCGGGCGACCCCAAGACCATGTCCACCCAGTCGATCCCGGACATGCCGTACCACAAATATGCCGAGCTGCTGGGCCTGAAGGGCATCTTCGTCGACGATCCCGACAAGGTGGGCGCCGCCTGGGACGAGGCGCTGGCGTCCGACCGCCCCGTGGTGCTGGAAGCCTATGTCGATCCCAACGTGCCGCCGCTGCCGCCGCACATCACCCTGGACCAGGCGAAGAAGTTCGCCATGTCGGTGCCGCGCGACCCGGAGCGCGGCAGCATCCTCAGGAACGTGGCGCGCGAGGTCATGGCCTCGGTCCTGCCCTCGAAGCACTGACCCGTCGGCTCCGGCGTTGGCACGGCTCGCCCGTCGCGGGCCAGCCGGGGTCGTCCAGGCGCAGGAGCCGGAACGCCCCGCCTCCCCGGGGCAGGCCCAGGCTGTGCTTGACCCGGCCAGCGTCCGCATGACAAGACCGGCCCCGTCCGGTGGGATGGCGGCCCGGTTGGCAAGACCGGACCGGCACGCGACCGACGGATCCGGCTGAGGTGCCGGACCAGGGGAAGAACAGGCGCCAAGTCCTGCCGTCCCGATCGGAAGGATAGGCTGGGAGGCCGCGCCCATGTCGAACGCCCTTGATGATTCACGTGACGACCTGACACCCGGTCGCGGTGGCCTGCTGCCGTCCATACGCACCGACATACCGGCCAGGCTTGACCGGCTGCCCTGGTGCCGGTTCCACGTGCTGCTGGTGGCGGCACTGGGCATCACTTGGATCCTGGACGGGCTGGAGGTCACCATTGTCGGCTCGATCGGGCCGATCCTGCAGGACCCGCGCACCTTGCGGATGACCACCGAGCAGATCGGCGGGGCGGCATCGGTGTATGTGGTGGGTGCCGTGATCGGCGCGCTGTTGTTCGGCTGGCTGACCGACCGCTACGGGCGCAAGAGCATCTTCAACGTCACGCTCGGGATCTACATCGTCGGCGTGCTGCTGTCGGCGTTCTCGTGGGACGTGCGGTCGTTCATGCTGTTCCGCTTCGTCACCGGCATCGGCATCGGCGGGGAATATTCCGCCATCAACTCCGCGATCGACGAGCTGATCCCGGCACGGCTGCGCGGCCGGGTCGACCTGATCGTCAACGGGTCGTTCTGGGTCGGCGCCGGTGCTGGGGCTGGCGCCTCCCTGTTCCTGCTTAGCGGAAACATGATCGGCATCGACATCGGCTGGCGGCTTGGCTTCGGGATCGGCGGCGTGCTCGGACTCCTGATCCTGCTGCTGCGGCGCTGGGTGCCGGAAAGCCCGCGCTGGCTGGTGACGCACGGGCGGCAGGACGAGGGCACCGCCGCCATCAACGGGATCGAGCGCGAGGTCGCGCGGTGCACCGGCCGCCCGCTCCTTGCCGTGAGCGAGTCGCTCCTGATCCATCCCCGCCGCGTGTTCGGCTACAAGGTGGTGCTGCGCGCGATGTTCGGCCAGTACCGGATGCGCTCGGTGCTGGTGCTGGTCATGATGGTGGCCCAGGCCTGCCTGTACAACGCCGTGTTCTTCACCTACGGCATGGTGCTGACCCACTACGAGCACGTGTCCGCGGCCAGGGTCGGGCTGTTCATCCTGCCGATCGCCGCCAGCAACTTCCTGGGCCCGCTCCTGCTCGGCACCTTGTTCGACACGGTCGGGCGCCGGCGCATGATCTTCGTCACCTATGCGGTGTCCGGCGTGCTGATGGTGCTGGTGGCCGCCTTGTTCGCGGGCGGGCAGATGACGGCGCTGACGCAAACGGTCGGCTGGGCGGTGATCTTCTTCTTCGCTTCCGCCGCCGCGTCCGCCGCCTATCTGACCGCGAGCGAGGTGTTCCCGCTGGAGGTGCGCGCCACCGCGATCTCCCTGTTCTACGCGTTCGGCATGGTGTTCGCCGCCGGAACCCCCTGGCTGTTCGGCAGGCTGATCGGCACCGGCGGCCCGGTGCCGCTGGCGGTGGGCTACGGGATCGCCGGGCTGCTGATGGTGGTGGCCGGCGTCACGGCGCTGCGGCTGGGGGTCGACTGCGAAGGCCGCTCCCTGGAAAGCATCTCGCCGCCGATCTCCTCGCGCCTGGCGGCGCCAGGCGGCGGGATCGCCTGACGCGCGGCCGCGGCGCGGGTGCGCCGGACGTCGTGCCGGCATGCGGTCAGGCCGCCATCGGCGGCTGCCGCCAGGGCACGATCGCAGCGGCCGGGACCGCACCGGGAAGCGGGTCACCCTGACCGGCGTCGCCTCGGGCCGCGTCGCAGCGCCAGGCCTGGAGCCTGTCCGGAGCTGCAGGCGTTCTCGATGCACTCGGCGATGACGCGGTAGCCAAGGCCACGAGTCATCGTGGCCATTGCCCGTAGCTGATACCGTTGCGGCAGATCCATGGCGCCTCGGCACGCGTCATGTGAGCGTCGGGCCGCGACCACGCGACCCTTGGAGCCCGCCCCGGGCCCGCCCATTTTCATGGTTCCACATGGGAAGTCGGCAATGGCGAGCGGCTGGGCACCGGACGGCGCGGTGCAGGATCAGATCGACGACACGGTCGCGGACGGGGTGATGCGGGCGCGGGCGGGCATGCCGACCGGAGAAGGGGAAGCCCTGTGCGTCGAATGCGGCGACGAGATCCCGGACGCACGCCGTCGGGCGCTTCCAGGAGTACGTACCTGCGTCGCCTGCCAGTCGGCGCGCGATCGCGGCCCTGCCGGCAACGCGCGCGACCGCCGGCTCAGGTAGCGCGGACGTCGTTCCGGACGGCGGGGTGGCCATCCCGCGGCCCCGTCACTGGCGGCTGCATGCGCTTCCGACGCCTTCGGGATGGCAGTACAGCCGGGCATCCGTATTGTCCGCCGGAGGCTGCGAGGTCACCGTCGCCGGCCCGACATAGGGCTTACCGTTCGGCTGCAGGTCCGTGTCGACCCCCGGTGCCGGTCGGGCGCCCGGCGGCGCGCCGCCGCACGACGACAACGGCAGCAGGGCGATTCCTGCCGCAACGAGGAACCACGGCCGCATCCGGTTCATCCGGTCGGACATCCCATCAATGCCGCGACGGCATCTCGGCCAGCAGGAAGTCCCGGAACACCGCCACGCGCTTGGACGTGCGCAGCTCCTCCGGATACACGAAATACGCCTCGATGGTCGGGGGCTTGATGTCGGTCAGGACCCGCTGAAGCCCCGGCCGATCGACCAGCATGTAGTGCGGCACCGCGCCGATCCCGAGCCCGGCCTCGATCGCGTCGGCGAGTGCCGTGAGGCTGTTCACCTCGAACACTGGCTGGCGCTTCTGCCCGTTCGGCCGTCCGTACCCGGCCAGCCAGTTCACGTCCGGGACCGGCGGCCGGTAGGAGCCGAACAGCAGGAGCTTGTGCCGGTCGAGGTCTTCCGCCGTAGCGGGCATGCCGTTGCGCTGGATGTAGTCCGGCGAGGCGCAGGCCGGCATCTGGATGTCGGCCAGGTGCCGTTGCACCAGGTCGGGCTGGCGCGGCGGGTGCATGCGTATCGCCACGTCGGCCTCGCGCATGCCGAGGTCGAGGTCGCTGTCCTCCAGGATCAGCGTGATGGAGATGTCCGGGTGCGCCAGGAGGAAGCGCGGCAGGCGGGGCGTGAGCCAGGCGGTGCCGAAGCCGGTGGTGGTGGTCACCTTGAGCCGGCCGGCCGCCTTCTCCTTGCTTTCGCTGAGCAGCGCCTCGGTCATGGCGAGCTTGGCGAACACGTCCCGCACCGTGCGGTTCATCTGCTCGCCCTGCTCGGTCAGGATCAGGCCGCGCGCGTGCCGGTGGAACAGCGGCACCTGCAGGGCCTCCTCCAGCGCCGAGATCTGCCGGCTCACCGCGGACTGGCTCAGGTTGAGCACGTCGCCCGCATGGGTGAAGCTGCCCGCCTCCGCGACGGCGTGGAAGATCCGGAGCTTGTCCCAGTCCATGCTCATCGGGCCA
>CAXTCK010000104.1:1980-5982 GCA_964242425.1 uncultured Acetobacteraceae bacterium | reverse complement strand
CATGCTCATTGCGCGCCGTCTCGTCGGTTCGGGGTTGGCGTGCGCATGCCCCTGATCCTCAGGCGGCTTCGGCGCGGACCGGAACCAGCTGCTCGGTCAGGTACCGTTCCGCTTCCAGGGCGGCCATGCAGCCGGTGCCGGCCGCCGTCACCGCCTGGCGGAACACCTTGTCCTGCACGTCGCCGGCGGCGAACACGCCCGGCACCGAGGTGCGCGTGGTGCCAGGCTCCGTGATCACGTAGCCTTCCGCATCGAGCTCGACCTCGTCCTGGAACACTGCGGTGTTGGGAAGATGGCCGATCGCCACGAACACCCCGTCCACGCCGAGCCGGCTGGTCCTGCCGGTGGCGGTGTCGCGCAGCACCACCCCGTCCACCACCGGAGGCGTGCCCGCTGCGGTGACCCCGGTGTCGGTGATGTCCTCGACCACGCTGTTCCACAGCACCGACACCTTGGGATGGGCGAACAGCCTGTCCTGCAGGATGCGCTCGGCGCGCAGCCGGTCGCGCCTGTGGATCAGCGTCACGTGCTCGGCGTGGTGGGTGAGATACAGCGCCTCCTCGACCGCGGTGTTGCCGCCGCCCACCACCGCCACGCGCTTGCCCCGGTAGAAGAAGCCGTCGCAGGTGGCGCAGGCCGACACCCCGGCGCCGTGCAGCCGGCTTTCCGCCGGCAGGCCGAGCCAGCGCGCCTGGGCGCCGGTGGCGATCACCACCGTGCGCGCGAGGTATACGTCGCCCCCGTCGCCCACCAGCCGGAACGGCTCGCCCGCCCGCCTCGGCTGGAGGTCGCACTCGACGATCAGGTCGGAAATCACGCGCGTGCCGACGTGCTCGGCCTGGGCCGCCATCTGCTCCATCAGCCATGGCCCCTGGATCGCCTCGGCGAAGCCCGGATAGTTCTCGACGTCGGTGGTGATGGTCAGCTGCCCGCCCGGCTGCAGCCCCGACACCAGGATCGGCTTCATGTTGGCCCGTGCCGCATAGATCGCGGCGGTGTAGCCGGCGGGGCCGGCACCGATGACGAGCAGGTCGGTGGTGAAGGTCTGGGTCATGGGGTGATCGATTCTCGGGGCCCGTTGCTGGGCCGGTCCAGGATATGAGCCTCGTTTGCTGCGGCGCAAGCAAGATGGACGCAGGCACCGGCCCGCTTGCCGCCGCTGCGGCCTTTGCCTGCGGCCGTGGCTGCAATACACCATGCCGCCATGCAGACCCCAGACCAGCTCGGCGTCCAGCTCAGTGTGCAGCTCGGGGCCGACCTCGACGCCATCGACCGGCGCATCGTCGCCGAGCTGCAGCAGGACGGGCGCATGACCAACGTCGAGCTGGCGCGCCGGGCCGGCATCTCCGCACCCCCCTGCCTGCGCCGCGTCCGCCGGCTGGAGGAGCTGGGGGTGATACGCGGCTACCACGGCGACAGCGACCCGCATCTGCTCGGCTGGACCGTGGTGTTCTTCGCCCTGGTCGGCCTCGACAGCCAGAAGGACAGCGTGCTGACCGGCTTCGAGGCGCTGGTGGCGGAATGGCCCGAGGTGCGCGAATGCCACATGATACGCGGCGGCGGCGACTTCCTGCTGCGCCTGGTCGCCCGCGACACCGCGCACGAGAACCAGCTCACCCGCCGCCTGACCGAGACCGCCCACGTCAGCCGCCTGCAGACCCTGCAGACCATACGCACCAGCCGCGACCTCGCTGGCGTGCCGATCTGACGCGGCCGGGTTGCCGACCCCGCCCCACATCAGCGTCGTGGTGCCGTGCTACCGCGAGCGCCCCAACGTGCGCCCGCTGGTCGCCGCCCTCGACGCCGCCCTGGCCGGCCGCCTGTGGGAAGCGATCTTCGTCGACGACGACAGCCCGGACGGCACCATCGAGGAGATCCGCGCCGTCGCCGCCGTCGATGCACGGGTGCGCGGGTTGCGGCGCGTCGGCCGGCGCGGCTTGTCCTCGGCGGTGATCGAGGGGGTGCTGGCCTCCTCCGCTCCCCTGGTGGCGGTGATGGACGGTGACGGGCAGCACGACGAGGCCTGCCTGCCGCGCATGCTGGACGCGGTGGCGAGCGGCAGCTGCGACATCGCGGTCGGCTCCCGCCATGTCGCCGGCGGCGACTCCCTCGGCCTGTCCTCGCCCTGGCGGCACCGGTTGTCGGGCACGGGCATCCGCCTGGCCCAGCTGTTCCTGCCGGTGCGCCCCGGCTTCGACCGGCTCGGCGACCCGATGAGCGGGTTCTTCGCCTGCGAGCGGCGCTTCTTCGAGCAGGTGGCGCCGCGCCTGAGCGGGCAGGGGTTCAAGATCCTGCTCGACCTGATCCTGTCGGCCCCGGCAGCGACGGGCGAGATCCCGCGCGTGGTCGAGATCCCGGCCCGGTTCCGTCCGCGCCTGGCAGGCGAAAGCAAGCTCGACGTCCTGGTGCTGGCCCAGTTCGGCAGCATGATCCTCGACAAGGCGTTCCGCGGCCTGCTGCCGACCCGGTTCATCAGCTTCGCAGCCGTGGGGCTCGCCGGCGTGCTGGTGAACCTCCTGGTGCTGGACGCGAGCAGGCGGGCGGGCGCTTCGTTCGCCTGGGCCCAGACCGTGGGCACGGTCGTGGCGATGATCGCCAACTTCTGGCTCAATAATGCCGTCACCTATCGCGACCGTCGCCTGCGCGGCGCCCGGCTGTGGCGCGGCCTGCTGCTGTTCATGCTGGTCTGCGGCGTCGGCGCGGTCGCCAATGTCGGCATCGCCCGCACCCTGCACGACACCCATCACGGCTGGCAGCCGGCCGGCGCCGCGGGGGCGGCGATCGGGGTGGTGTGGAACTACGCGGTGTCCGCCACCCTGATCTGGCGGCTGCGTTGAGGCCTTGGCTCGCAGCCCTGCTGCTGCTGACCGTGCTCCGGCTCGCGGTGTGCGGCTTCGCGCCATTGTCCCCCGACGAGTCGTACTACTGGGTGTGGTCGCGCGCCCTGGCGCCGGGCTATCTCGACCATCCGCCCATGGTGGCGCTGTGGATCAGGGCGGGAACGCTGCTGTGCGGCGACGGCCCGCTCGGCGTGCGTCTGCTGGCGCCGGTGTCCGCTGCCCTTGGCACCCTGCTTCTGGCCTCTGCCGCCGCCGACCTGGGCGACCGGGAGAACCGGGCCCGTCGTGCGCTGGTGGCGGCGGTGCTGCTGAACGCCACCCTGCTGCTCGGCGTCGGCAGCGTCACCATGACCCCGGACACGCCGCTGCTGTTCTTCTGGACCGCCGCGCTGACGGCTCTCGGGCGGGTGCTGGCGACCGGGCGCGGCGCCTGGTGGCTGCTGGCGGGCGCAGCCCTCGGCCTGGCGCTCGACAGCAAGTATACGGCCGCCCTGGTCGGGATGGGCCTGGCCGGGTGGTTGCTGGCGACGGTCGAGGGGCGGCGCTGGCTGCGCACCCCCTGGCCGTGGCTGGCGGTTCTGCTGGCGCTGGCGTTGTTCGCCCCGGTGCTGGCCTGGAACCGGGCGCATGGCTGGGCCAGCTTCGCCAAGCAGGGCGGGCGCACCGGCGACTGGCACCCGGCGCGGGCCGGGCGCTACCTCGCGGAGCTGGTGGGCGGGCAGCTCGGGCTGGCGACTCCGCTGGTGTTCGTCCTGCTCGTCGCGGGAATCGTGAACGCTGTTCATGAAGGGCGACGCGGCATGCCCGGTCCGGCGCTGCTCGCCTGGGTGACGCTGCTGCCCCTGGCCGTGTTCGTGCAGCACGCGTTTGGCGACCGGGTGCAGGCGAACTGGCCCGGCCTGCTCTACCCGTCGGCGGTGGTCGCCGCGGCGGCGACGGCGCCGCGCTGGTGGCGACGGGCGGCGGTCCTGGGCCTCGCGCTGACGGCACCTGTGTACCTGCAGGCCACCGCGGCGCCATTCCCGTTGCCGCGCTCGCTGGACGTGACGCTGCAGCGGCTGGCCGGCTGGCGGGCGCTGGCCGCTGCCGTCGATGCGGCCGGCCCGGGCTTTGTCGCCGCCGACGAGTATGGCCTGGCGTCGGAGCTGGCGCGCGGCCTGCC
>CAXTCK010000104.1:0-1880 GCA_964242425.1 uncultured Acetobacteraceae bacterium | reverse complement strand
GGAGCAGGAAGCTGGATGGCCAAGCGGCGTGGCAAGAACGAGGGCGGGACGACGATCGTCATACGCCGCGTCGAGGAAGGCGTTGCCGGCCATCACGGCGGCGCCTGGAAGGTCGCGTACGCCGACTTCGTGACGGCGATGATGGCTTTCTTCCTGCTGATGTGGCTGATCAACGCCACCAGCGAGCAGCAGCGCCGCGGCATCGCCGCCTATTTCAGCCCGATGGCCAACGTCGAGAACGGGTTCTCCGGGGCGGGCCTGGTGCCGGGCGGGATGAGCCCGCTGGACAAGGGCACCAACCTGGTGGTGAAGGGCAGCGGCGCGCCGCCGACCCCGGACGCCCCGCAGCCCATGGCGATGCAGACCGCACCGGGCCAGGTTTCCAGCGACGGCGACGCCTCGTCCGGCGCGTCCGACACCGACAACGACGACGAGTCCGCGGGTCCCGGCTCCGGGGCTGCCCTCACGGCGGGCGCCGCCGTCCAGGAAGCCGCGCCAAGCGCGACGCGAGGCCTGACGGCGGGCACGGCGTCGCCGCAACCAGGCCCCAAGCTGAACAAGGCTGCGGAAGCGGCGGCGGCGGCGGCCGAGGACAGATCGCTGAAGGCGGCGGTGGGAGCGGTGAAGCGCTTGGTCGCGGCCGATCCCTCCCTGGCCGCGTTCGCCGGCCAGATGGCGGTCGACGTCACCTCGGAAGGCCTGCGCATCCAGATCATGGACAGCCAGAGCAGGCCCATGTTCGACCGGGGTGCCGCCACCCTGAACGCACGGGCTCAGGCGCTGCTGCGCACGGTGGCGCCGTTCCTGGCGACGCTGACGGAACCGGTCTCGATCGAGGGCTATAGCGACGCGGCACCCTTGTCCGCGGGGATGGTCTCGAACTGGACCCTGTCGTCCGGGCGCGCCAACGCCGCGCGTGACCTGCTGGTCGATGCCGGGCTGCCGGACAGGCGCGTGGCCGGGGTGACGGGCTTCGCCGACCGGCACCTGCTTCTGCCGGCCGATCCGCTCGCCAGCGCCAACCGGCGTGTCGTGCTGACGCTGCGCCGCCAGCACGTGCCGTCACCCGTCGCTGCAGGAGGCTGAACCATGTTCACGATCGTTGGCCTGGTGTTCCTGCTGCTCTGCGTGTTCGGCAGCTTTGTTGCGTCGGGCGGCGCGATCGGGCCGCTGGTGGCCTCCATGCCGTTCGAGCTGCTGAGCATCCTGGGTGCCGCGATCGGCAGCTTCCTGATGGCCAACTCGATGCACGACATCAAGCACACGATCGGCGGCTTCAAGAAGGTTCTGAAGGGGCCGTCGTTCAAGAAGGCCGACTACGTGGAGATGTTGAGCCTGCTGTATTTCTTCGTGAAGCTCGCGAGCAGCAAGGGTGCCACGGCGATCGAGCCGCACATCGAGAAGCCGGAGTCCAGCAGCGCGTTCGCCGCCTTCCCGAAGGTCCTGAAGAACCATCATGCCGGGGCCATGATCTGCGACTACCTGCGCATGGTCGGCATGACCGTGGACGACCCGCACCAGCTCGACGACATCATGGCGCGCGAGCTCAAGAAGACGCTGGCCGAGGAGCTGCACCCCTGCCACGCGCTGCAGAGCATGTCGGACGCGCTGCCGGCGCTGGGCATCGTCGCGGCCGTGCTCGGCGTGATCAAGACCATGTCCAAGATCAGCGAGCCGCCGGCGGTGCTGGGCGAGATGATCGGCGGCGCGCTGGTGGGCACCTTCCTCGGCGTGCTGCTGGCCTACGGCGTGGTGGCGCCGATCGCGGCGCGGCTGAGTGCGGTGGTCATGGAGGAGTCGAAGTACTACGAGCTGATCCGTGCGGTGCTGGTGGCGCACCTGCACGGCAACCCGCCGCAGATCAGCATCGAGAGCGGGCG
>CAXTCK010000103.1:0-11839 GCA_964242425.1 uncultured Acetobacteraceae bacterium | reverse complement strand
AGGACAACTGGCGCTGGCACATGTACGACACCGTGAAGGGGTCGGACTGGCTCGGTGACCAGGACGCGATCGAGTACATGTGCCGCGAGGCGGTGCCGGCGATCCAGGAGCTGGAGCATTTCGGCGTGCCGTTCTCGCGCACCGAGGACGGACGCATCTACCAGCGCCCGTTCGGCGGCCACATGTCGGACTACGGCAAGGCGCCGGTGCCGCGCGCCTGCGCTGCCGCCGACCGCACCGGCCATGCCATCCTGCACACGCTGTATCAGCAGAGCCTGAAGCACAACGCCGAGTTCTTTGTCGAGTATTTCGCCCTCGACCTGATCATGGACGAGGACGGCGTCTGCCGGGGCGTGATGGCCTGGTGCCTTGAGGACGGCACCATGCATCGCTTCCGCGCCAACATGGTGGTGCTGGCGACCGGCGGCTACGGCCGCGCCTACATGAGCTGCACCTCCGCGCACACCTGCACCGGCGATGGCGGCGGCATGGCGATGCGCGCCGGCATCCCGACGCAGGACATGGAGTTCGTGCAGTTCCACCCGACCGGCATCTTCCCGGCCGGATGCCTGCTCACCGAGGGCTGCCGCGGCGAGGGCGGCTACCTGACCAACTCCGAAGGCGAGCGCTTCATGGAGCGCTACGCGCCGACGGCGAAGGACCTGGCCTCGCGCGACGTGGTGTCGCGCTCCATGACCATCGAGATCAACGAAGGGCGCGGCTGTGGTCCGAACAAGGACCACATCATGCTGCACCTGGAGCATATCGGCGCCGACCTGCTGCATGAGCGCCTGCCCGGCATCAGCGAGACCGCACGCGTGTTCGCCGGCATCGACGTGACCCGCGAGCCGGTGCCGGTGCTGCCGACCGTGCACTACAACATGGGCGGCATTCCCACGAACTATCACGGCGAGGTGCTGCGGCCGACGCCGGCCAACCCGGATGCGGTGGTGCCCGGGCTGATGGCGGTGGGCGAGGCGGCCTGCGTGTCGGTGCACGGCGCCAACCGGCTCGGCACCAACTCGCTGCTCGACCTGGTGGTGTTCGGCCGCGCGGCGGCGCTGCGCGCGGCCGAGATCGTCAAGCCGGGCGAGGGGAGCCGTCCCCTGCCCGACCGTGCCGGCGAGTTCTCGCTCGACCGGCTGGACCGGATGCGTCACGCCAACGGCTCCACCCGCGTCGCCACCATGCGCGAGGAGCTGCAGCGCACCATGCAGGCGCACGCGGCGGTGTTCCGCTCCTCCACCAGCCTGACCGAAGGGGTGGAAAAGATCGACCGGCTGTGGACCGGCCTCGCCGACGTGTCGGTGGCCGACCGTTCGCTGATCTGGAACAGCGACCTGATGGAGGCGCTCGAATACGAGAACCTCATGGCCAACGGCACCGTCACCATGGTCAGCGCGGAAGCACGCAAGGAAAGCCGCGGCGCGCAGGCGCACGACGATTATCCCGACCGCGACGACGCGGAGTGGATGAAGCACACGGTGTCGTATCTTGGCGACAAGGGCGAGGTGGACCTGTCCTACCGCGCGGTGCGGATGCAGACGCTGACCAACGAGGTGTCCGTGTTCCCGCCGAAGAAACGCGTTTATTGAGCCTCCAGGGGCATCGCCCCTGGACCCCACCAGAGGACGGTCGTCCTCTGGACACCTGATTTGAAGTGCTGGGTTCCAAGGGCTGCGCCCTTGGCGGGTCCAGGGCAACGCCCTGGCCTTTGAAGGGATTTCCCCATGGTCGAGTTCACGCTCCCAAAGAACAGCAAGGTCGGCCGCGGCCGCACCTTCAAGGCGCCCAGCGGATCGAAGCGGATCAAGGAATTCAAGGTCTACCGCTGGAGCCCGGACGACGAGCAGAACCCGGTGCTGGACACCTACGAGCTCGACCTCGACCGCATGGGCCCGATGGTGCTGGACGCGCTGATCTACATCAAGAACGAGGTGGACCAGACCTTGACGTTCCGCCGCTCGTGCCGCGAGGGCATCTGCGGATCGTGCGCCATGAACATCGACGGCACCAACACGCTGGCCTGCCTCAAGCCGATCGAGGAGGTGAAGCGCGCGGTCAACATCTACCCGCTGCCGCACATGCCGGTGGTCAAGGACCTGGTGCCGGACCTGAGCATGGCCTACGCCCAGCTGCGTTCGATCGAGCCGTGGCTCAAGGCGGACACCAACCCGCCCCCGGACGGCGAGCGCCGGCAGAGCATGGAGGAGCGCTCCAAGCTGGACGGCATGTGGGAATGCATCCTGTGCTTCTGCTGCACCACCTCGTGCCCCAGCTACTGGTGGAACGGCGACAAGTACCTGGGCCCGGCGACGCTGCTCGCGGCCTATCGCTGGATCGCGGATTCGCGAGACGAGTATACCGGCGAGCGTCTGGACGCGCTGGAGGACCCGCTCAAGCTATATGCCTGCCGCACCATCATGAACTGCACCCAGACCTGCCCCAAGGGGCTGAACCCGGCGGAAGCGATCGGCAAGATCAAGCAGCTGCTGCTGGAACGAAAGGGCTAGAAACCGCGACGTCCGACGCCCGGTGTTCGACCAGCCCCTCAGCACCGGCCCGGCGCGCCGGGCCGCCTGGCGCGACAGCCTGCTGGCCGACCACGGGGTGTTCCGCCTGGTTTGGAGCAACGCGGCGACGGTGGTGCCGGGCAAAGTGTATCGTGCCAACCATCCCGCTCCGTTCCGGCTCGCCAGCCTGGCCCGGCGCTTCGGGGTGCGCACGCTGGTGAACCTGCGTGGCCATCGTCGATGCGGCTCCGATGCGCTGTCGCGCGAGGCGGCAGGCCGGCTAGGCCTTGTGCACGTGGACATGGCGTTCGAAAGCCGGGGCGCTCCACACCGCGAGCGAATCCTGCGCTTCGCCGGACTCTACCATGGGCTGGCATTCCCGATGCTGATGCATTGCAAGTCGGGCGCGGACCGTGCGGGACTCGCGTCCGGGCTGGTGGTGCTGCTCGAGGGAGGCACCGCCATGGAAGCGCTGCGACAGCTGTCCTGGCGCTATGGGCACTTCAACCGATCCCGCACGGGCATCCTGGACGCCTTCTTCCTCCGCTACCGTGCGGAGGCGGAAGGTCGGCTGCCGTTCCTGGACTGGGTGCGCGACGAATATGACGAAGCTGCCCTGAAGCGCGACTTCACTGCGGGAAGCCTGTCGAGCTTCGTCATGGATCGGGTTCTGCGACGGGAATGACCGGCTGGATCAGCCGGCTATGCGTTCGGGACCCATGGACTTGATCAGGTCGAGCACCCTCTTGCGCACGGGCTGCTCGCTGATCTTGTAGTAGGCACGCACCAGCTCGACGGTTTCCTTGCGGCTGAACAGGTCGTCCGGCGCACCGAAGCCTTCCTGCGCCTCCGCAAAGCCGCCGGCCTGCGGCATCGGCATCCGCGTGCCGCCGCCGGTGCCGTAGGAGGTGGGCATGTCGTCAAAAAAGAAGCTCACCGGCACGTCGAGCACGCGCGACAGGTCGAACAAACGCGAGGCGCCGACGCGATTGGCGCCACGCTCATACTTCTGCACCTGCTGGAACGTCAGGCCGAGCGCGTCGCCAAGGCGTTCCTGCGACATCTGCAGCAGGGTGCGACGCAGACGGATCCGACCCCCGACATGGACATCGATCGGGCTCGGGCGCGACTCGCGTTCGACCGGTACGGCGTCGGCGGACATCTTCATTTCGTCATTTCCGTCCAGCCTTTTGGCGGTAGCCTGCTTCACCATCAACACGTTCTCTTTTTCGATGTAAAATAGCTAGGAGCACAACCCTCAATTGTCAACAACCGGCCGCGCACTTCCTTCTGCCTCGTACAGTTGAAAAACACCAGCTTAACTAGGCGCGTCTCAAAATTTATCCGCGGTTTCGCCACGGAATCAACGCAATCAAGGCGAGCAGGACGCATAGCGAGACCGGTAACGGCAGGCCGATACGCGCAAAGAGGGTAGGCGGGAACGGACCCGGGAGTGCCACCACCAGCGTACCAGCTATCCCCCAGCCGAGTCGCCCGAGCGCGTGTCCCGAGGCGTCGAAGGCAGCGGAGATGCCGGTGTTGGCGGCGCGCGCCAAGGGCAGCCCTTCCTCGACCGCGCGCATGCGCGCGGTATCGAGGTGCTGGCGGGGCCCGGCGGTGTTGCCATACCAGGCGTCGTTGGTGATGTTCAGCAGCCAGGCCGGACGGTCGCCTCGCCGCACCACGGCGCCGGGAAAGATCACCTCGTAGCAGATCAGCGGCCCGAACGGCGCCAGCCCCGGAAGGTGCAGCGTGCGTGGTCCGGGACCAGCGGCGAAGCCGCCACCCGGCACCAGCTGGAGCGGCAGGAACGGCGGCTGGTATTCGCCGAACGGCACCAGATGCGCCTTGTCGTAGTAGGCGGCGACGCGGGCGTCGGGCAGCACCGCGAGCAGGCTGTTGCGCGGGCGGCCCTGCGCATCGAAGCGGACGCTGCCGATCAGCCCCGCTGCCGCATCGGGCACGGCGTTCATCAGCACCTCGCGCGCCACCGGCTCGCGGTCCAGCAGCCCGGGGAAGGCGCTTTCCGGCCATGCGAACACGATCGGTCGCCGCCCGTCCCCGCCACGCGCGGCCTCGGCTGCGCGCTCCGACGCTGCCTGTGCCACGCCGCGGCGCGTCAGCTCGAGGTAGTTGTGGAAGATCACCGACGGCTCGTTGCCGTTGCGGTCCTGCTTCTCCTCCTCCGACACGTTGCCCTGCACCAGCACCACCAGGGGTCCGTCCGGCCCGGCGCGCGGCAGGAAGGCCAGGCGCGCCGCACCGGCGCCGATCCAGGCGGCGAGCAGGACGATGCCGAAGACCAGGCCGCGACGCCCCAGCAGCGGCAGGCCGGCCAGAAGCAGCGTGAGCAGGGTCAGGCCGTGCACGGAGATCCACGCTGCCGGCTGGATCATCACGTCGCCGGCCCGGCCGGGGAACTCCCACACGCTGCCCCACAGGTTCCAGGGGAAGCCCGAGAACACGAACTCGCGGACGAGGTCGGACAGGGTCCAGAGGGCGGCGAACAGCGTGATCCGACGCCAGCCAGGCGGTGCCAGGCGCGCCAGCACGCAGGCCAGGGCGGTGAAGCAGGACAACGGGATGGCGCCGCCGGGTGCCGCCAGCGGCACCGCCCACCACAACTCGTCCGCGCGCACCAGCACCGCGTCGGTCAGCCAGTACAGCCCGGCGGTGTGCAGCCCCATGCCGAACACGAAGCCGTGGCGCAGCGCACGCGGCCAGCGCGGGGCGTCGCCCACCAGCCGCAGCAGGCCCGGCACGGTCAGCAGCAGCACCGGCAGGAAGTGCACCGGCGGAAGGGCCAGTGCCGAGGCCAGCCCCAGCAGCACGGCGCGCAGGTCAGGCGGCAGCCGGTTCCAGCGCCTCCTCATCACGGTCCGGCCCCGCGCGGCGGCAGACCCGTCAGTAGATGGCTTCACGCAGCTGCCGCTCATAGTGGCGGTAGTACTTGTCGGTGATCAGGTCGGTCTTGACCACCACCGCGACGTCGGTGGTGTTGAACTGCCGGTCCACCACCGCGCCGTCGCCGATGAAGCCGCCGAGACGGAGGTAGCCCTTGATCAGCGGCGGCAGCGCCTGCTGGACGCGCCGGTGGTCGAACGAGGCGGGATCGACGCGGCGCATCTCGACGTAGCGGGCCGGGACCGCGCGCAGCCGGAGTGCTGGCGGGGCCAGGTGGTTGTGGTACAGGTAGGTGAGCTCGGCATCGAGCCGGCTTGGGTCGGTGCCGGGCAGGCTGGCGCAGCCGAACATCACGTCGATCCGGTGCAGGAACACGTAGGCGGCGATGCCGCGCCACAACAGCTGCATCGCCGCCCGGCCGCGATAACCGCGGTCGATGCAGGAGCGGCCCAGCTCCAGCAGCCGGCCGGGAAAGCCGGTGATGGTGCTGATGTCGTACTCGTCGGAGGTGTAGAAGCGGCCGAGCCGGGCCGCCGCCTCGTTCTGCACCAGCCGGTAGGTGCCGATGATGCCCTTCGGCCCCGAGCTGACCGCGTGGTCGATCACCAGCAGGTGGTCGGCGACATCGTCGAACATGTCCACGTCGCGCTGCATCCGTCTTACCCGGTCGTCCGGGGTGGCGCCCATCTCGCCGTAGAAGATGCGGTAGCGCAGCGCCTGCGCCGCCTCGCGCTCGGACTCGGTGTTGGCGATCCGCACCCCCAGATGGCCGGCGCGCAGCTCGCCGAAGCCGGTCACGGTGCTCCCTATCGGCAGCAGGGGCGCTGTGATCGGCTTGCTGATGGTCAACGTCCCTTCCCCACGGGCCGCTCGTCGGTCGCGGTTGCGGCCGTGCCGGCGCCTTGACCACCGCCTTGGCCGATGCCCGGGAGCCGCCTGCGGGCGAACAGCTCCATCCGGTGCGACACGAGGTCGAAGCCGAGCCGGGTCGCGATCTGGCGCATCAGCTGCTCGTGCTCCGCATCCTCGAACTCGATCACCTTGCCGGTGTCGATGTCGATGAGGTGATAATGATGGCCATGCTCGGTGGCTTCGTAGCGGGCACGGCCGCCGCCGAAGTCGCGCCGCTCGAGGATGCCCTTCTCCTCCAGCAGGCGCACGGTGCGGTAGACGGTGGCGACCGAGATCCGGCTGTCCAGGTCGGCGGCGCGCCGGTACAACTCCTCGACGTCGGGATGATCATCGGCTTCGGACAGCACCCGGGCGATCACGCGGCGTTGCCCGGTCATCTTGAGCCCGCGGTCGATGCACAGGCGCTCTATGCGCGATTCCATCGCTCCACCAGCCGTGGCCATCTCAGGCGGCGTAGCCGATCCAGGGGGAAATTGTCCAATCCATGCCGCACCGCTGTTGCAGCGCGGACACGGTGCTCAGCTCTCATCCTGCGGCTTGCGCCCCAGGCCGATCTTCTTGGCCAGGTCGGAGCGGTGGCTGGCGTAGTTCGGCGCCACCATCGGGTAGTCCGGCGGCAGGCCCCAGCGCTGCCTGTAGGCGTCCGGGGTCAGGTCGTAGGCGGTCTTCAGGTGCCGCTTCAGCATCTTCAGCTTCTTCCCGTCCTCCAGGCAGATGATGTAGTCCGGAAACACCGACTTCCTGATCGCCACCGCCGGAAGCGGCTTGTCCACCGACGCGGGCGCACCCAACGGGCCCTGCGCCAGATCCGTGAGCGCGCGGAACACCTCCCCGATCAGCACGGGCAGGGCGTCGGGCTCCACCGGGTTGTTGGACACGTGCGCCGACACGATCTGTGCCGTGAGTTCCAGCATGTCGGCTCCGTCCGCGTGGTCAGCCATCTCGTGATCCCGGTACATGAGTGTGTCATTTATAGAAAAGGCGGATGCGTTTCTGCAACGGGGACCCGGAAACGGGTCATGGATGGATCATCATGACCGACGGATCGACCGCCGAGCAGCTGGATATGCAGCTGGACATCACGAACGAGCTCTGCCCGATGACCTTCGTGCGCACGCGCCTGGCGCTGGACCGCCTGTCGCCCGGCCAAAGGCTGGACGTCCGGTTGCGCGGCGACGAGCCGCTGCGCAACGTGTCGCGCAACGTCCTGTCGCTCGGCCACGCGCTGCTGGCGACGCGGCCGATGGCCGATGGCAGCGTCGTGCTGGAGATCAGGCGGCGCTGAGCGGCACCGCCAGCACCAGCGCGTCGTCGCCATCCGGATAGTAGCGGCGGCGGCGCCCGACCTCGACCAGGCCGGCCTGCGCATACAGCGCCCGGGCCGGCGCGTTGCGTGTGGCCACCTCCAGGAACAGCCGGGTGGCGCCGAGGCGGGCAGCCTCCCCGCCCGCCGCACGCAGCAGCGCCAAGCCGACGCCTCGACGACGCGCCTGCGGCAGCACGCCGATCGTCAGCAGCTCGGCCTCGTCCGCCGCGACCCTGGCCAGGACCAGCCCATCCGCTTCCGCCAGCGCGAAGCAGCCCGGCATCGCCAGCAGCCCGGCCATGGCAGGCTGGTCCCAGCCTGCCCCGTGGGGAAAGCAGGCGGCGTGCAGGCTCGCCAGCAGGGGCGCCGCCGCAGGACCGGTGAGGATCACGCCGTGTCGGCGAGGTGCCGTCCGGTTCCCGGCAACCTGGCTTCCGGCGGATCGACGTAGAGCGGCTGCGCCGGCAAGGGCGGCAGCGCGTGGTCGCGTCGCGCCAGGGCGGCGGCGGCAACCGCAGCAGCCGTCGGCGCGAGCAGACCGGACCGGATCGCGGCACGGCCCAGCACGTCCGCCACCGCGTCCGACGCGTCGCCGCCGAGCAGCACCGGACCGCCCGGCAGCGGAAGCGCGTCGAGGAAGACGGCCTGCACCGCAACGCCGTCGTCCGGCCGCTCGATGAACACGCGGCCCCGCCTCGCCTGGCTGACGCACCAGAACCGGTCGCCGCCGGCAGCCGCACGAAGCGCAGGCGCCAGCGCCTCGCCGACCGTGGCGCCGACCAGCTCGGCCCGTCTGCCCAGCGCCAGCCCGTGCGCCAGGGCCAGCGTGGCGCGCAGCCCGGTGAAGCTGCCCGGTCCCACCACCAGGGCGAGAAAGTCGACGCTCGACACCGGCCAGCACAGCGTGTCGAGCGATCGTTGCAGCACGAGCGGCAGGACGGCGCCGTCGCGGCCGGGCTGCGTGGCTTCGAAGGCGGTGCGGAGCGTGCCGTGCTCCAGCTCCAGCAGCCCGATCCCGATGCCCGTGGCAGCGGACGCTCCGTTGAGCGCCAGGATGCGCATCAGAGCAGCATGCAGGCTTCATCGAAGGTCAGGCGCGGCGCGCGCGGCTGGTCGGGGCCGCCGGACGCATAGCCGAGGTTGACCAGGAAGTTGGAACGCCAGCCACTGCCGGCCAGGAAGATGTCGTCCACCATGCCGCTGTCGAAGCCGGACATCGGCCACACGTCCAGCCCGAGCGCGCGGGCGGCCAGGATCAGGTAGCCGCCCTGCAGGGTGGCGTTGCGGAACGCGGTTTCCTCCGACAGGCCGAGGTCACCCGCGAACCAGGAACGCGCTTCCTGCGACGGGTAGAGGCGCGGCAGCTGGTCGAAGAACAGCGGATCCTGCGCCACGATCACCGTGACCGCCGCTTCCATGGTCGCCTCGACGTTGCCGCCGGACAGGGCCGGGCGCAACCGCTCCCGGCTGTCCCGGCTGGACAGGAACACGAAGCGGCCGGGGGAGCAGTTGCCCGAGGTGGGAGCGAGCTTCAGGAGGTCGTAGAGTGCGCGCAACGTGTCGTCCTCGACCGGCGTTCCGGTCCAGGCCACGGGGGTGCGGGCAGCACGGAACAGCGCGTCGAGGGCTGCGTCGTCAAGCGGCATGGCGGCGTCGGCTCCGTCCCGCCTCCCCGTGCCGCCTTAGGCCTCGACCTGCTCCACCGACTGCACCTCCGGCACGTAGTGGCGCAGCATGTTCTCCACCCCGTGCTTCAGCGTGGCGCGCGAGGACGGGCAGCCGGAGCAGGCGCCCTGCATGTGCAGGCGCACGATGCCGTCGCGGTAGCCGCGGAACACGATGTCGCCGCCGTCGCCCGCCACCGCCGGACGAACGCGGGTGTCGAGCAGCTCCTTGATCTGGTCGACGATCTCCCGGTCCTCGGGCAACACGTCCTCGTCGGCGGCGTCGACCTCGCCCTCGACCACCGGGCGGCCGGACACGAACTGGTCGACGATCACCGACAGCACCAGCGGCTTGAGCGCGCTCCAGGCCACGTCGTCGGACTTGGTGACGGCAACGAAGTCGCCGCCCAGGAACACGCGCGACACGCCGTCCTGCGCGAACAGCGCCGACGCCAGCGGCGAACGGCCGGCGGTCTCAACCGAGGTGAAGTCCGCGGTGCCGGCCGGCATCACCGCCTGCCCGGGCAGGAACTTCAGCGTCGCGGGGTTCGGGGTGTCCTCGGTCTCGATGAACATGGGGGCGATCCTGGGGCTCTGGTGCGATCGGGAGTTCGGCCCGCGACAAGGGCACGGTTCCTGGTGCGTCACATGTGGCAAGACGGCCGCGCGAGGCAAGGGGCGGCGGCGGCGGCGGCGGCGGCCGGGAGTTTCCGGTTGACAGGCGGGCCACGGGTCTGGCCATCCATGGGTCGTGGGCGTGGCGCGATGTCCGGCCTGCGACAAGGGTTTGGACAGGCAGGCTGGTGCGGCACATGAACTGGAACTCCCTTCGCGCCGTCCTGGCGCTGTCGTGCCTGTCGGCCGCGGCCGCTGCCGGGACGCCGGCCCGGGCGGACGGCATCGCCTTCGTGCTCAACTCCGCCGACGCCTCGATCAGCGAGTTCGACACCGCCACCCTGCGCGAGATCCGCCGCCTGCCGGTGCTGCGCGAGCCGCACCACATGGCCACCACGCCGGACGGGAAGTCGCTGGTGGTGGGCGACACCGCCGGCAACGCTGCGTTCTTTCTCGACGCCCAGACCGGGCTGATGCAGCGCCACGTGCCGATGAGCGACCCGTACCAGCTGCAGTACAGCCCGAACGGCCGGCTGCTCACCGTGGCCGGGCTGGCGCGCGACCAGGTGGACATCTACGACGCGGGAACGCTGGCGCTGCTGCACCGCGTCCCGGCCCGCTCCATGCCGAGCCACATCAACTATTCGCCCGACTCCGCCACGGTGTACGTGAGCCTGCAGGACACCGGCCACCTCCTCGCGATCGACACCGCGAGCGGCCGGGTGCTGTGGGACACGCCCGTCGGCAAGACCCCTGCCGGCGTGCTGTGGCACAACAACAAGCTGCTGGTGGGGCTGATGGGCGCCACCTATGTCGCCGAGGTCGATCCGGCGGACGGGCATGTCGACCGCAAGATCGAGACGGCGCCGGGCCCGCACAACCTGTTCGTGTCGCCGAGCCGACGGCTGCTCTACGTGACCTGCCGGGTGTCGGGCACCATCCAGCAGCTGGACTGGGACAGCCTGGCGATCCTGAAGAGCTTCCACATTCCCGGCGGCCCGGACGACATCGTCATCGCCCCCGACGGCAAGCTGTGGGCGACGCTGCGCTGGCGGCAGAAGGTGGCGATCATCGACCCGGCCACCGCGGCCGTCACCTTTCTCCCCACCGGACGCAGTCCGCACGGGATCTGGCTCAACACCACGCAGGCGCCGCGACAGCTCAGCATGAAGTAGGGCCGGCCGCGCCGCACACGTCCACGCGCTTCCGCAACAGCCCGTTGATCGCCTCAAAGCGGGCGCGCAGGGCGCTTGTGTCCAGAAGCCATACGCCGACGCCGCGAAGGCGCTCGCCTTGCGTCAGCAAGGTGCCCTGCCCGTCCGGTCGCAGCAGGATGACGTGTTCGGCGTCGAGCAGGCGTGGCAGCACGATCCGGCCAAGCCAGCGCAGCTCGCGGTCCGGACGCACCGCCAGCAGCCTCGGATGGAACACGAGGCGGTCGTCGCCATCGAGCTCGACGTGCTCGATCACGCGGCCCTGCACCAGCGGACCCGACAGGCGCATGAACGGGTTCCAGCGCGGATAATCGGTGGTGTCGACGAGCACGGCCCAGACGCGGGACGGCGGTGCCGCGATGCGGATGGTCGTGACGAGGACGCGATGCGGCGGAAACGCGAACGCCGCGACCAGCAGGAGCAGGGTCGCGGCGGTCGCAATGCCGATGATCCGCATCGGCGGAATGGAGGCGGGGACCCTGATGGATCCCTGCCGCAGCAGTCTCAGAAGTGGGCGCGCATCGTGAAGGTGATGGACGCCGGCTCGCCCGGCAGGGCGTCGTTGAACTGCGGGCTGCAGCCGTAGTTGCTGACCGCCTGGCCGGCAAACCCTGGCCTCTTGTCGTTCTTCGAGAAGTTACCGCAGGAGGCCGGGCTGATCTGGTTGTAGAAGTACTGGAAGTAGCCCTGGTTGAAGATGTTCAGCACGTT
>CAXTCK010000102.1:4125-11855 GCA_964242425.1 uncultured Acetobacteraceae bacterium | reverse complement strand
CAGCTGGCCAAGCGGCTGAACGTCGACCTCGCCATCATCGACAAGCGGCGCGAGCGCGCCGGCATGTCGGAGGTGATGAACGTGATCGGCGACGTGAACGGGCGCTATTGCCTGCTGATCGACGACATCATCGACAGCGGCGGCACCTTCTGCAACGCGGCTGACGCCCTGATCGGCCGGGGCGCGTCGGCGGTCGGCGCCTATGTCACCCACGGCGTGCTGACCGGGGGCGCGGTGTCGCGGGTGGCGTCGTCGCCGATCGAGATGATGACCACCACCGACAGCATCCTCGCCACCGAGGCTGTGCGGCTGGCACCCAACATGCGCCAGATCTCCATCGCCCAGCTTCTCGCCAACGCCATGCGCGCGGTGTCGGACGAAAGCTCGGTCAGCTCCCTGTTCGATTGAAGGCTCACGCATGACGGCAACGCTGGCTCCCCGCCCGTTCTGGTACCTGCGCCACGGCGAGACCGACTGGAACGCCCGCGGCCTGAGCCAGGGGCGCTCGGACATCGCGCTGAACGAGACCGGCATCGCGCAGGCCAGGCAGGCCGCCGCCATCATGGCCGAGCACTGGCACGACCACGCGCCGATCGTGCGGGTGGTGTCCTCGCCGCTGATGCGCGCCTACCGTACCGCCGAGCTGGTGGTGGAGGCGCTGGCGGCACGCGACGGCGTTTCCCTGCCGTTGTCGATCGAGCCGGACCTGCGCGAGGTGTGCTTCGGGGTACAGGAAGGCCAGCCGATGGGGGACTGGTACGACAGCTGGATCGCCGGCGACTACACGCCGGAAGGCGCCGAGCCGTTCGCCGAGCTGACGGCGCGCGCGGTCGACGCGGTGGACCGGGCGACAATGGTGGAAGGCACCGTCCTGGTGGTCTGCCACGGCGCCATGTTCCGAGCACTTCGCCACGCCATGGGGCTGCCGGCCAACGTGCGCCTGCCCAACGCGGCGCCGCTCTGGCTGACGCCGGGCAAGGCGGGGGAGCCGTGGACGCTGGTCGAGGTCGGCAAGGCCGGCTGATGCGAGATGCGCCGGTCGCTCCGGGGCTACCGGATGGTGCGGCACTCGTGCGGATGCTGGCCGCGATCGTCGGCAGGCGGCACGTCCTGACCGGCGAGGCGCGCACCCGCCGCTATCGCACCGGCTGGCGCTGCGGCGGCGGCGACGCCCTGGCGGTGGTGCGGCCCGGCAGCCTGCTGCAGCAGTGGCGCGTGGCGCAGGCCTGCGTGGACGCCGGCCGAATCGTGCTGATGCAGGCGGCCAACACCGGCCTGACCGGCGGCTCCACCCCGGATGCCGGCGGCTACGACCGCGAGGTGGTGATCGTCAGCACGTTGCGCATGGACCGGATCCGCCTGCTGGGCGGCGGGCGGCAGGCGCTGTGCTTTCCCGGCGCCACCCTGCACCGGCTGGAGCGGATGCTGAAGCCGCTCGGCCGCGAGCCGCATTCGGTGATCGGCTCGTCCTGCATCGGCGCCTCGGTGATGGGGGGCGTGGCGAACAACTCGGGCGGCGCCCTGGTACGTCGCGGCCCGGTCTATACCGAGATGGCGCTGTTCGGCCGGGTGGACCCGGACGGGCGGCTGGTGCTGGTGGACCATCTCGGCATCCGGCTCGGATCCGATCCGGAGCAGGTGCTGGAGCGCCTGGACCAGGACGCGTTCGGCGAGGACGACGTCGACTGGGAGGCCGGGCGCGGCCACGACGACGGCTACGCGTCGCACGTGCGCGACGTGGAGTCGCCGCTGCCGGCCCGCTACAACGCCGACCCATCGCGGCTGCACGAGGCGTCGGGAAGTGCCGGCCGGCTGGTGCTGTTCGCGGTGCGCCTCGATACCTTTGAGGCGGAAGCGGCGCCGACCGTTTTCTATATCGGCACGAACCAGCCGGCCGTGCTGGAAGCGCTGCGCCGACGCATCCTGCGCGAGCTGCCGGCGCTGCCGATCGCGGGCGAGTACATGCACCGCGACATGTTCGACGTCGCCGATCGCTACGGCAAGGACACGGTGGTCGCGATCGAGCGCCTGGGCACGGCGCGGCTGCCAGCCCTGTTCGCGCTCAAGGCTTGGGCGGACCGGCTGCCGCTGCTGCCGCCCGGCGTCGGCGACCGGCTGCTGCAGCGGATCGGCCAGCTGTTCCCCGACCACCTGCCGCCGCGCCTGCGGCAGTTCCGCGACCGCTTCGCCCACCACCTGATGCTCAAGGTCGGCGGTGCGCTGGCCGCGGATACCGAGGCGCTGCTGCGCGATGCGCTGGAAGGCGACAAGGGCGACCTGTTCCGCTGCTCGGCCGCGGAAGCCTCCAAGGCGTTCCTGCACCGCTTCGCCGCCGCCGGTGCCGCGGTGCGGTATCGCGCCCTGCACCGCGACACGGTGGAGGACATCGTGGCGCTGGACGTGGCCCTGCCGCGCAACGCCCAGGACTGGTTCGAGCAGCTGCCGCCGGAGTTCGAGGAGGCGGTGTCGCACCGGCTGTACTACGGCCATTTCCTGTGCCACGTGCTGCACCAGGACTACGTGGTGCGCAGAAACGTCGACCCGGACGCGCTGGAAGCGCGGCTTCTGGCGCTGCTGGAAGCGCGTGGGGCGAGGGCGCCGGCGGAACACAATGTCGGCCACCTGTATCACGCCCCGACCGCGCTCGCCGAACACTACCGCTCGCTGGACCCGTGCAACTGCTTGAACCCGGGCATCGGGCGGACCAGCAGGCTGCGCTGCTGGGGGGAACCGGCCGGGGCTTGATCGCCCGGCGTCAGGGCATCGCCTCAGCGCGTCAATGCATCGCCTTTAGCAGGTCGGAGCAAGCCTGCTGGCAGGCGCGGCAGGACAGGGCGCAGGCGGCGCAATGCGCATGCATCCCGGCGTGGCTGGCGCACAGGTCGCCGCATTCGCGGCAGATGGCGATGCAGGCGGCGAGCTGGGCACGCACCACCACCTCGCTCATTCCGCCGATCCGCGACAGCACGGTGGTCGTGGCCGCCGAGATCGTGGCGCAGTTGAGGTTGGAGCGGATGCAGGGGCGCAGCTCGGGCACCATGTCCTCGGCCAGGCAGGCATCGGCGCAGCCGGTGCAGGCCACGGCACATTCGGCGCTGCTGCGCAGGCAGGCCAGGATGGCGTCCAGGTCCGCCGGCAGGTGGGGATGGGTGCGCAGGACGTCGATCGCGTGGTCCATGAGGGCTTTCCTTTCGGGGCGTGGGTGCGTCCAGCGGCAACGCGCGGTGCGACGGCCGGCTCGGCACCCACACGCAACCGTCAGCACCGGCCTGCCGCCAGGCATCTCGGTTGTTGCGGTTCCCCGCATCCCCGCCTAGAAGACCACGCGCACGTCGGCACCCCTGGAGGCCGGCGCGCTTGTTGTTCGGGAGCAATTCAGTGACCAATTTCACGACGATCGAGGCGTCGGTGCGTGCGAAGGCTGGTAAGGGGGCAGCGCGCGCAACGAGGCGGGAGGGGCTGGTCCCGGCGGTGATCTATGGCGCCAGGCAGGACGCCAGCCTGATCGCGCTGGACCCGCGCGTGGTGCTGCGCGAGCTGGTCAGGACCGGCTGGCGCTCGCGGCTGTACGAGATCACGGCCGGCGACGCGCCGGTGCGCGCGCTGATGCGCGAGGTGCAGCTGCATCCCGTGACCGACCGGCCGATCCATGTCGACTTCCAGCGCCTGGCGCCGGGCGAGCAGATCAAGGTGGCGGTGCAGGTGGTGTTCACCGGCGACGACACCTCCGTCGGCATCAAGCGCGGCGGCGTGCTCAACGTGGTGCGGCACACCATCGAGGTGTCGGTCGATCCCGACCACATCCCGACCAGCTTCACCGTCGACCTCACCTCACTCGACATCAACGACAACGTGCGCTGGTCCGACATTCCCGGCACGGAGAACGTGACCCCGGTGATCGCCGACCGCGACTTCGTGATCGCGACGGTGGCAGCGCCCACGGTGATCGCCGAGCCGGAGCCGACGGCTGCGGCGGCAGCACCCGTCGCGGCGCCCGCCAGGGGCACCAAGGCGCCGGGCAAGCCTGCCGCGAAGCCCGCCGCCAAGAAGTAGGCACGGCCAGGCAAGCGGGCCGGCGGAACCGTGCTGATCTGGGCCGGGCTCGGCAACCCCGAGCCCGGGATGAGGAAGCAGCGGCACAACATCGGGTACATGGCCATCGACGCCATCGCGCGCCGCCACGGCTTCACCCCGTGGCGCAAGCGGTTCAAGGGCGAGGTGGCGGAAGGCGAGCTGGCCGGCCGCAGGATCCTGGCGCTGAAGCCGCTGACCTACATGAACGCGTCCGGCGACAGCGTGCAGGCGGCGGCCGCGTTCTTCAAGGTCGAGCCCGCCGACATCACCGCGCTGCACGACGAGCTCGATCTGGCGCCCGGCCGGGTGCGGGTGAAGAAGGGCGGGGGTGCGGCCGGGCATAACGGGTTGCGCTCGATGGACCGGATGCTGGGCACGCCGGACTACTGGCGGGTGCGGCTCGGCATCGGTCATCCGGGCTCGAAAGAGCGGGTGAACGGGCACGTGCTGGGCGACTTCGCCAAGGTCGACCAGGACTGGCTCGCGGTGCTGCTTGACGCGGTGGCGGACGCGGCGCCGCTGCTGGCGGCGCAGCAGCCGGAGCCGTTCATGACGCGCGTGGCGCTGCTGGTGGGGAGCTGAGGGATCGATGGGGTTCAACTGCGGCATCGTCGGCCTGCCCAACGTCGGCAAGTCCACCCTGTTCAACGCGCTCACCGCCACCGCGGCGGCGCAGGCGGCGAACTACCCGTTCTGCACCATCGAGCCGAACATCGGCCGCGTGGCGGTGCCCGATCCGCGCCTGCAGGCGCTGTCGGCGATCGGCAAGTCGCAGAAGATCGTGCCGACCGGGCTCGAGTTCGTCGACATCGCAGGACTGGTGCGCGGCGCCTCGCGCGGCGAGGGGCTCGGCAACCAGTTCCTCGCCAACATCCGCGAGGTGGACGCCATCATCCACGTGCTGCGCTGCTTCGAGGATGACGACGTCACCCACGTCGAGGGCTCGGTGGACCCGGTGCGCGACGCCGACACGGTGGAAACCGAGCTGATGCTGGCCGACATGGACAGCCTGGAAAAGCGCCTGCTGCCGCTGGGGAAGAAGGCGCGCAACAACGACAAGGAGGCGGTGGCGCAGGTGGCGCTGATCGAGCCGATCCTCGAGGCGCTGCGCGAAGGCCGTCCCGCCCGCACCGCCATTCCCCTCGGGCAGGGGGAGGCGGTGCGCCGGCTGCAGCTGATGACGGCCAAGCCCGTGCTGTATGTGTGCAACGTCGAGGAAGCCGCCGCCGCCACCGGCAACGCCCGCTCCGAACAGGTGGCCGCCAAGGCGGCGGCGGAAGGGGCCGCCATGGTGGTGGTGTCCGCCGCGATCGAGGCGGAGGTGAGCCAGCTGCCCGACGCCGACCGCGCGGAGTTCCTGGAAGGTCTCGGCCTGTCCGACAGCGGGCTCGACCGGGTGATCGCCGCCGGCTACCGGCTGCTGGGCCTGTCCACCTACTTCACCGTCGGGCCGAAGGAGACGCGGGCCTGGACCATCACCGCCGGCACCAAGGCGCCGCAGGCGGCGGCGGTGATCCACAACGACTTCGAGCGCGGCTTCATCGCCTGCGAGACCATCAGCACAGACGACTACCTCGCCTTCAAGGGCGAGGTCGGCGCCAAGGAGGTGGGACGGATGCGCGTGGAAGGACGCGACTACGTGGTGCGGGACGGCGACGTGCTGTTGTTCCGCTTCAACGTGTGACGCATCCCGCCCCGGCCGGCTATCAGGCCGGTGGCGTGCCGGTCCACTCGGCGTAGGCGCTCCGGCACAGGCGGGTCCAGCCCTCGATGTTCCACGGGCAGGCGGGCCGATCCGACGCGAACCAGTCGATGGTGCCGACCATGAGCCCGTCATGGACGCGCCGGACGCCGAGCGGCTGGTCGCCGTCGCCCGCCCTGCACACGAAGAACAGGACGTTCCTGCCGAACCCGTTCACCGCCGCCGCGAGCCTGGCCAGCTCGGCCTCCTCCGGCATCGGCCCGGCATAGCGGTAGACGAAGATCTTGTCCCCGTCCTCGAGGTCCTCGATCAGCTTGCGCGACAGGAAGCTCATGCGCTGGCACATCATCACATGCGCCTGGTCCTGGGGAACCGAGATGCGCTCCAGGTGGGTATGGTCGCAGAAGATGTCGTAGGTGGTGTCGACCATCGCCCAGTCGGAGGCGTTGCTTTTCGCCTTCAGGACCGTCGAGGCGGGTGATCCGACCCCGACGAGGCCGGCTTCCAGGGCACGCGACAGGCTCGGCAGGCTGATGCCCGACCAGCGCAGCAGGCTCAGCGGCTCGATCTTGCAGTGGCGCTGGAAGAAGCCGAACTCGCAGCCATACACCGTGCTGTTGTTCGGAGCGCCGCCGCCCAGGCTTTCGAAGTGCGGCAGGATCTCCCCGATCGGCGTGTCATCGGCGATGTTGCGAGGCTGGGCGTCGCGTCCCGGCCTCGGTGCCGCCGCGGCGGGCGCGCTTCCGAGCAGGATCTCCTCGGCGGTGACGATCTTCTCCCTGATGCCGGGAAAGTCCGGAAATTGTGCCGAGATGTCCTTCAGCCGAAGGAGGTACTGGGAATAGTCGCCCTTGAGCCTGACAATCTGCGCCCGGGCGTCGAGGAGCTCCGCCGTCACCCCCCGCGCGTCCCCGCGCTCGGCGATCAGCCTGTCCAGCTCGTCCAGCGACACCTGCCGCGCGTCCGCGGCGAGGTAGCCGGACAGGTAGGCCAGGTCGATCAAGGGCTGGTTCTCGTTCGGGAAGATCTGCAGCATCTGCAGCAGCAGCGTTTCCGCGTCGCCGGTGCGGCCCGTCTCGATCAGGGTGCGGGCCTGGCCGACATAGCCCCACCAGCTTTCCGGGAACCGCTCGCGAACGACCTCGTAGCGCCTGAGCGCTTCCTTCCAGTTCCAAACGCTTTCCGCGAGCCCGGCATGGTCCAGGAACAGCGCCGTCTCGTGGGGAAGGCGCGCCTGCCCTTCCTCCAGCACCCGTTCCGCGTCCTCGACCTTGTCCAGCTTCCGGAGGGCGCTGGCGATGCGGGCATAGGCCCACCAGTCGTCGGGAAAGCGCTCCTTGACGATCGTGAAGCGGCGGATGGTTTCCGGCCAGTCTCCGCGCGCTTCCGCGATCGCGGCATGGTCGATGAACAGCGCCCGTTCCCCGGGAGCCTGTTGCTGCCCTTGCTCCAGGATGCGGTCGGCCTCCTCGAAGCGCTTCAGGTGGCGCAGGGCGCTGGCGATGCGGGCATAGGTCCACCAGCCGTCGGGGAAGCGCTCCTTGACGATCGTGAAGCGGCGGATGACCTCGGGCCAGTCCTCGCGCGCTTCCGCGATCGCGCCGTGGTCGACGAACAGCGCCCGTTCCTCCGGAGCCTGTTGCTGTCCTTGCTCCAGGAACCGTTCCGCCTCGTCGAGCCGCCCCAGGTGGCGCAGGGCGATGGCGATGCGGGCATAGGCCCACCAGCCGTCGGGGAAGCGCTCCTTGACCACCGTGAAGCGCCGGATGACCTCGGGCCAGTCTTCCCGCAGCTCAGCCACGGTGCCGTAATCGATGAACAGCGCCCGCTCCTCGGGCACCAACTGCTGGCCCTCTTCCAGGATGCGGTCGGCGTCGTCGAGCCGTTGCAGGTTGCAGCACGCGATGGCGATGCGGGCATAGGCCCACCAGCCGTCGGGGAAGCGCTGCTTGAC
>CAXTCK010000102.1:0-4025 GCA_964242425.1 uncultured Acetobacteraceae bacterium | reverse complement strand
CTTGACCACCGTGAAGCGGCGGATGACCTCCGGCCAGTCGGCACGGGCCTCGGCCACGGTGCCGTAGTCGATGAACAGCGCCCGCTCCTCGGGCACCTGCCGCTGTCCCTCCTCCAGGATCTGGTCGGCCTCGTCGAGCTGGTTCAGGTGACGCAGGGCGATGGCGATGCGGGCATAGGCCCACCACTCGAGTGGGAAGCGCTCCTTGACGATCGTGAAGCGGCGGATGGTTTCCGGCCAGTCCCCGCGCGCCTCCGCGATCGCGGCGTAGTCGATGAAGAGCCTGGGATGCTCCGGGAACCTCGCCCGGCCATCCAGCAGAAGCGCCTCGGCTTCCGCCGTTTGGCCGCTGCGGACAAGGGTGGCCGCGATGTCGGCCAGCTGCCACAGGTTGGTCGGCCGCTCGTCGAGTTGGACGTCGGTCTGAGGGTGCACGCGGATCTCCGTGAATGGCATTCAGGCCGGTCGATCGCTTCGAATACCGAGAGACATCTAAAAAAGTCCAGTTCCGTCCACGCCGGGCCACGCCGACGTGACACGTTGGGGACCAGGACCGGTCGGCCTGCGACGGGTCCGGACGACCCGCCTTCCGATTGACGCCCCGACCCGGACCCGAAAGGATGCCGGCTGCATGATCGGTGGAGGACGTGTTGGCCGTTCCTGGTCTTTCCTGGCTGCCCGAGCCGGCTGGCTTCGCGGCGAGGCTCCGCGTGCTGGAGGCGGCGGAAGCGGTCGGCTGGGCGGAGCTGGCGGCGCTGGCCAATCAGAAGCTGGACTTCCTCAAGACCGAGCGGCTGGACCGGCTGCTGTTGCGGCATTTCGGGAGCGTGCCGCCGGCCGGGCTGCCGACCCGGCCGGTGCGCCTGGCGGTGCTGGGATCGGCCACCACCGTGCATTTGCCGCCCTCGATCCGGGTGGCGGGACTGCGCCGGAACATCCCGGTCGCCGTGCACGAGGGCGAGTACGGCCAGTATGCGCAGGAGCTGGACGATCCGGACTCGGCGCTGCACCGCTTTCGTCCCGACCTAGTGCTGCTCGCCTTCGACGCGCGCCACGTTTCTGCAGGGCTTGATCCGGCCGCCGACGCGGCGGGCTCCGAGCGGGCGCTGCAGGAATGCCTCGGCCGGATGCAGCGCTGCTGGAAGGCGGCGCAGGCGATCGGCGCCTCGGTGATCCAGCAGACCGTGCTGCCGACGCTGCCGGCGTTGATGGGCAGCAACGAGCAGCGGCTGCCCGGATCGGCTGCAGCACTGGTGGCGCGGCTGAACGAGGCGCTGCCGGCGGCGGCGGACGCGGCGGGCGTGCACCTGCTGTCGCTCGACCGCGTCGCGGCCAGGGACGGCATCGCTTCCTGGCACGACCCGGTGCTGTGGCACCGCGCCAAGCAGGACATCTCCCCGGTGGCGGCCCCGGTCTATGGCGACCTGGTCGGCCGGCTGCTGGCGGCGTTGCAGGGACGCTCGGCCAAGTGCCTGGTGCTGGACCTGGACAACACCCTGTGGGGCGGCGTGATCGGCGATGACGGGCTGGAAGGCATCGCGGTCGGCCAGGGCTCGGCGCTGGGCGAGGCGTTCCTGGCGGTGCAGGCCCATGCGCGGGCGCTGGCGGCGCGCGGCGTGATCCTGGCGGTGTGCTCCAAGAACGACGAGGCCAACGCCTTGTCGCCGTTCGAGCGCCATCCGGAGATGCTGCTGAAGCGATCGGACATCTCCTGCTTCGTCGCCAACTGGGACGACAAGGCGACCAACCTTCGCCGCATCGCGCGCGAGCTGAACATCGGCGTCGACAGCCTGGTGTTCCTCGACGACAACCCGTTCGAGCGCAACCTCATACGCGCCGAGCTGCCCGAGGTGGCAGTGCCGGAGGTGCCGGAGGACGACCCGGCGCTGATGCCGCAGGCGCTGGCGGACGCGGGATATTTCGAAGCGGTGTCGATCACGGAGGAAGACCGCGCGCGCACCGGCTCGTATCGCGCCAACGTCGAACGGGCGGCGCTGGCCGGCGAGGCCACCGACCTGCCGTCCTACCTGCGCTCGCTGGAGATGCGGCTGGTGTGGCGCCGGTTCGATCGCATCGGCCTTGGCCGCATCGTGCAGCTGATCAACAAGACCAACCAGTTCAACCTCACCACCCGGCGCACCACCGAGGCGGAGGTGCTGGCGCTGATGGAGGACGCCCGGGCGTTCGGGCTGCAGCTGCGCCTGGCGGACCGGTTCGGCGACAACGGCATCATCGCGGTGGTGGCCGGCCGGGTGGACGAGGCGAGGCGCTGTCATATCGAGACCTGGCTGATGTCGTGCCGGGTGCTGGGACGGGGGGTGGAGCAGGCGACGCTGGCGCTGCTGGCCGCGCAGGCGCAGGCGCTGGGCGCCACCGAGCTGGTGGGCGAGTACGTGCCGACGGCCAAGAACGCCATGGTGGCGGAGCACTATGCGAAGCTCGGCTTCCGCGACGCGGCGCAGCGGCCGGATGGCGGCCACGTCTCCGTGCTGCCGCTGCATGACTTCGTGGCGCCGGACAGCTACATGGACGTGAGCGAAGGCGCCTGACGCGAAGGAAGCAGAAACGTGGCAACGGAAGCGGCGATCTACGATGGCTTGACCGAGGTGTTCCACGACGTGTTCGGCGACGACAGCCTCGTCCTGACGCCAACGCTGTCGGCGGAGCAGGTGCCGGGCTGGGACTCGGTGCGCATGGTCACCATCATCCTGGGCGTGGAGCAGCATTTCGGCATCAAGCTGCGCTCGCGCGAGGTGGACCAGCTCAAGAACGTCGGCGACCTGGCTCAGCTGGTGCAGGTCAAGCTGGGCTGACCGGCGGGGTTCTGCGGCATGGACGCCCAGCCGGGCACGACATCGCAGCCGGATGGGGCATTGCCGCCGTCGGCCTGGCTCGACCGGGCGGGAGCCGAGGCGCGAACGGCGGCGCGGGCGCTGGCACGGTCCGAGCCGGCGCTCCGCGACCGGGCGCTTCGTGCGGCGGCGGCGTCGCTGCGTCGCGGCGCCGTGGACATCCTGTCCGCCAACGCCCGTGACCTGGCGGCGTCCGGCGCCGGTGCCGCCTTCCGCGACCGGCTGACGCTGACGCCGGACCGCATCGAGGCGATGGCGCGCGGTCTGGAGGAGATCGCAGCACTGCCCGACCCGACCGGCCGCGTGCTCGCCGAATGGACACGGCCGAACGGCCTGCGCCTGCGACGCGTGGCGACGCCGGTGGGCGTGATCGGCATGATCTATGAAAGCCGGCCCAATGTCGGCGCGGACGCGGCCGGGCTGTGCTTGAAGTCGGGCAACGCGGTGATCCTGCGCGGCGGCTCGGACAGCCTGCACAGCGCGCGCGCGATCCACGACGCCATGCTGCAGGGGCTGGACCAGGCCGGGCTGCCGAGGGCGTGCGTGCAGGTGGCGCCCGACGCGGACCGTGCGCATGTCGCGTCCATGCTGGGGGCGGCCGGCCTGATTGACCTCATCATCCCGCGCGGCGGCCGGTCGCTGGTAGAACGGGTGCAGCGCGAGGCACGGGTGCCGGTGCTGGCGCACGCAGAAGGGCTTTGCCACACCTATGTGCACCGCTCCGCCGACCCTGACATGGCCCGGCGCGTGGTGGCCAACGCCAAGATGCGCCGCACCGGCATCTGCGGCGCCACTGAAACCCTGCTGATCGACGCCGGGCTGGCGCCGAGCCTGCTGCCGCTGATCGTGGACGACCTGCGGGCGCTGGGCTGCGACTTCCGCGCCGACGCGGCGGCACGTGCGATCGTGCCCGACCTTGCCGCCGCGGGACCCAACGACTTCGACACCGAATGGCTGGATTCGGTGCTGTCGGTGGCGGTGGTGCCGGACCTCGACGCCGCACTCGCGCACGTCGCCCAGCACGGCAGCGGCCACACGGAAGCGATCGTCGCCGCGGACGAGGCGGCGGCGGCCGCGTTCCTGTCCGGCACCGACAGCGCGGTGGTGATGTGGAACGCGTCCACGCAGTTCTGCGACGGGGGCGAGTTCGGCTTCGGCGCCGAGATCGGCATC
>CAXTCK010000101.1:0-11922 GCA_964242425.1 uncultured Acetobacteraceae bacterium | reverse complement strand
TCCGGCGGAAGTTCCGGCCGATGCCGGTGATGTGACGGAGAGGGTGCGTATGCCGATCAACAGAGGCCTGGGCGTGGGACTGGTTGCCATGCTGTACGGCACGACGGCGTTGGCGCAGAAGTACGACGGCAGCGGTATACCGAGCTTTGTTCCGCACACGCTGCAGGAAGCGCTGGCGTCGGCCTACCTGACCAACCCGACGCTGCAGGCCGAGCGGGCGAACCTGCGCGCCACCGACGAGAACGTGCCGACGGCCGTCGCGGGCTGGCGCCCGACCATCTCCGTGACCACGAGCGGGACGCTGGAGACCGGAGCGTCGAGTGCCGGTCTTGAGAACGGGTTCAACCAGCAGGGCTTGGCTCAACAGGTACCGATACCGTCTACGCCCTTGCACGGCCTGCGCGGCTACACCACCAGCCTGTCGGCGGTGCAGCCCCTTTACGCAGGCGGCCGAACCACCGGGCAGACGCACCAGGCGGTGAACCGGGTGATGGCTGAGCGTGCCAACCTGATCTCCACCGAGCAGCAGGTGTTCGCCAACGTGGTCAGCGCCTATGTCGGCGTGATCGAGGACCAGCAGCTGCTGCAGCTGCAGATCAACAACGAAAAGGTGCTGGAAGAACAGCTCCGTGCCACCAACGACCGGTTCCGCGTCGGCGAGATCACTCGCACCGACGTGGCGCAGGCCGAGGCAGCGCTGGCCAGCGCGCGCGCCACAAGGCAGCAGGCCGAGGGCACGCTGCAGACCGCCCAGGCCACCTATACCCAGCAGGTCGGCACGCCGCCGCCGCCCAACCTGATCCCGCCGCAGCCGCTGGTGCTGCCGGTGCGCAACCAGGGCGAGGCGGTGTCGGTCGCGGTTTCGAACAACCCGAACGTCGTCAACGCCCTGTTCACCGAGGCATCCGACAAGGATGCGGTGGACGTGGCGATGTCGGCGCTGCTGCCGAAGCTCAACCTGCAGGGGCAATACATCAACCAGGCGGATCAGGGCCTGCCGCTCGAACGCTCCTTCCTCAGCGAGGGGCTGCTGACGCTGACCGTGCCGATCTACCAGGGCGGCGCCGAGTATGCCGCCGTGCGCCAGGCCAAGCAGACCGCGCAGCAGGGGCGGCGCCAGGTGGACGTGCAGCGCCGCAGCGCCGCCGAGCTGGCGATCTCCAACTGGCAGAGCCTGCTGTCCTACAAAGCGTCGATCGACAGCAACCGCACCGCGATCCAGTCCAATATCATCGCCCTTGACGGCGTGGAGCGTCAGGCGATCGTCGGCACCAGCACCACGCTGGAGGTGCTGCAGCAGCAACAGACGCTGCTCACCGCGCAGGTGGCGCTGGTGCAGAGCCTGAGCAGCCTGGTGCTGAGCTCCTACGGCGTGGCGGCGGCGATCGGGCGGCTGACCGCGCGCGACCTCCGGCTGCCGGTGCCGCTCTATGACGAGACCGCGTACTACAACGCGGTGAAGGACCGCGCCTTCGGCATCAACGACTACGCCGTCAGCCAGCCGGGACGCTGAGCGGTGGCAGGATCCGCTGACCTGCCCGACGGCGACGGTTCGATGGAGACGATCCTCGCCTCGATCCGACGGATCATACGCGAGGACGAGTCGACCGCCGTACAGCCGCTCGAGCCGTCGGTGGCTTCCGCCGAGGAAGAGGACGAGCTCCTGGTGCTGGAGCCCTCCATGATGTTGCAGCAGCACCCACTCGAGGAGGCACGGATGACCGCCGGCTCCCACCAGCCAAGCGCGGCCCAGTCGGCCGCGGCCCTCGCCGCCGCCTTGTTCGACGACCCGGAGCCGCCGCCACCCAGGCCGCAGCCGGCGGTGGTGGCGGCGCCGGTTCCGGCCGTGCCGGTTCCTGTCGTGCCGGCACCGCCTGAGTTGTCGCCTTATCCGACCCGCTCCCTGCTCGACGAGCCGGAGGACGACACCCTGCTGGCGCCGCAGACGCGCGTCGCCACGGCACAGGCTTTCGCGGCGTTGCAGAACGCGATCAAGCCTGAGCCGACCGCCGCGAGCGAGATGCGCGTGGCGCGGTCCGGCGGCCTGACGCTCGAGGACATCGCGCGCGACGAGGTGCGCGGGCAGCTCAAGGCCTGGCTGGACGCCAACCTGCCGGAGCTGGTGGAGCGGGTGGTGCGACAGGAGATCGAGCGGCTGGTCCGGCCGGGCTGATCGCAGACTCCGCCAGGCGGCGACGCCCGGGCATGAACCCGGCGCGCGCGGCGCATGCGCGCCGGCGTCTTCCGGGGCCGCGCCCGAGCCTCTAGGTTCGTCCGCATGCTGGACAAGAACTTCGATGCCGCGGCGGCGGAGCCCCGCCTGTACGCCATCTGGGAAGCCGAGCGCCGCTTTGCCGCCGGGTCGGATGGCGGGGCCGCGCCCTTCACCATCATGATCCCGCCGCCGAACGTCACCGGCACCCTGCACATGGGCCATGCCTTGACCATGACCCTGCAGGACATCCTGATCCGCTGGCGGCGCATGCAGGGGCGGGACGCATTGTGGCAGGCGGGCACCGACCATGCGGGCATCGCGACGCAGCTGGTGGTGGAGCGGCAGCTCGATGCGCAGGGCGTCCGGCGGTCCGAGCTGGGGCGGGACGCGTTCGTCGAGCGGGTGTGGGAATGGAAGGCGCAGTCCGGCGGCGGCATCACGCAGCAGCTGCGTCGACTGGGCGCGTCGCTGGACTGGTCGCGCGAGCGCTTCACCATGGACGAGGGCCTGTCGGCGGCGGTGCGCGAGGTGTTCGTCCGGCTGCACCGCGAGGGGCTGATCGTCCGGGCCAGGCGGCTGGTGAACTGGGACCCGTCGTTCCGCTCGGCGATCTCGGACCTGGAGGTGGGAAGCCGGGAGGTGCGCGGACACCTGTGGACGATCCGGTATCCGGTTGACGGCGAGGAGGGGCGGTTCCTGAGCGTCGCGACCACCCGGCCGGAAACCATGCTGGGCGACACGGCAGTGGCGGTGCATCCGGAGGATGGGCGCCATGCCGATCTGGTCGGGCGGTTCGTGGTGCTGCCACTGACCGGGCGCCGGGTGCCCGTGGTGGCGGATGCGTATTCCGATCCCGAAAAGGGCACAGGCGCGGTCAAGATCACGCCGGCGCACGATTTCAACGATTTCGCGGTGGCGCAGCGTCACGGGCTGGCGATGCCGTCGGTGCTGGACGAGCAGGCGCGCGTGGTGCTGGACGAGGTCGAGGCGGAGCTGCGGGCGGTGCCGGGGCTGGCCGATCCCGGGTTCGTGCGGGCGCTCGCGGGGCAGACGCGGGAAGCGGCGCGGGCGGCGATCGTGGCCGAGCTGGAGCGGCTGGGGCTGCTGGAGAAGGTCGAGGCGCACGTGCACCAGGTGCCGCATGCCGAACGCGGCGGGGCGGTGGTGGAGCCACGGCTGACGACCCAGTGGTACTGCGACGCGGCTAAGCTGGCGGGGCCGGCGATCGCGGCGGTGGAGGAAGGCCGGGTCGAGTTCGTGCCGAGGCAGTGGGAGAACACGTTCTTCAGCTGGATGCGGGAAATCCAGCCCTGGTGCATCAGCCGGCAGCTGTGGTGGGGGCACCGGATCCCGGCCTGGTATGGGCCGGACGGGCACGTGTTCGTGGCCCATGACGAGTCGGAAGCGTTGGAGCTGGCGTTAGCTCATTATGCCAGCACGGTGGTGCTGATGCAGGACGAGGACGTGCTGGACACGTGGTTCTCGTCGGCGTTGTGGCCGTTCTCGACCCTGGGATGGCCGGAGCGGACGGAGGAGCTGGCACGGCGTTATCCGACCGACGTGCTGGTAACCGGATTCGACATCATCTTCTTCTGGGTGGCCAGGATGATGATGATGGGGCTGCACCTGATGGACGCGGTACCGTTCCGGCAGGTGGTGATCCACGGGCTGGTGCGGGACGAGCGTGGGCAGAAGATGTCCAAGAGCAAGGGCAACGGGATCGATCCCCTGGAGCTGATCGACAGCTACGGGGCGGACGCGCTGCGGTTCACGGTCTGCGCGCTGACGGGGCAGGGGCGCGACGTGAAGCTGGGGGCGAGGCGGGTGGAGGAGTACCGCTCGTTCGTGACCAAGCTTTGGAACGCGGCGCGGTTTTGCGAGATGAACGGCGTGAGGCCGTTGGACGGGTTCCGGCCGGAGGCGGCGGAAGGGCGGCTGGCGCGCTGGATCCTGGACGAGGCGGCGGGGGCGGTGGCGGAGGCGGAAGCGGCGCTGGAAGCGTATCGTTTCGATGAGTATGCGGCGGCGGTCTATCGCTTCACGTGGAACCGGTTCTGCGACTGGTTCCTGGAGTTCGCAAAGCCCGTGTTCAACGCGGGCGAGACGTCGGAAGCGGTGGAGCTTCGGGCGGCGACGGCGCACGTGCTGGGGATGGTGCTGAGGCTGCTGCATCCGGTGATGCCGTTCGTGACGGAGACGGTGTGGGCGGCGTTCGGGTTTGGGGCGGAAGGAAGCCTGATCGTGGCGCCCTGGCCGGAGGCGGAGCGGCTCGACGGGGCGACGGAGATCGCGCGCGAGCTGGACTGGGTGACGCGGTTCATCGGCGAGATCCGCGCGGTGCGGGCGGAGATGAACGTGCCGCCGTCCAAGGTGACGCCGGTGTGGCTGCGCGACGCGAGCCCGGAGACGGTGGCGCGGGCGGACGCCTGGGGCGAGGCGATCGGGCGGATGGCGCGGGTGTCCGGCGTGTCGGTGCTGGACGGCGAGGTGCCGGGCGAGGTGGCGCAGGCGGTGGTGGACGAGGCGACGCTGCTGCTGCCGCTGGCGGGGGTGATCGACCTCCAGGCCGAGCGGGCGCGGCTGGAGAAGGAGCGGGCGCGGGCGGTGGACGAGGCGGCGAAGGTGGAGCGGAAGCTCGGCAACGCGGACTTCGTGGCGCGGGCCAAGCCGGAAGTGGTGGACGAGAATCGGGAACGGCTGGCCACGTTCCAGCGGGAAACGGCACGGCTGGACGCGGCGCTGCGTCGGATCGGGTAGGAGAGGCGCGTCATGACGCAGTGGGACAAGAACAGGCTGCCGTCGCGGCACGTGACGGAAGGGCCGGGGCGGGCGCCGCACCGGTCGTACTACTATGCGATGGGGCTGACGGAGCAGCAGATCCACCAGCCGCTGGTGGGGGTGGCGACGTGCTGGAACGAGGCCGCGCCGTGCAACATCTCGCTGAGCCGTCAGGCGCAGTCGGTGAAGAAGGGCGTGGACGAGGCAGGCGGGACGCCGCGGGAGTTCACCACCATCACGGTGACGGACGGCATCGCCATGGGGCACCAGGGGATGAAGTCGTCGCTGGTGTCGCGCGACGCGATCGCGGACACGGTGGAGCTGACCATGCGCGGGCACAGCTATGACGCGCTGGTGGGGCTGGCCGGCTGCGACAAGTCGCTGCCGGGGATGATGATGGCGATGCTGCGGCTGAACGTGCCGGCGGTGTTCATGTATGGCGGCTCGATCCTGCCGGGCAAGTTCAAGGGCCGCGACGTCACGGTGGTGGACGTGTTCGAGGCGGTGGGGCAGCACGCGGCCGGCAACATGTCGGACGAGGACCTGTACGAGCTGGAATGCGCCGCCTGCCCGTCGGCGGGGGCGTGTGGCGGGCAGTTCACCGCCAACACCATGGCGACGGTGAGCGAGGCGATGGGGCTGGCGCTGCCGGGCTCGGCCGGGTCGCCGGCGCCGTACGAGGAGCGGGACCGGTTCGCGGTGGAAAGCGGGCGGGCGGTGATGCGGCTGCTGGAGCACAACCTCCGGCCGCGCGACATCGTGACGATGAAGGCGCTGGAGAACGCGGCGGTGGTAGTCGGCGCGACGGGCGGCTCGACCAACGCGGCGCTGCACCTGCCGGCGATCGCGCACGAGGCGGGGTTGCGCTTCACCATGGACGACGTGGCGCAGATCATGCGGCGCACGCCGTACATCGCCGACCTGAAGCCGGGCGGCAAGTATGTGGCGCTGGACGTGCACCGGATCGGCGGCATCCCGGTGATCCTGAAGTCGCTGATGGATGGCGGGCTGCTGCACGGCGACTGCATGACGGTGAGCGGGCGGACGCTGAAGCAGAACCTGGAAGGCGTCGAGTTTCCGCGTGACCAGGACGTGGTTTATCCGGTGGCGCAGGCGATCACGACCACCGGCGGCGTGGTGGGGCTGAAGGGCAACCTGGCGCCAGACGGGGCGATCGTGAAGGTGGCGGGGATGAAGGAGCGTCGCTTCGAGGGGGCGGCACTTTGCTTCGACTGCGAGGAGGATGCGTTCGCGGCGGTGCAGGTCGGCGGCTACAAGGCCGGGGACGTGATCGTGATCCGCTACGAGGGGCCGAAGGGCGGGCCCGGGATGCGCGAGATGCTGTCCACCACCGGGGCGATCTATGGCCAGGGCATGGGAGACAAGGTTGCGCTGATCACCGACGGGCGGTTCTCAGGAGGAACGCGCGGGTTCTGCATCGGACACGTGGGGCCGGAGGCGGCGGAAGGCGGGCCGATCGCGCTGCTGCGCAATGGGGACCGGATCACCATCGACGCGACGGAAGGGACGATCGAGGTGGCGCTGACGGAGGCGGAGTTGGTGGAGCGTCGGGCGGCGTGGCGGCCGCGGAAGACGGACTACCAGAGCGGGGCGATCTGGAAGTTCGCGCAGCTGGTGGGGCCGGCGTATCTGGGGGCGGTGACGCATCCGGGTGGGGAGGCGGAGACGCATGTGTATGCGGATATCTGAGGTGTGCGGCACTTGCTCTTAGAATTGCGTTGAGCAATAGGCTTCGATTGTTCTTGGTTGCGCAGAAAGCCAACTTCTTCGATGCGCCAATCGTCTGCACGTCAACCGATCACCACTTCAATCACCGGAACTGCAGCAAGCGCCTTCATTTTTAAGTAAATTGGTGCTGAGCAATCTTGATAGGTTCCACTGTTGATTACAGCTGCATCAACGTGTTGATGCCGAAGCGCTGACCCGCAGCTGCACGCGGCGATGTAAATCTTTCCGATCGTCCGCGACCGACGAGGATCGATTGCGCTGAGGCTGCTCGGTGCCGCTGATCCCCGGTGTCTGGCCCTGGAGCGGCGGACGAGGCGGCGTCGCGTCCCGGGCTGCCTCGACAGGCTCGCAGGTTTGGGTCAAGTGGCGGGATGACGACCCAGTCCGCCCTTCTCCTGCTGCACGACGCCACCCGAGACGCGGTGGCTTGGCTCACACGCAACGTCCTGGTGTGGTCGAGCCTGGCGCAGCTGGCGGCTGCGGTGGCCGGGTGGTTGCTGAGCCGGGCGGTGGGGCGGCCGCTGGTGCGGCGGCTGGTGCCGGCGATCGCGCGGCTGACGGTGGTGCCGGTCAGGCGGGTGCTGGCGGGGCTGGTGGACGCGCTGCCGTGGCTGCTGCTGATCCTGCTGGTGTGGTTCGAGGAGCGGGCGTTCGAGGCAGCCGGCACCGCACCGCGGCTGCTGTGGCTGGTGGAAAGCCTGGTGCTGGCGTGGATTATCATCCGGGTAAGCTCCGGGCTGGTGCGGAGCCCGCAGCTGGCACGGTTGTTCGCGGGTGCTGCGTGGATCGTGGCGGCGCTGAACATCGCCGGGCTGATCGGGCCCACGGTCGCGCTGCTGGGAACGATGGCGTTCACCATCGGCACGCTCAGGCTCAGCGTGCTGCTGCTGATCAAGGGCGTGCTGCTGCTGGCGGGGCTGGTGTGGGCGGCGAACCTCGTGTCGCACGTGATCGAGAGCCGGCTGGAACGAGCGGCGGAGATCACGCCATCGGTGCGGGTGCTGGCGTCGAAGCTGGCGCGCGCGACGCTGCTGACGCTGGCGGTGGTGGTGGCACTGAGCTCGGTCGGGATCGACCTGACGGCATTCGCGGTGTTCTCGGGCGCGATCGGCGTCGGCGTCGGCTTTGGCTTGCAGAAGGTGGTGTCGAACCTGGTCAGCGGGGTGATCCTGCTGCTGGACCGGTCGATCAAGCCGGGCGACGTGATCGAGATCGGCAGCACATACGGGTGGATCACCCGGCTCAACGCCCGGTTCGTGTCGGTGGTGACTCGGGACGGGACGGAATACCTGATCCCGAACGAGGACCTGATCACCCAGCAGGTGGTGAACTGGAGCTACTCGGACGACCTGGTGCGGCTGCATGTGGGGTTCGGGATCTCCTACGACGCCGACGTTCATGCGGCGATCCGGCTGGCAATCGAGGCGGCGGAAGGAGTGGAGCGGGTGCTGGGAGAGCCGAAGCCGGTGTGCCTGCTCACCGGACTCGGCGACAGCGCGGTGGAGCTGGAGCTGCGGTTCTGGATCGCCGATCCGCGAGGAGGAACGGCGAACGTCCGGAGCGACGTGCTGCTGCGGGTATGGGACCTGTTCCACATGGCGGGGATCGGGTTCCCGTTCCCGCAGCGCGACCTGAACCTGCGCGATCCGGACGGGCTGGCGCGGGCGTTCCGGGCGGCGCTGCGGCCGGAGACATAGGCGGGGCGGCAGTCAACCGATCGTCAACCTTTCGGGCCGATGGTTTGCGGCGCAACGGGGTGTATCGGCCATGATCGCGAGCAACCAGTATCCGCATGCCGTCAGGCGACAGCGCAGCGTCGGGCTCGGCGCGAAGCTGAGCGGGGGGTTCGCAGTACTGACCGTGTTGTCGGTCATGCTCGGGTTGTTCTCGCTGGAGCGGCTCGCCCGGACCAACAGCGCGGTGGTGGCGATCCGGGACCACTACCTGCCCAGCACGCTGAAGGCGGCGGGGCTGGAGCTGGCGTTGCAGAACGTGTACCGCGCCGAGTCGCAGATGATGATGGCGGCCAGCGATGACGAGCGCGCCGCAGTCACGAAGTCGCTGCGTGGCGCGATCGCGACCCTGGGCCAGCAGCGGGCAGGCTACGACCCCGCAATCGACCGGGGCGAAGAACGGCAGCGTTTCATCACCGTCTTCGACACCACCTGGCTGCAATACCGCGCGGACATCGCGGCGCTGCAGAAGTTCAAGGAGAACGGGCAGGACGGGGACGCGCACGACTACTTCATGACGACCTCATCGATACACTACAACGTGCTGCTGGACCTGCTGCAGTGGGACCTGGGCTACAACGAGAAGAAGGGGCAGGCGTACGGCGAGCTGAGCCGTAGCAGCTATGCGACGGCACGGGTGTTCATCGGGATCGGGATCGGGCTCGTGCTGCTGCTCAGCGTGGGAACAGCGCTCGTGTTGATCCGGCACATCGCTCGGCCGATCGCGGTGATGACGGGCGCCATGCGTCGGCTGGCGGGTCACGACCTGACGGTCGCGGTGCCAAGCATCGGCCGCGGCGACGAGATCGGGGCGATGGCGGCGGCGGTGCAGGTGTTCAAGAACAGCATGACGGAGGCGGACCGGCTCTCCGTCGAGCAGCAGGCGGAGCATGCCGGACGCCAGCAGCGCAGCATCCGGCTGGAGGGCCTGGTGTCGGAGTTCGAGCGGCAGGTCGGCGGCACCATCGCCACCCTAGCGTCGGCGTCCTCGCAGATGGAAACGACCGCCTCGTCCATGACAGGGAGTGCTGCCCAGACCGACGAACAGGCGATTGCGGTGGCGCGCGCGGCGGAGGAGTCGAGCGCCGGCGTGCAGACGGTGGCCGCGGCGGCGGAGCAGCTGTCCTCCTCGATCGCCGAGATCAACCACCAGGTGACGAGCTCGGCGAATCTTACTGGCCGCGCGGTGGGCAGCGTGCGGCGCACCGACGACACCGTGCGCGCGCTTTCGGAAAGTGCCGGGCGAATCGGCAAGGTGGTGGAGCTGATCACCAGCATCGCCAGCCAGACCAACCTGCTGGCGCTGAACGCCACCATCGAGGCGGCACGGGCTGGGGATGCGGGCAAGGGCTTCGCGGTGGTGGCGTCGGAGGTGAAGAGCCTGGCGCAGCAGACCGCGCGCGCTACCGACGAGATCGCCGCCCAGATCGCGCAGGTGCAGCAGGCGAGCAGCGGCGCCGTCGAGGCGATCCACGAGATCGGCGGGTTGATCGAGGAAGTGGGCGCGATCACCAACTCGATCGCGGCCGCGATGGAGCAGCAGGGAGCCGCAACATCCGAGATCGCGCGCAACGTGCAGCAGACGGCGGCGAACACGCAGGTGGTGACCAGCAACATCTCCGGCGTCAGCCGTGCCGCGAACGACACGGGTGCGGCGGCGAGCGAGGTGCTGAATGCGGCGGGCGACCTGTCGCGGCAGGCCGAGATGCTGTCGGTCGAGGTCAACAGCTTCATCTCGAAGGTGCGTGTGGCCTGAACAGGATGTGCCCGCCGAAGATGACGGCGGCCTCGAAATCTGGCACGCCGTCGGCTTCCGGGCAGCGCTTGTGCGGGTCCGGTCGCGCCTGGGAGCAGCCACGTCGCCGAGGACAGCAGCCCGTGACACTGACGCCGACCCTCGCTGCGCTGTTCGGCAGCATCGCCACCGCGATCGCCATCTTCGGCGGCGGCCTGGCGGTGGAGGCCTACAAGCGGCGCCGGGACCGGATGGGGATGGCGCTGGCGCTGGCGGGTGCTGTTGACGCGCTGCTGGGGCTGATCGAGATGCGGCAGATGACGGAAGAGCTGTGGGGGGCGCTGCCGGATCTGGATGCGGGACGACACGTCGAGTTCGTGGCCCTGATCGACGAGAACGCGCCGTTCCAGGCTATCACGCTGTCCTACGCGGGGCAGCTCGGCAACCTGGGCGGCGACCTGCCGTTTCGGGTCGCCCGGTTCCTGACCTTCAGCCAGGGCCTGACCCACGACCTGATCGGCCTGACGCAGAACAAGGACAACCCGGCCACGCAGGCGAAGCTGATCCGGACGATGCGGCCGCTCTGGAAAGCAACCCAAACACTTGGGGTGACGCTGGTGGCGGATCTGCGCCATGCGGCCGGGGTGCCGGCGGGTCGGGCGGCTAGTGCGGGCCGGGGGCGGCCGGCTGGATGAACAGCATCCGTCGCGGATAGGAGATCAGAACGCGGTTGACGCGCAAAAAGTCCCGGCCGAGCAGCGTCCTGCCGCCCTGGAAGTCCGCGACGCCGAGCCGGAAGTTGTTCAGGCGCTCGTCGCCCACTTCCAGGCTGTCGAACCGGTGCCGATGCACTTCGACCGGTCGCGAGTCGATGCCGGTGCCGTGGTGGACCGGGTCCGCGGCCAGGCCGTCCAGGTTGACGCCGGCGGCAAGCGCGTCCCTGCGGTCGATCACGGTGGACGACGCGCCGGTGTCGAGCATGGCGGTCATGGGACGGCCGTTCAGCTTGATGTCGAGTACGACGTGCTCGTCCTCGACGCGGAACGGCACCTCGAGATAGGGGGGATCGAACGGCTGCATCGCGGTGTCGCAGCCTTCCGCCTTGTAGAGGGCGAAATGCTGCCGGGGCAGGTCGACGTCGACGTCGTAGTTGGACAGGAAGTCGGCGCCGAACGTCGCGACCACCGGCAGGCCGTCGATCGGCGCGGGGAAGTTCCCGGCGACCGGCAGGTCGAGGCTGTGCGCGAGGCCGTGGCCGAGGCCGAGATCGTGCACGGTGACAATCGGGGCGAAGGTGACGCCGCCGATGCCGCTGATGTTGATGAAATGGGCATCGGCGCCCGGGCGCAGGTCGAAGCGCTGGGCGCCGTCGCGCGACACCGTCGAGACGAAGGCGCCGGTGTCGATCAGCAGCGCGACCCTCTGGTTCTGCAGCGTGGCCGCCACCGCGGTGATCCCGGAATGGGGCAGGAGCGGGAGGTCGGCGACGGTCTCGACCCTGCAGCCGCGTGGCTCCGTGGCGGCACAGCCGGCCACGAGCGCGGTCGGAAGGGCTGCCAGCAGCAGGACCGATAGAGTGCGGGAGATCATGGTCGCCTGCTCGCGGCAGAATGGTGTGTTTCGATCGATAGCGGAACAATTACCCGGGCGGCCCGAGCATGGTCAAGCGGGCGGGACTGGATCGCGTGCCCAGGGTTCGATCCCGGGGGGGG
>CAXTCK010000100.1:0-12073 GCA_964242425.1 uncultured Acetobacteraceae bacterium | reverse complement strand
GGGTCGGCGCGTTCGGCGCGATCGACTTCGCCGGCGGCACCGTGGTGCACATCAACGCCGGCATCGCCGGCCTGATGTGCGCGATCGTGCTCGGCAAGCGCAAGGGCTACGGCCACGACGACATGGCGCCGTACAACCTCACCTATGCGGTGATCGGCGCGTCCCTGCTCTGGGTCGGCTGGTTCGGCTTCAACGCCGGCTCCGCGGTCGGCGCCAACGGCCGCGCCGGCATGGCCATGGCCGCCACCCAGATCGCCACCGCCGCAGCCGCGCTGGGCTGGATGTTCGTGGAGTGGATCGTCAAGGGCAAGCCGACTGTGCTCGGCATCATCTCCGGCGCGGTGGCGGGGCTGGTCGCCATCACCCCGGCCTCGGGCTTCGTGCTGCCGGGACCGTCCATCATCATCGGACTGGCCGCCGGCATCGGCTGCTACTTCGCCGCCACCACGCTCAAGCATGCGCTCGGCTATGACGACAGCCTGGACTGCTTCGGCGTGCACGGCGTCGGCGGCATCATCGGGGCGCTTCTGACCGGCGTGTTCGCCTATGGTCCCCTGTCCGCGACCGACGCGGCGCCGGGCGGCACGGTGGGCTCGTTCGCCCAGCTGATCATCCAGGCCAAGGCGGTGTGCGTCACCCTGATCTGGAGCGGCGTCCTCTCGTTCGTGCTGCTCAAGATCATCGACCTGACCATCGGCCTGCGCGTCAGCAGCGACTACGAGGTGGAGGGCCTGGACATGACCCTGCACGGCGAGCGCATCAACTAGTCGGTGGAGGGGCGGCGCGGCGGCCGCCCAGCCCGGGCATCTTCTCGTCGGCAGTCGTCGCGACATCCTGTGCTCGGCACTGTCGCGGCCGGGTCCCGGCCTGCGGAAGGTGCCCCTTCCGTGTCAGGCCGGCATTCTTGCCACCAGGGGAACCCTGGCCGGCGTCGCCGTGCGCGCCTACCGCATCGATCACGCCGTCGACAACTGCCATGACATCTCGTGCCGCTGCGTCCTGATCCGCCCGGAGGCCTTCGGTTCACGCGCATGCTCCCCTCCGCAGGCCGGCATCCAACGGCAACCTGCGAGTTTCTGGCGTGCCTCTGGCGGCCGCGCGGGTCGGCTTTCTGGTGTCCGGCAACCAGCCTGCCGGCCGCTTCGTGCCAACGAGGCGGCAGAGCCGAGACCGCGCCAGCACGACGCATCCTGGCGACAGCGAAACCGCAACAGCCGGGATGCCTTACCTGCCGACAAGCGCCAGCCGCGCATCAAGGGCATGCGATGGGCCCGAGCCAGGCGAGCGGAAGGAGGAGAACGACTCCAGGGGCATCCTGGCCGTTCCGCTTGCCGAGGTCGCAGGATCTCACCGCGTCGACACCGTCGACTGGAGGTTGTCGACCGCTCGCTACGACCGGCGCGCCTGGTCCCAGGCGGCGAGAGCGTGCCCGACAGCCGCGTCCAGGGCGCTCCGGGACATGCCGTCGACGGCCTGGACCGAGAAGCCGGCCAGCAGGCCGTCGAAGAGCGCGGTGATGCCGATCACGTCGGCCTCCGCCTTGAGTTCGCCCGTCCCCATCGCCGCGCGCACGCATGCGGCGATGGCATCTCGATTGGCGGCCCGCTCGGCGGCGGTGACTGCCCGGAGCGGGTCGAGCCCGGCGGAGCCGATCGTGGCCGAAAGCGTGACCATGCAGCCGGACGGGTGCGACGCGTCCGTCTGCATCCGTACCGAGTGGCGCAGCGCCTGCTCGATCCGGTCGCGCGGCGGCAGGCGCACGTCACGCAACGCGTCGAGGACGTGCCCGTGGCTGTCGAGGTAGCGCGCGAGGACCTCGCGGTAGAGCGCCTCCTTGGAGGCGAAGGCGGCGTAGAAGCTCGCCGACGAGAGGCCGCCCATGGCCTGGCGCAGCCGCTCAAGCGAAGCACCCTCGAAGCCGTGCCGCCAGAACAGCTCCATCGCCGCGGCGACGGCCTCATCCCTGTCGAACTTGCGCGGTCGACCAGTGCGAGCCATCAAGCCTCCCTTGTGCGGCGGCGCCTGCTCCAGGTGTTTCAGCCGGAAGCTGGGTCGCCGCGCTGCCGAGTGCCACTCCTTGGCGCACGCGTCAGCCCTTCCCGGACAGCGCGGACAGCATCCCCGCGGTGTCCCAGTGAAACGGCTGCAGCGTGAGGATCAGCCCGCCGCGCAGCTCGATCTGCTGGAGAAGCGGCCAGTCCGTCCGCCGGCCGGTGGCACGCGCGGTGGCGTGGACATGCGAGCGGCTGAAGATCACGGCTTCGTCCTCTGTCGCGAAGACGCGCGGGTCGCATACCGACAACGCGGACCAGGCCGTGCGGAAGCTGCGCATCCACGCCTCGAACCCGGCGTGGCCACGCCACGCGCCACCGTAGGGCAGCGTGTCCGGCTGGCGGATCAGGCAATCCGGATGCAGCGTCGCGGCGACGGGAGCGAAATCGGGTGCCTCGGCCGCCATGTAGGCCTCCTCCGCCTCATAGAAGCGGGCAAGCTCCGCCCGGATGGGAGTCACGGGCCACCCCGCACCTGCGTCGCCTCTCGATCCAGGCTCATGGCTCGTCTCCTCAAGGTTGCGGTGCGAGGCCTTGCAGGGCAGCCTCGCCACCATATCTGGCATGACCAGTCCAGAACTCAACCCAGGAGACCGCTGATGCCCAGGACGCCCGCGGAAGTGGTTCGCGCGATCCTCGACAACCCGACCGACCGCGACGCGGTGCGGGCGCTGGTGGCGCCGGACGCCACCTACGTCTCGCTCAGCCACAACAATCCCGACCTCAAGAAGCTGATGCCCTGGGCTGGCACCAGCCAGAACGGCGCCGAGGCGATCGTCAGCACCTACGCGCGCGTCGGCCGCTACTGGGCGAACGAGGGCTTCCAGGTTGAGGACGTGATCGAGGGCGCGGACAAGGTGGCGATGTTCGGCCGGTTTACTTACCGCTCCACGACGCTCGGCAAGGCGGTGACCTCGCCCTTCGCGATCCTGGCCCATGTCCACGATGGACGCGTGACCTTTATGCAGTTCATGGAGGACACCTTCGGCACCGCCGCGACCTTCCGCGTCGGCGGCCAGGCGGTGTTCCGCGCCGATCCCGATGGCGGCGAGGTCGTGCTGTGAGCGACCCCGTCGCGGTGATCGGCCGGTTCCATGCCGCGGAGGCCGACTACATGCGCGCGGGCGGCGCGGCTACCGGCGCTGATTTCACCCCCATGGCCGCGACGCTCGACCCGCAGGTGGTGCTGCACCAGTCGCCGGACCTGCCCTGGGGCGGCGAGTTCCACGGCCATAGGGGATATGAGGACTGGGCACGAGCGATGAGCGCCGCCTTTGATCGTCTGGAGGTGAAGGACCGGCGCTTCTTCGTTGCGGACGACACCGTGATCATCACCTGCCGCCTCGTCACCCGCTCCCGCGCCTCGGGCGCCATGCTCGATCTGCCCATGACGCAGGTGGTCCGCGTTCGCGGCGACCGGATCGTCGAGTTCCGTCCCTTCTACTGGAACGTGCCCTCCTACCGGGCTGCCGTCGGGAGCCGTTGACGGTCCGGGCCGGAAGCCGACATCTCCTCGATCGGGGTTCCTCGATGCGCACGGCGCGCACGGCGCGACGCTTCCGAATGCCGGCGAGCGCGTCCAACGGGCTGGCAAGACGTAGGAGCGCGACCCCATCGTCGCGGAACGCCGCATCGGGAAGGCGCCGGACCGCTCCGGACAGCGGACGGGCACCATGGATCTGGTGTTCGCGCACCGCCCGCTTCTCCTTCAACCGTGTGATGGTCACGGCAGGGCGAGCTGCCGGCCGAGATTGGCGTCTGCGGTGTCGCCGGCGCCGCAGCTCAGGTCCGGACAAGATGGCAAGGATGCTATCCTAGAGCAGGTCCTCGATCCGGATCGGCAGGTCGCGTATCCGGCGGCCGGTGGCATGATACACCGCGTTGGCGATCGCGGCGTTCATGCCGACCACCCCGATCTCGCCGATCCCCTTCATTCCCAGCGGGTTCACCTGCCCGTCCTGCTCCGGCACGATGATCGCATCGATCGTGCGCACGTCGGCGCTCACCGGGATCAGGTATTCGGAAATGTTGTCGTTCACGTAGCGCGCGGCGCGCGTGTCGATCTCGGTCGCCTCGTGCAGCGCCGAGCTGATGCCCCAGATCATGCCGCCCATCAGCTGGCTGTGCGCGGTGCGCGGGTTGATGATGCGCCCGGCCGCGAACGCGCCCACCGCCCGCGGCACACGCACCTCGCCGGTACGCGCGTGCACGCGCACCTCCACGAACTGCGCGCCGAAGGCATAGGCGGTCAGGTCCTCGCGCTGGTTGCCGCGCGAGATCGCCATCTGCCCGGCGTACAGCTTGCCGACGGAATCCGGCGGCAGGCCCTTGGGAACGTTCTCGGCATAGGCTTCCAGCGCGCCGCCGGTCACCCGCGCCAGGGCGTCCCGCAGCGGCTCCGTGACGCCGTCCGCTCCCAGCAGCTGGCCTTGCGCCAAGGCCAGCGTCGACGGGTCGCGGCCTGCGAACGGGCCGGCGTTGCTGGTGGTCGCGGCGACGGCGATGCGCGCCCGCACGTCCTCGCAGGCATGGGCGACCGCGTGGCAGATCCCGGATGCGTGGTTCGATCCGGCAGCCAGCCCCGCCGGCGGCAGGTCGCTGTCGCCAAGCTGCACCGTGACCGCTTCCAGGCGCAGGCCCAGCTTTTCCGCCGCGGTCTGGGCGATGATGGTGTGAGACCCGTTGCCGATGTCGTGTGCTGCGATCTGCACCGTGGCCTGTTCGTCCGGGCCGAGCAGCACGCGCGCGGCACCCGCCCCGATGTTGGCCGGGTAGGCGCTGGCGGCGCAGCCCCAGCCGACCAGCCAGTCGCCGTCGCGCATCGAGCGCGGCCGCGGCACGCGGTCCGCCCAGCCGAACCGCGCCGCCGCCTGGTCGAAGCATCGCATCAGCGACCGGCTGGAGAACGGCTGTCCGGTGGCAGGATCGGTCGGGGTGTCGTTGATCCGGCGCAGCTCGACCGGGTCCATCCCCAGCGCTTCCGCCAGCTCGTCCATCGCCACCTCGAGCGGGAACATGTACGGCACGTCCGGCGGCGCGCGCATGAAGCCCGGCGTGTTGCGGTCGGTGTGAACGACGTTCACCTTTGTCAGGATGTTCGGGCAGGCATACATCCGCGCCGTGGTCTCGGTGCCGGACACGTTGTAGTCCGACGGCCGGGAGGTCACCTCCCAGCCCTCGTGACGCAGCGCCACGAGGCGGCCGTCGCGCGACGCGCCCAGCCGGATGTGGTGGCGGGTTTCCGCGCGATAGGTGGCGATGGTGTAGCCCTGGCCGCGCGTGGCGACGAGCTTCACCGGCCGGTTCAGCCGCCTCGCCGCGACCGCGATCCAGGCGGTGCGGGCGGACGGGATGCCCTTGGAGCCGAACGCCCCGCCGACATGGCGCGCCACCACCCGGATCCGCTTCGGGTCCATGTGCAGCTGCTTGGCCAGCGAGCCGCGCAGGCCGTGCACGAACTGGCTCGGCTCGTGCACGGTCAGGCTGCCGTCGTGCCAGGAGCAGGTGGTGGTGAACAGCTCGATGGGGTTGTGGTGCTGGGTCGGCGTTCCGAACCGTCCGTCGATCCGGACCTCGGCGCTGGCCAGGGCCGCGTCCGCGTCGCCCACGGCGAAATCCTTGTGCTCGCCCGGCTCGCGCGCTTCCTCGGTGGCGCCCGGGCTGTCGAAGGTGGCGGACGGCGCCTCGGCGTCATACTCGACGCCGACCGCGAAGGCGGCCTCCCGCGCCGCTTCATAGGTTTCCGCCACCACCACGCCGATGATCTGCCCGTCGTGCCAGACCTGGCTGGTCTGCATGGTCGTGGTTTCCTTGCCCGCCCCGTGCGGCGCCGGCGGATCGGCCTCGTGGCCCACGTTCTCGAAGGTCAGGATGTCGAGCAAGCCGGCTACGGCCTGCGCCGCCCCGAGGTCGAACGACCGGATGCGGCCGCGGGCGATCGTGCTGAGAACCAGGAACGCGAAGGCCGGGTTGGCCACCGGCTCGTCGGACGCATACAGCGCCTGGCCGGTGACCTTGGCGCGACCCTCGATGCGCGGCACCGGGGCGCCGATAAGGGTCCAGGTGGCGTCGTCGGGCATGGCTCACTCCTCCAGTTCGGCGGCGGCGAGCAGGGCGCGCACCAGGGTGCGGCGGCCGAGCTCGGGTTTGAAGCCGGTTTCCTCGTGCACCACGGCGTCGCGGAAGGCTTCGGTCGCCGCCACTTCTGCCGCCGCCTCGTCGAAGCGTCGTCCGGCCAGCGCCGCCTCCGCGGCGTGGGAGCGCCAGGGCCTGGCCGCCACCCCGCCCAGCCCGATACGCGCCTCGGTCACGATGCCGTCCCGGAGCTCCAGCGCCACCGCGGCCGAGGCCAGCGCGAAGGCATAGGACTCGCGGTCGCGCACCTTCAGGTAGAGCGAGCGGCGCATCCAGGGCGCCGCCGGCACGTGGAAGGCGGTGATCAGCTCGCCGGGACGCAAGGTGGTCTCGACCTGGGGCGTGTCGCCCGGCAGGCGGTGCAGCTCCTCCAACAACAGGCTTCGCGTGCCCTCCGCGCCGTGGAGGTCCACCGTGGCGCCGAGTGCCACCAGCGCGGTGGCGAAGTCGCCCGGGTAGTGGGCGATGCAGTGTTCGCTCACGCCGAGCACGGCCAGGTGGCGGTTCACACCCCCGATCGCGGCGCAGCCGCTGCCGGGCGTGCGCTTGTTGCAGCGGTCCCAGCTCCGGTCGCGGAAATAGGAGCAGCGGGTGCGTTGCAGCACCGTGCCCGCCAGGCTCGCCATGTTGCGCAGCTGCGGGCTGGCCGCCAGGTGCAGCGACTGCGCCAGCACCGGGTAGTGCCGCGCCACCTCCGGATGGTCGGCGACCTCCGCCATGCGCGCCAGTGCCCCCAGGTGCAGGCCGGACCCGTCCAGCACCACCGTCCCGAGCTCGGGACGCAACCCGCCGATGTCGACCATGGCCTCGGGCTGCATGACACCGAGCTTCATCAGGTCCAGCAGCACGGTGCCGCCGGCGAGGTACTGCGCGCCCGGACCGGCACCGGCCCGTAGCGCATCCGGGATCGCGCGCGGCTGCTCGTAGCGGAAGGGTTGCATCTCAGGCGTGCTCCATCGCCAGCTTCGCCTGCGCCACCGCCGCCACGATCTTCGGATAGGCGGCGCAGCGGCACAGGTTGCCGCTCATGAACTCGCGTATCTCGTCCTCCGTGCGCGCGTGCCCCTCGGTGACGCAGGCGATCGCCGACATGATCTGGCCCGGCGTGCAGTAGCCGCACTGGTAGGCGTCGTGGTCCAGGAACGCCTGCTGCATCGGGTGCAGCGGCGCGTCGTTCTCGGCCAACCCCTCGATGGTGGTGACGGCGGCACCCTGCGCCGCCGCAGCCAGGGTGAAGCAGCCGAGCACGCGGCTACCGTCCAGCAGCACGGTGCAGGCGCCGCACTGGCCCTGGTCGCAGCCCTTCTTGGACCCGGTCAGCCCGAGGCGCTCGCGCAGCACGTCGAGCAGGGTGGTCCGCACGTCCACGCCAAGGCGGTGCTCGCGGCCGTTGACGGTGAGAACGATATCCATGCAGCCTCCCACGCGGTGCCGGCGGCACCGATGCCGCCGCACGCTCGGGCACAACACGGGACCGTCCGCTTCTGTTCGATCAAAAGGCGAGGATCGCGGACCGACCGACACGCTGCCGCGCGATCATCACCCTTCGTCACCGCTCCGGTCGTCGTCCGGCTTCAGCTTGCGTTCCGACCTCGTCATGACGCCGTCACCGCCCGGAAGAACCCCCGTTCATGCGACGCGTGGCGCCCGAGGTGGCGCCCGAGGTGGCGCACGGGGAGAACAGGAGGACCATGCCGGACCCAGACCGCAGACTGTTCTTCTTCCACAACCCGAAGGCCGGCGGCTCGTCGGTGAACCGGGTGCTCAGATCGATGTTCCCGCCGGCCGAGCATTGCCCGCTGATCGAGAACACCGAGCGCGACTACCAGCGCCGCGCCGGGAACTACCGCGAGTTCCGTGGCTACCGCTACTACGCCGGCCACTACGGCCACGACGTCTTCCAGGCGGTCGCGGACCGGCACGATCCGGTCGGCAACTTCCGCGAGCCCGGCGCGCGCCTGCTGTCGCTCTACAACTTCTACCGCATGCAGCCGCCCCTTCCCGACGACGCTGAAGCACGCGACGACCTTTACCCCGTGGCGTTCGCCAAGCAGGTCGACTTCCACCGCTTCGTGTCCACCGACGATCCCAGGATCGAGATACACACCCGAAACCACCAGGTCCGGCAGCTGACCGGTTCGGCGTGGGAGCCAGGCAGCCCGGGCAGCCTCGTGCAGGCGACGGCGATACTGCACCGCATGCCCTGGTTCTTCGTGTGCGAGCATCCGCAGCGCTCGCAGCGATGGGGCGAGCGGGTGTTCGGAAACGACTTCCCGCCGATCCCGCGCGAGAACGTCACGCGTGCCGATGCCGCCGGCAGGCACGGAAGCGACCCCGTCGCCGGCATCGCATCCGCGACCCGGCGGGTGATACGCGACAAGAACGCGCTGAACGCAGCGCTGCATGCCCGCGCGGTCCGGCGCCTGCTTCAACAAGCGCCCGATCCCGTGCGCCGCTGCCCCTGGCCGCGATCGTGGTCGCAATTCTGGCCGCAACGCGGGCCGGAGGACGCCTGACGGAACCGGCTCCGGGACCGGCTGTTACACGGTCCGGGCGCCTGGACGGCGGGTCGCCGCAGCATCTCCACAGGAGCAGGCCATGGAAGAACGCACGCAGCGGTTCGTCGACGCCCTCGGGCAGCTGGAAGCGTCCAGGGATGCAGGTCCGATCGCGGCCCTGTTCGCCGAGAACGCGGACGTGTCCAACCCGATGGTCAAGCACGAGTCCGAGGGCCAGCACGGCGCCCACGAGTTCTGGACCCGCTACCGCGCCAGCTTCGAGACGATCTCGTCGACGTTCAGGAACATCGTCGACGGCCAGGACGCGGCCCTGCTCGAATGGACCAGCGAGGGCAGCATGAAGGGCGAGCCGATCCGCTACGGCGGCGTCAGCGTGCTGGAATTCGGCGAAGGCGGCATCACCGCGTTCCGCACCTATTTCGACCCCACGCCGCTGACCACGATCCTGTAGCCGGGGCACCAGCTTCCCTTCCCGCAGCCAGTCCAGCCGGCTGCGGGGTGGCTGCCTTTGGACTGCGGGTTTGGCTCGCCTGACCGGCGAACCCGGCCACCTGCCGGCGACGGGTTGATCCCGCGTGTCGACCGGTGGAACAACGGGGCATGAGCATCGACCCGGCCCACTCGATCCGGCCGCTCCTGCTGGCGACAATCCTGCTGCTCGCCGTGCTGGTGGCGCCGCGCCTGATCCGGCGCTGGCCGCTCTGGGTGCGTCTGCTCACGCGGGTCGGTTTGTTCGTCGTCCTGACCGTGCTGGTGCAGGCGACCATGGGCTCGCCGCTCCAGCCCCGCTTCGCCCTGCTGCCGGTGGGGGAGCGCTTCTGGGCGCAACTGGTGGAGGCGAGCTGGTGGATCGCCGGCGCCGGCGCGGTGATCGGGCTGCTGCGCTTGTTCGTGGTGCTGGAGAACAGGCCGCGGGAAACGCGAATCGTGTCGGACCTGCTGGCCGGCGCCGTGGTGGTCGCGGCCGGCCTCGCCGTGATCAACTTCGCCTTCGCGGTGCCGATACGCGGCTTGCTCGCCACCTCCGGCGTGATCGCGATCGTGCTCGGCCTGGCGCTGCAGAGCACTCTGTCCGACGTGTTCTCCGGCATCGCCGTCGGGCTGGAGCGCCCCTACAAGGCGGGCGACCTCCTTTGGGTGGAAGGCGGGATCGAGGGCCACGTCATCCAGGTCAACTGGCGCTCGACGCAGATCGCCACCGGCCACGACAACGTCACGGTGGTGCCCAACAGCGTGATCGCCAAGGCCAGGCTGGTGAACCGGAGCACGCCGAGCCCGGTGCGCGGCGTCACCGTGCCGCTGGTGCTGGATGCCGCCGTGTCGCCGGAGCGGTGCGTCGCCGTGCTGACCGCGGCGATCCGGTCCTGCAGCGTGATGCGCGCGACGCCCGCGCCGGGTGTCGCCTGCATCGCCCTCGCCGGCGACGGCGGCCACTACGAGATCGGCTTCTCGATCGAGACGAGCGCAATGCTGGGTGCCGCGCGGACCGAGCTGCTGGAACAGGTGCACCGGCACCTGCGCCATGCCGGGATCGCGCTGGCGGTGCCCGGACTCGCAGCGCTGCCGGCGCTGTCGCCCCCCGACCTGGGCGCGCTGCTGGAAGGCTCGGACCTGTTCGGCGTCATCGACCCCGAGGACCGCGAGCATCTGGCATCCTACTTCTCGCCGCACTGGCTGAAGCCGAACGAGACGCTGATCCGCCAGGGCGACATGCCGGAGGCGATGTTCCTGATCGCGTCCGGCTCGGCCGACGTGTCGATCGAGCGGGCAACCGGGGTCGAGGTGGTCCGGCGCATGGGACCGGGCGAAAGCCTGGGCGCGATCGGCCTGATCACCGGGCAGCCCTATGCCGCCACCGCCACCGCCACCACGCCGTTGAAGGCGTTCCGGATCGGCCGCGAGGACATCGCCTCGGCGATCAAAGAGAAGCCGGACATGGCGACCGCGCTGGAAGCCCTGGCCAGGCGCGGGCAGGACGCGCTGCGGCGCGACGTGGCGCACGAGGAAACCGAGCCGGTGCGTCCGGACATGTTCCTGGCGCGGCTGCGCAACTTCCTGCACGTGCTCGCGAGCTGACCACCCGGACGCGCCGGGGCGAGGCCGGTTGCCGCGGCGCTTGGGGGCAGCAGCGATCTGGACAGCAGCGACCGCTGCCGTTACCGATCCGGAACAGGCCGCCGGAACGGGAGAAGCCCCATCGACACGCACGTCCTTTCCGGCATCGGCAGGCCCGGCCTGCATCCGCTGCTGCAGGCCGCCTGGCGTCACGCCTATGGCTATCCGTCCGGCTACGGCGCCCATCACGGGTTCGGCGGCGGCTGGATCGGCCACATGGTGGTGTCGTCGGTCGTGCACGGCCTGGTCTACGGCGTCATCTTCCGGCTGCTGAGCCATCTCGGCCTCGGCGGGACGGTGGTGCTGGCGGTGCTGGTGATCGGCGGCCTCGTCATGTGGAACCGGAACAAGGGCTATCGCAGGTGGTAGAAGGGTCGCTGCTGGACAGCAACCGGGCGCTCCGTTAGGCAATCCACCTCGGATCCGTCGGTGTCGCACACGCCCGGTCCACCCCGGAGAAACATCCATGCGGCTCGTTCGGCTCGGGATCCTCGCATCGCCGCTGCTCATGGCCGGATGCGGCCATTCCGATCCGGGCACGCCGACCTTGTCGGTGACCTGCAACGGCACCCTGAGCCTCGCGGGCGCCGCAACCGTGACGGTGATGTCCGCACCCGGCGGCAACGGGGCGACGCTGAGCTTCCCCGATCCGGTCAACAACGGCCAGACCGGCAGCCTGCCGGTTCCGGCCGGGCAGGCCTGCACGATCGCGCCCACCCCGTCGCCGCCTTCCAAGCCGGGCACCTGACTGGCGGGGGCGGGATGCCGTTCGACAGCCTGCACGCGCCGCCGGAACGCGACCCGCCGCGCCGGCACGAGGAGCCGGGACGGCCGCTGACGCTGCGCGACCGGATCGTGTTCGTGTCCATAGCCCTGGTGCTGGCCCTGATCACGCTCGCCAACTGCCGCATGCTGCTGGACTACTGGCGCGCGAGCTCCTTCCATGGCTGAGCCGCCGCCCGGCGGGGGGGAGCGGCTTTCGGCCAAGGACAAGGTGGTGGCCGGCTTGATCGCGCTGGTGCTGGTGCTGATCATCCTGGGGATCTTCAGGCTGGGCCTGGCGGCACTCTACGGTTGAGCGCGTTCCGGTCGCGGGTGGCGGCGCGGGTCGCGAACCGGATCCGGTCCTGTCCGTTGACCAACGTCGTCCAGGAGAAACATCGTGTCGCCGATGCCGACCCGCCGTTCCAGGCGCTTCCCGCCTGCCGTGTTCGGCTTCCTGTTCGCGGCCCCGTTGCTGACGGCCTGTGCCGG
>CAXTCK010000099.1:0-12108 GCA_964242425.1 uncultured Acetobacteraceae bacterium | reverse complement strand
CAAGGACAGGCCTACCTGCGTCCCGCCCGTGTGCCAGTCCGGACAGAAACATAAGGCCATGCTCGCGTCACGCGTGAGGGTGGTCGCCAATCTGCAGCGGCCGCTCTATGCCGGCCGCCGTTCCGCCCTAGCTTGTCTCACGCTTCATCGGGTCAGCACCCTTGGTACGGTCACGCCACCGTGACGCAATCGGGTATGCGGAAGGAAGAACGAGAAGCGTGAGCAGCGTCGCCGTGACGAGCCCGCCGATCACGACGGTCGCCAGGGGCCGCTGGACCTCGGATCCCGTCGAGGTGGCGAGCGCCATCGGGATGAAACCGATCGAGGCAACCAGAGCGGTCGTAAGCACCGGCCGAAGCCGCTTCTCGGCCGCTTCCCGCGCCGCCTCCACCGCGCTCTTCCCGGCCTGCCGCTCCGTCTCGATGTACGAGATGAGGACGACACCGTCGAGGATGGCGATCCCGAAGGTCGAGATAAAGCCGATGCCCGCCGACACGCTGAACGGCATGCCGCGGATCAGCAGTGCCAGGATCCCGCCCGTCGCCGCCATGGGCACGTTGAGGAAGATCAGCGCGGACAGGGCGAGGCTGCCGAAGTTGACGTACAGGAGCATGAAGATCAGGGCCAACACGCATGGCACCACGAGCGCCAGCCGTGCGGTCGCCTCGCGAAGGTTCCGGAATTCGCCGCTCCATTCCACCGTGTAGCCCTGCGGCGGGTGCAGCCTAGCGGCGATCGCCCTCTGCGCGTCTGTTACGAAGCCGTTCATCGAGCGGCCGGACACGTGCATCTCGACGGCGATCCGGCGCTTGAGGCGGTCCCGCTCGATCTGCGCCGGTCCGTCCGAGACGCCTATCGTGGCGATTGCTGAAAGCGGCACCGAGCTGCCGCCGGGCAGGCCAACTGGCAGATCGGCGATGGTCGCGACGCTGGCTCGCGCCTCGGGTGCCAGCCTGACCTCGATCGGCGTCTCGGTGCCGTCGCTCGCATAGACGCGGCCTACCTGATGGCCACCAATCGCCTCGACCATGTCGAGCGCGCCGCTCGACGTGATCCCGTAGCGGGCCAGCGCCGCCCGGTCGATCCGGATCGTGAGATCGGGCAGGCCGCCCTGCTGCTCGGCACGCACCTCGGACGCGCCCTTCACCCCGTTGACGATCGCGACGGCCTTGTCGGCGAGCGAGCGCAGGGTGCCAAGATCAGCGCCGTAGATCGTGAGCGCGACCGGGGAGCGCACCCCCTGCAGGAGGTCGTTCATCCGCATCGCGATCGGCTGCGACATCTCGACGTCGATCCCCGGCACGGCCCTTGTGACCTTCCGCTCGATCTCGTTGGTGATCGCGCGCTGCGTCCGTCCCGCGGGCCAGGTGCCAGGGGGTTTCAGGATAACGTAGCTGTCGGTACTCTCGACCCCCATCGGGTCGGTGGGAACCGCGGCACTCCCTGTCTGCGAGACGACGGTCCGGACCTCCGGGACGGTCCGGATCACGCGCTCGATCTCGCCCACCGTGCGCAGCGAGGCCGCGAGGTCGATCGACGGCAGCTTGTTGGAGGTCAGCACGATCGCGCCCTCCTGCAGCTGCGGGATGAACTCGCCGCCAAGCCCGGTCGCGAGGAACGCACTCCCGGCGAACAGCCCGGCCGACGCGGCGGCCACGAGATACGGATGCCTCTCGGCGCGATCCAGCAGCGGGGTGTAGAGGCGCCTGGCGCCGCGCACCAGCAGCGCCTCGCGCCTCGTCGCCCCACGTCCGAGCGCGGTCGCCGCCAGCGCCGGCATGACGATCAGCGTCACCAGCAGCGCCGAGGCGAGGGCCAGCATGACGGTCAGCGCCATCGGCCGGAACATCTTGCCTTCGATGCTCTGAAGCGAGAGCACCGGGATGTAGACCGTCGTGATGATCACGACCGAGAACAGGACCGGGCGCGCGACCTCCGCGGCCGCCTCCGGCACCAGCTCGACGAGCGGCCGCGCGGCGTCCTCCACCCGCCGCCTGATGACGTTCTCGATCAGCACGACGGCGCCGTCGACGATCAGGCCGAAGTCAATCGCGCCCAGGCTCATCAGGTTCGCCGGGATGTCGAGTGCACGCATCCCGGCGAACGCCATCAGCATGGAGACCGGGATCACCGTCGCCACGATCAGGCCGGCGCGCAGGCTGCCGAGCATCAGCAGCAGGATCACCACGACGAAGACCGCGCCCTCGACCAGGTTGTGTGCCACCGTGTGGATCGCGCGGCCGATCAGGCCCGAGCGGTCGTAGAAGACGCGGATCGCCATCCCGGGCGGCAGCGTCTTCTGGACCGACGCGATCCCGGCCTTGAGCCGCGGCAGCACGTCGCTCGAATTCAACCCGTACTGCATCTCGGCCACGCCGACGACGGTCTGGCCGCGCCCGTCATGGGTGACGGCGCCGATCTGGATCCGTGGTGCCAGGACCACGTCGGCCACGTCGCCGACCGTGACCGGGATACCGCCCGGTGCCGTCTTCAGGACGATCTGCGCCAGGTCGGCGCGGCCCTCCACCGAGGCGATGCCGCGCACCACCTCCTGCTCGTCGCCGCGCTCGATATAGGCGCCGCCGCGCGCCAGGTTGTTGCTGGCGATCGCCGAAAACAACCCGGCCAGCGTCACGCCGGCCGCACGCAGCCGTTCCGGCTGCACGCGGACCTCGAAGGTCCCGAGCTCGCCGCCGTAGATGTCTATGTTGGCGATGCCGGGCACGAGCCGGAGCTGCGGTGCCACCTTCCACTCGAGCGTCTTGTAGAGCTGCATCGGGCTGTAGCCCGGACCGCGCAGCTCGAACTCGAGGATCTCGCCGAGGCCGGTCGTGAGTGGGCCTTCCTGCGGCGTGCCGACGCCGGGCGGCATGTCTGCGCGCGCCTGCTGGAGGCGCTGGAACACGCGTGCACGCCCGACGTCGACGTCGATCGAGGGCGCGAACGTGACGTAGACCGCCGACAGGCCGAACCGCGACTTCGAGCGGATGTCGTCGAGCCCGGGCAGGCCCGCCATGGCGTCCTCGAGCGGGATCGTCACGAGGCGCTCGACCTCGAGCGGCCCGAGGCCGGTCGCCTCGGTCAGGATCAGCACCTGCTTGGGCGAGATGTCCGGCACCGCATCCACCGCGAGCCCGCGCATGTTCCACAGGCCGGCCAGCACCACGACCGACGCCAGCACGAGCACGAGCCAGCGGCGCCGGACGATCGCCACGAAGAACCGTTCGGCCACGTCAGCCGCCGCCGAGGAGCGACTTCTGCAGCACCGCCTTGAGCTCGAAGCTGCCGTGCGTCACCACCACCTCACCCGCCTCAAGGCCTTTGCGCACCTCGGTCCAGCCGCTTCGCTGGATGCCGAGGTCGATGTCGTGCACGGCGAACCGGTCGCGGGCGACCGGCGTGAACGCGACCCGGCGGCTGCCGACGATCTGGATCGCGTCCGGCGGCACGGTCAGCCCCTCGACACCGGTCGGGACCAGCAGGTCGACGGTGACGAACAGGCCCCCCTTGAGCGCACCGCCGGGATTGGCGAGCGCGACCCGCACCGGGATCGTGTTCGACAGGGTGTCCGCGACGGCGCCGACCGCGGTGACGCGGCCGGACCATCTCCGGCTTGCCTGGCCGGGATCGGCCAAGGCCACCGTCGCCTCGCCGCCGGCCGCGATCCCAAACGCATCCCCTGCCTTCACCTCCGCGCTCGCGACCACTTCCGACAGATCCGCCACCGTGACTGCCGGCGTCGCCGCGCCGGGATCAAGTGTTCCGCCTTCGGTCGCATCGACGCGGACCACGACTCCGCCGATCGGCGAGCGGAGAACGGCGCTACCGTCGCCGGCCGGCGTGGCGCCGTATCGGGCGATTTCCTCTTTCAGGCGCCGCAGCTCGGCGCGCGCGCTTGCCGCCTTCGCGGACGCTTGGGCGAGGAGAAGTCGCCTTGTCTCAGCCTCGGCCCGCGAGAAGGCGCCGTCAGCGGCGAGCGTGACGGCGCGATGCCAGGCGTCATGGGCAACCGCGACGCCGGTGGTCGCCTCCGCGAGCGCCACCTCCGCCTCCGGCAGGGTCGCCTCGTCGGACGCGACGCGGGCCGATGAGAGCAGGAGCAGGGCCTGCCCGGCCTTGACCGGATCGCCCGGCCGGACCAGCAGGCGCAGGACACGGACCGGCTCGAGCGGCCGCAGCGCCGCTACGTGTCCGGGATCGAGTTCGATACGGCCCGGCACGCGCATCGAACGGACCAGCGCGCGACGAGATACGACCGCGGTCACGAGGCCAATCGTGCGCTGCTGGTCGAGGCTCATGGTCACCGGCTCGTCGGCCGCGAGGGCAGTCGCGGCACCGGACGCGGCGATGGCAAGGGCCAGCGCGGCGCGGACAGGACAGCCAAGGGTGCGCCGGCGGATGCTCACGGCAGCACGCCGGCGGCGAGCGCCGCCGCCCAACGCTTGGCGTCCCGCCTCGTCCTGGCCTCCTGTCGCGCGAGGTCGGCGTCGGCGGCCGCCGCGTTGGCACGGACCAGCTCGATCGTCGGCATCTCGCCGAGCCGCCACGCCTGCTCGATCTGGCGTCGCCTTCGATCGAGATCATCGGCGGCGCGGGCCGTGGTCGCACAAAGCCGCTCGGCCGATGCGAGCTTTAGCAGTGTGTCATGGGCTTCGGCGACCACCGCGCGCCGCGCGAGCGTCAGCCGGGTTTCCGCCTCCACGAGCTTCTGCTCCGCAGCGGCGCGGCGCGGTGCGTTCCGTGCCGCCGAAGCGAAAGGAATGTGAAACACCACACCGACCCGGGTGTCCCAGGGCGAACCGGGTTGCTTGTCGTTGGTGACCTGCAGGCCGAGTTGCGGATCGTCGCGGTCGCTGATCCGGACGAGACGTGCCTCGGCCTCGGCCTCACGAACCTGGAGGGTGGCCGCGACCAGACGCGGGTGACGCGCCAGGAGTGCGTCGGAAAGGTCTGGGTGGGCCGGACCGCCCCCGAGCGTCGGGAGGGTCTCGGAGCCGGTGAGGACTCCGAGCGTCACCATCGCCTCGCCTCGCGCCGCGTCCGCATCGCTGACGGATGTCTCCGAGGCGGCTTCCGCCGCATCGCCGGCAAGGGCGTCGCTCTCGCTGTTCTCGCCCACGCGGAAGCGCCGCCGGAGCGCGACCGCGACGGCACGATCACCGGCGAGGCGTGATCGGGCGGCCTCCCGCTCATCGGTCGCGAGCAACGCCTGGAGCGAGGCCGCGAGAATGCGACGAGCCAGGGCGAGATGGGCCGCGTCGAGCTCGGCCGCCGCTGCGTCGCCCTGTGCTGTGCCGACGCCGACCGTCGCCGTTCCCTCGCCTGGCAGCCAGACCGGCGTGCCCAGCTCGACCCGGGTCGTCCGATAATCGTCATTGCTGCCGGCGCGGTCGTCATCATATTCGCCGTCGACATACGGGGCGTTCGGGAACAGGGCGCTGCCTTCCCGCACCCGAGCTTCGGCGACGTTGGCAGCAGCAGCGAGGACCGCGCGTTCGGGCAGCCTCTGCCAGGCGGCCGATACCGCCTGGGGAAACGTATCGGCGAGAGCCAAGGTCGGGAGGCAGGCAAAAAGCAAGCTGGTCAAGATGGCCTGGAAGGTCGCGATGATCCGGGTGAGGTCGCGAAACAGGCGCGCGGTCTGGGGAGTTTTACAGGTCGCGCGGTGCCGATCAGGCCAGCGCCGTTCATGGCGCGCCGACCGCGCGCTCGATCCGTCCTGAGGCGGCAGATAAAGGCAGCCGCGATCAGCCCTGTGTGTATTCCGCAAGCGGGCGGTCCTCGAGCCTGATGATCTCAGCGTCTTCAGGACTTCTGTCATGTCGTGCTCGCGACCGCTCCGTGAGAGCGTGTGGCACGCTGACGAAACAGGACAAGGCAGCCCGCGATGAAGACGGCCAGAACCGCTGAGGCGGCGAGCCGGCTCAGCGCGAGGCCGCCGTGAGCGACGGGCTTGTCGAGCAGGTCGCCGACCGTGGCGCCGAGCGGGCGTGTGAGGACGAAGGCGATCCAGAACAACAGGGTGCGCGAGATGGCGGTCGCGAAGTAGGCGGCCGTCACGACTGCCAGGCCTCCCGCGAAGACCAGGGCGCCGCCCTCGTAGCCGAGGCCAATGCTGCCGGCCATCCAGTCCCCGAGCGCCGTGCCAAGCGTCTGGGAGAACAGGATCGTCACCCAGTAGAACGCCTCGACCCGCGGCGTCGTGATCGTCGCGCTTGATACCGATCCGGCCGATCGGTGCCAGACGACGAGCGAAGTGACGAGAAGCGCTGCCAGCATCGCGGAGCCGCCGGCGTAGCCGATGCCGAGCGAGCGGTCGGCGAAGTCCGCCATGGTCGTCCCCAGTGTCGTGGTCGCAACGATCACGAGCCAATAGAGCCAGCGGTTGAACCGGCTGGCCGCAATCTGTGCGCTCACCAAGGCTGCGAACACGACCAGGAAGATGCCACTGCCCAACAGGTAGCCCAGGCGCATCGTCATCGTGACTGTGTCACCGCCGGTTTCGCCCAGCGTCGTCGCGGCGATCTTGAGGATCCAGAAAAGCAGGGTGACTTCTGGAACCTTATTGCACCCGCGCCGCTCGCCGCTGCTCATTTCGGCGGCCCGGCATGCCGGACCGTGCTCTCGACGAGGATAACCGCCAGGCCGGCGAACAGGATCGCGCCGTTCCAATCCATGTTCCTTGCCAGGCGGGGCAGGAAGGCCCAGGCGAACAGCAGGAGCAGGAGCAGGACGCCGACGACGAGCTGAAAGATGCCGAGGGGATTGCGCGCCAGCGCCGAGCTGAACGTCGCGACAGCGTTGAGGAGCGCGCCCAGCGCTGCTGCGGCTCCGAGCAGCGTATCGCGCCAGCCACGCACGGCGCCGACCGCAAGGATGACCAACAGCGCCTCGACGAACTCCATCGGCAAGGCCAGGAAAGCCGCTACGACCGACGGGCCGGCGTGGGTCCAGACGATCGTGTTCACGCGGATGTCGGTTCCATATCATACGTCTGTAGCATCTGCTATTTCAGACCGCGATAAGGAAATACACACTACAAGGGGCGGAGTGTGAAGGAAGGCACAGAGGATCCGTTCGGAGCGTGCCTCGCGGTCCATGCCGGCGCGCTTCCGCCGGCATGCCGCCGTGTGGCGCACTACATTGACACCAACCGGACGAGCGCTCTGGCCAGTTCCGCCAAGCAACTCGCCGCCGGGGCAGGCACGTCGGACGCCACTGTCATCCGAACCGTCCAGGCGCTCGGCTTTGCCGGGCTCGGCGCGCTCAAGCAGGTCTTGCTCGCTTCGGCCGGACGCTCGTCCAACTCGGCCGAAGCCATGCGGCGCACGCTGGGCGAGGTGGGCGAGGATACCGGGCGGGCCATCGGATCGGTCTTCGAGGCGCACGAGGAGGCCCTGGCCGGATTGCGGCCGGCTGCGGTGCGGGAGCAGATTGCCGCCGCCGTCGCGGCGCTCCACTCGGCGCGACGTATCGCGATCTTCGGCATTGGTCCTTCGGCGGCACTGGCGAGCTACGTGGCGATCCTGCTGGCCCGGGCCGGCCGGCGCAGCCTCGTCCTGAACGTTTCCGGCGCGATGCTCGCCGACCAGCTGCTCGACCTGCGTCCGGATGATGCCCTTCTCGTCCTGGCCTATGGTCGCGCCTACTCGGAAGTGGTCGCGGTCTTCAATGAGGCCAGGCGTCTCGCGCTGCCGATCGTGCTCGTCACCGACAGCCTCGACCGCAAGCTGTCGCGCTTTGCCACAGTCGTGCTTCCGGCACGCCGTGGCCGCGCCAACCGCGTCGCGCTGCACGGGGCGACCCTGGTCTGTCTCGAAGCGCTCGTGCTGGGCCTCGCGGCTGCCGGAAAGGGCGAGGCCGTCACGACGCTCGAGCACCTGAACCGGCTGCGCAGCGCCACGCGCGGACACTGACATGAGGTCACGACATAGACCACGCGGAATCGCACGATCGGCGCGCTGGCCTGGAACCATGTATGCTGCCGGGTTCAATGGTGCAGTTTGGCCATGAAGGCACACCACCTGCAAAAGGGTTATCAGCATGCATCAGGTCGGGCTAGTCTCGGTTCTGGCCCGAGCGTGCCGCGTGTCGGTCACGTTGTCCGGCCGTTGACGGACGTGATCGAGATCGAGCCGCTGCCGGGCAGCCATCCAATCCGCATGCTGCCCGATGTGCAGAAGACCTCCATGCGGTGCAGCCTCGTCATCGAAAACCCGCACTGCGCTCCCAAGGCGACCACAATGAGCTCGACGCGACGGACACGCGCAGCTGAAGGCCCTGGTCGAGCGCTTGAAGACGGCGGACATCAAGCACGCCAGGATCGGCGAAGCGCTGAAGCAGGCCAGTCGGTAGCGGATCATGGAACCGAGCCGCTTCCCATATCGGGGGCAGCTCGGGAAGATCATGTCGCCCGGATCATACGGTCGTGCACCCCGCGTCCAGCAGATTGAACCGGGGACTTTGAAAGCCCGTCCACGGCAGTAATGGCCATTGCGGACGGGCTCCTGACTGTTCAGCCGATATGAAACGCTGCGGGTGCCGCGTTCGGCGTCGCGGCATGCTGCAGCGCGCTGATCAACCCACCGCCACTACTGCCGATGGCCGCCAGCGCCTCGACTCCCGTCGCACCCGTCGGGTTCGACAGGAACCCGGCCACCGCACCGTTCAGTCCTTGGAACTGCGGCTGCGACAGGGTGCCGAGGATGGCGTTGCCCAGCCCCTGGTTCTGCGGCTGGGTCAGCTCGTTGGCGATCGAGATAAGGGCTTGGGCTCCCGCGGTGACATCCACGGCAGTCTGGGTGAGTGCCGCATCGCTCATGCCGACGCCGAACGGACTGGACCCGGCCGGGGTGCTGGCTAAGCCACCGCCATGCGGCTGCGACAGGAAGCTCATGACCGCGCTGTCAAGGGGGCCGTTCTGCGGCAGGGTCAGCGCATGAGTGACCGCCACGACCGCTTGTGCGCCCTCGTTGCCGATCGTGGCGATCGAGTGACCGAGAGCCGTGGTCGGCGCGGCCTGGGCGTCGGTGGCGCCGAGGGAGGATGCCAGACCTATCGTGATCGCGCTGGCGAGGTGCGCCTGAAACAGTGGCAGCGCCGCGTTCGCCTCGGCAACCAGGGCCGGATCACTGCCCTGGTTGATCTCCGTCTCGGTGTTGTAGATCGTCTGGACGTGGCTTTGCACCTCGGTAGCCAGATATTGCTGGTCGAAGGCGGTTCCGGTCAGATTCTGGAGGGTCGTCACTGCCGCAGCCCCGGATGGGTCCAGGCTCGTAGGCGGCGTGATCCCGTCGGAGCTGACGGTCGAGGCGACCACGGAGTTCAGCACGCTGTGGTCCAGCGCCATCCAGCGGCCGAACACGCCGACGGCTTCGTTCGAGGTCTGCTGCTCCGCGAGCTGGCCCAGTTGGATCTCGGCGTTGCCGCTCTGCGCAACCTGGTTGACATAGGCCACGTCCTGACCGCTCAACGCCTGGGCCGGTCCGAATGGCAGTCCGCCCGATGCCGTAGGCTGCGCCGTGACGATGTTCGCCGACAGCTGCAGCAGTTGCGCCTGTGAGGTGTGAACTTCTTGGAACGGCAGCAGCAGCGAATTGAGTTGCTGCACCGCAGCGTTCTGCCCAGATACGAGCTCCTGCTGGCCGTCGATGATCGAGGTCTGGTTACTCTGCGTTTCGTCCGAGAGGTACTGCTGATCGAACGCCGCACCCGTCAGCCCCTGCAGCTGCGCCGTCTGCTGCGCCTGCATCGGATCAGGCGCCGTCGCGAGGACGGCACCACTTTGAGCAGCGGCGAGGCTTGTCTGTATGCTGACGAAGCCGTGATCAGCGACAAGCTGCCCGCCATAGATGGAAACCGCCAAGCTGCCGGCCTGGGCCTCGGCGAGCCGTCCGTCGGTCGGCTCGCTGATGTTGTCCTGCGACGTGCTGGTTATAAACTGCTGGTCTTGGGAATTCAGAGTTCCACTCATAGTCTTTCTCCAAGTCCGCGCGGCCACATAAGCACGCATTTTCTACAATCAAAGTATGGAACGCACACGGAGAGGATCCATGAACGCGCAAGACCATTATCAAGCTTCATGTGCTAACAGGGATGGTGAACAGCATGACTTACGATTTTGATCACGCGCGGCATCACTGCCATATGCTGATTAAGGCGGATACCGACTCGAAGGTTCGGCACGATCACGTTCCCAGTAGAAAAGGCTTGCAAGGCTCTGATTAAGGACTCGAGCTTTTCAAGAGTTACCGTTCTCTCAATTTGGCCTACCGTCTTGGGAACTGTTCGAAGCTGAGTTCGTAGAACAGAGAACTTTCAGGACGAGTGTTTGAGAGACTCTTTTAAGACGGCGGTTGGCATCCTGAGCGAGGCATAATCCAAACTTGGGATCTGGATCCGAGCGAGCCGTGGCCAGATGCCCGGGATTACAAAGGAAACGAAGCGCTATATTGACCCGCCTAGACGTTGACATATGCCCAACTGCGGCTGTCGAGTGAGATGATGCGTTTGGGATCGGCGATCAGCCAGTTCTAGGCTGTTCGGCAAAGGTTGACGACGGCGTCGTAGCTGTTCCAGACCCTGACGCAGAGCTTGTTCTGCCGCAGGTGGTCCCAGACGTTTTCCATTGAATTCAAGCCCGGAGAGTAGGGTAGCAGGGACAGCAGAGTGATGTTTGCAGGCAACTGCGGAGCCTTGTCTTGCTGATGTTAACCGGCTCCGTTGCAGACCAGAACCGCATGAGCGCCAAGTGTGACCTGCGTACTGATCGCCACCAAGTGCAGGTTCATCATCTCGGTGTTGGCACTCGGCGCGATCATGCTCACGCCGACACCGCGTTGTGGGCAGATGGGGCCGAACAAGTATGCGGAATCGTGGCGATTGTCGCGCACCATTAGCGGACGAGAACCAACGACGCCCTGATGTAGGCGTGCATACCTTTTTGACCGACCCGGGGCTCATCCTGAAACCAGGTTTCTACGGGCGTGTCAGATGTGATACCAATGAGGTCTTCGCGCACGAGACTGGAGAAGTTTGCTTGAAGGCAGCCTCCGCGGCGGCATCCTTTTTCGGATGCACTGGCCTTGGTTGCAGCCGGGCCAGACCGAGCTCGCCAAGCCACTTGCCGATCGTGCTCTCATGCACGTCGACCCACCAGCGGCGCGTCACCTCCGCTCGCAGATCGGCACATCGCCAGCGGACCACCTTATGGATCTCAAGCTCAGGGCCACTGATCACTAGGTCACGCAGCTCGGCCTTCTGCTGCTCGGTGAGGAACGGCTCCCGACCCGGGCTCTTGCGCGACTTCAGCCCGTCCACGCCTTCAGCGTTATAGCGATGCACCCAATCACGCAGCGTTTGACGATCCATGCCGTTCAGAGCGGCCGCATCACTTCGCGGGCAACCTTCCAGCACCAATGCCAGAGCAAGCATGCGGCGCACCTGTGCACCATCAGAGCATCGGGCAGACAGCGCCCATAGTTCCGGCGCCGTGTGATCAGTCCGCGTGATGATCAACTTCGCTCCCATGCCGTACCTCCTATGCGCGAGCCGCCGCACAGGAGCATCGAGTCATAACTCCGGCCCAGCGGAAGTCCTAAACGAAGAGAGTCAGCGTCAATCCAGGCTGGTATAAATGGCTCGGTTAAGATGATAGATTACGTCGGGTTAGCTCCTGATCCAGTCACACGTGGCGGCGAGGCAGAGGACGCCCATAGAGGAGCGCGCGGTCTTCTCGCAGCGTGTGGCGACTGCACGCCGCCCTTTCAGCCTGGCCCACACCCGCTTGACCTGGTTGCGGTCCGTGTAGATCCAGGACGGACAGCATTTCCTCGTTCCGGCGGGTCGGGATCACCGGACGTGCGCCCAGGCTCCAGACATGCTCCCGGAAGGCGTGGCTGCTGTAGCCCCGCTCGGCGACCACCCACTTCGGCACGCGAGGCAGCTTGTCCAGTAGCGGTATGGCATGAGGCAGCTCATGGTCCTGACTTGGCGCCAGCACGAAAGCCATAGCCCGACCTATGGCATCGGTGATCACGCACGCTTTCGTGCCAAAGCCGCCCCGAGGCCGGCACAGCGCCTCACGCTCGTCGCGTTGTTCTGACGTAT
>CAXTCK010000098.1:8091-12249 GCA_964242425.1 uncultured Acetobacteraceae bacterium | reverse complement strand
GGCGAGCCAGATCGGGGCGAGTCAGATCGGGGCAGGTCGGACCGGGACGGGTCGCGCATCATCCTGCACGCGCCGTGCCATGGCGGTCAGGTCGCCTCGCCCAGCCGTGCCAGCCTGACCGCGGTGTGGCCGCGGCTCGGCCGCAGGCTCGGCATCACCAGCAGGCAGTCGTCGTGCGGAGTGCGTATCTCGATGCTGCCGTCGCGCGCGATCAGCGTGCCGCGCTCGCGTATCACCTCGCCGCCGCGAAACGCTTCGGTAAAGGAGAAGCTGCCGGTGGTGGCGGTGACCACGCTGGTGACGGCGGCGCAGCGCGGCCGCGGTGACGGTCCCGGCAGCGGTATGGTGTCCATCATCCCCACCTCGCGAAGCACCGCGCGCACCGCGACGCGTGCGGTATCCACCGTTTCCGGCTCCCAGTGCGGCCCGGCCTCGACGAGGCAGGCGACGCGCCGGTCGTCCGGATCGGCGAACGGCCGGTAGTCGATCAGCCGCAGGCCGCTGCTGTGGCCGCGATCCGCCACCACCATGCCGGGTGTGCCAAGCGTCAGCGCGAAGCGCCGCCCCTTGTCGGTGGGCCCGCTCAGGATCAGCGGCTCGGACGGCCACAGCATGGAATGGAGGTCCACCAGGATGTCCACGTTCTCGACCAGGGACCGCAGCTCCCTTGCCCGCGACAGCTCGGCCGAGTTGCGCCCGCTGTCCAGGATCGCCTCGTCCCAGACCCGGTTCATGTCCTCGTCCACGAAGCGCGACGCGGTCGGCTGTCCAGCGTCGAAGCGGTCGAACGCTTGAAGGTTGAGGAAGCCGATTGACAGCTTGCCCCGGAGCGGCCTGAAGCCGCTCCGGAGCAGCTCGTCCAGCACGATGGCCCCCGCGATTTCGTTGCCGTGCATCAGCGCGGTGATGGCGACGTGCGGGCCGGGCAGGCCGGAGTCGAACTGCATCACCCCGGGCACCCCCGCGTTGCCTTCCCGCCAGGCCCCCAGATCGGGCGGACGCAGGTGCACCTCGAAGCGCGGCAGCCGCACGGTGTTGGGCAGGCCAGGCAGGTCCGGGACGGCCTGCGCCGCGGTCGCTCCTTCCCCTGGCTCCGGTCCCGATGCTCCAGGGTCCGGCGGGGCATCCGCAGCCGGACCCGTCAAGTCGCAGCACTCACGGGCGGGTCAGGTGCCGGGCGATCCGGCGGATGAAGCCGTCGCAGGCGTCCAACTGGTCCAGCGCGATCCACTCGTCCGGCTTGTGCGCCTGGGCGATGTCGCCGGGCCCGCACACGATGCTGGCGATCCCGTTCTGCTGGAAGATGCCGGCCTCGGTGCCGTAGCTGACCTTGCCGACGCCGTTGGCGCCGCTCGCCTGCTTCACCAGGTCCGCCAGCGGGTGCCGCGAATCGAGGAACAACGGCGGCAGCAGGTCCCGCTCCTCGAAGCTGAAGCCGGTTCCGGGATCGATCGCCTGCATCCAGCGCTCGGTGGTGTCACGCAGGTGGGCGCGCATCCGCTCGAGCTCGGCGGCCGCGTCGTCGCCGGGGATCGTGCGCCATTCCATGTCGAAGCTGGCGCGCTCGGGGATGATGTTCAGGATCGAGCCGCCTTCCACCACTCCGACATGGATCGTGCTGTGTTCCGGGTCGAAGCCCCTCTCGCGACGGCCCGATGCCTGGAGCCGCCGTGCTTCCGCCGCCACCCAGGCGATCGCCTCGCCCGCCGCGTGAACAGCGTTCACGCCCAGCGCCGGCTGGCTGGAATGCCCAGGCCGCCCGGACACCGACACCCGCACCGACAGCCGCCCCTTGTGCGCGGTGATCGGCTTCATCATCGACGGCTCGCCGACCACGCACAGCGCCGGCCGCAGTCCGGGCGGCAGCGTACGCATCAGCACGCGGGCGCCGTCGCAGTCCACTTCCTCGTTGTAGCTGATGAACAGGTGCAGCGGCCGTTCCAGCTCCAGCGCCAGCAGGTCCGGCACCGCCGCCAGCGCGGAAGCCACGAAGCCCTTCATGTCCACCGCCCCGCGCGCGGTGGCGCGTCCGTTCGCCACCTGCAGCGCGAACGGATCGGTGTTCCAGTCCTGCCCATCCACCGGCACCGTGTCGACATGGCCGGACAAGGCGAGCCCGCCCTCCCGCTCCGGCCCGACCAGGGCATGAAGGTTGGCCTTGGTCCCCGAGGCGTCGAAGCTCAGCCGGCTGGAAACCCCGAACCCGTCGAGGTAGTCGCGTATCCAGTCCACCAGCTGGAGGTTGCTGTTGCGGCTGGTCGTGTCGAACGCGACCAGGTGTTCCAGGATCTCGATGGTGGACAGGCGCTGCGGACTTCGCATGGACAGCATCCTATACGCGACAGGTATCGCGGCAATGGGCGCCGGACGCCGCCGGCACGGCGCGCTCAATGCCGAACCCTTGCCGCGGACCGTGCGCGCCGCCAGGATCGACGGACCCGATGCCGAACCCTTCTCCCGGTCTGCACCCGCTGCACCGCGCCTGGCAGGCCCTGCCGGCGCGGTCGCGCCGTCTTTGGCTGGCGCGTGGCAGCGCGTGGCTGGCGCCGCGCCCGGACGCCGCGCCCCCGGAACGGTGCGGCGGGATCGTGGTCGGCGGCGAGATCGACCGCAGCTCCGGCCTCGGCGAGGGCGCCCGCATCATGGCACGGGCGCTGCAACGGATCGGCGTTCCCCACGCCGCGATCGCTGCCGGACCCGGACCGCGCGATTCCTGCACCGCGAGCTGGCCCACCACCTGGCCGGACCAGGCGGCGCTGGTGCTGCACGTCAACGCTCCCCAGCTTCCCGCCGCCCTGATCAGGCTCGGCCGACGCGCGCTGCGTGGGCGCCGCGTGATCGGCTACTGGGCGTGGGAGCTGCCCGTGGTGCCTGACACCTGGCGGCCAGCACTCGCCCACGTGCACGAGGCGTGGGTGCCGTCCCGCTTCACCGCCGCCGCCCTCGAGCCGCTTCTGCCCGGCCGCGTGCGCGTGGTGCCGCATCCCGTGGCGCTGGCGCCCCCGGTGCCGTCCGCGCTGGACCGGCAGGCGTTCGGGCTGCCAGACGGAGCGGTGGTGGTGCTGTGCTCGTTCAACCTGGCATCCAGCTTCGCACGAAAGAACCCCCTTGCCGCGATCCGGGCGTTCCGGGACGCCTTCGGCGACCACCCCGACCGGCTGCTTTTGTTGAAGGTGGGCCACACCGAGCATTACGCCGCCGACCTCGGGCTGCTCCGCGACGCGGCCGCAGGTGCTTCCAATATACGCCTGGAAACGCGCATGCTGCCGGATGCCGACATGCACGCGTTGACCCGGGCCTGCGACGTGGTGCTGTCGCTACACCGCAGCGAGGGCTTCGGCCTAGTGCCGGCGCAGGCGATGCTGCTCGGCCGCCCGGTGATCGCGACGGACTGGTCCGCCACCGCCGAGTTCCTGGACCACACCTGCGGCGTGCCGATCGGCTACCGCCTGGTCCCCGCCCGCGACCCCCGCGGCGTGTTCGAAGCCCCGGGCGCGGTGTGGGCCGAGGCCGAGGTAGGGCAGGCGGTGGACGCGCTGCGCCTGCTGGCAGGCTCGCCCGAGCGTCGCACGGCACTTGGGCAGGCCGCCTTCGCCGCGGCAAGCCTGCGCCTCGACGGGCGGAAGCTGCGCGCGGCCCTGGACGCCGTCGGGGCGCCGCGCGCGTGACTGCCCTGCCGCCGCCGATCCGTGTTCTGGTGTGGCAATGGGGCCGACGCGGCGCCGGGCCGCGCGTGGCGATCGAGATGGCGGCCGCCTTGGACGCGCTGCCGGATTGCCGGGCGGTGCTGTCCTTGTCCACCGGCGCCGAGATCCTGAACCGCCACCCCGTGCCGGCAGACGCTCTTCTGGTGCCGACCTACCGTAACCTGTCCGGCTTTCTCGTCCGGCTGCTCGGCGCCCCGTTTCGCCGCAGCACCTTGTCGCGTCGCGTCGCGTCGCTGCGGCCGGACGTGGCGATCTGTGCCATGCCAGGCCCGCTCGACCTGGAGATGACGCTGGCCCTGCGCCGGCTCGGCATCCCGTTCCTGGTGGTGGTGCACGACGCCGACCGCCATCCAGGTGACGGCTCGCCAGTGCAGACCCTGTTGCAGCGGCGCCTGATCGCCCGTTCCGACGGCCTGGTGGCGCTGTCCCGTCACGTCGCCGACCGGCTGGC
>CAXTCK010000098.1:0-7991 GCA_964242425.1 uncultured Acetobacteraceae bacterium | reverse complement strand
TCGCCCGTTCCGACGGCCTGGTGGCGCTGTCCCGTCACGTCGCCGACCGGCTGGCGCAGCAGGGCGCCGTGGCCGGGCGCGCGCTGCTGATGGCGAGCCTGCCCCCCTTCGTGTTCGGTCCCTTGCCGCCGCCGCCGTTGTCTCATGGCGGCCGGCTGCGCCTGCTCTGCTTCGGCCGCCTGCTGCCATACAAAGGCCTCGACCTGCTGGCCGACGCGCTTTCCGCGCCCGGGCTGGAGCACCGGCTCGCGGTGCGCGTGGTGGGGCAGGGGCCGTCCAGCCCGGAGCTGTCCCGCCTGGCGGCGACACCCGGGGTATCGGTGGAGAACCGCTGGGTGCCAGAGCACGAGGTTTCCGACCTGATCGCCTGGGCCGACGCGGTGATCCTCCCCTACCGCGAAGCCAGCCAGAGCGGCGTCGCCGCCGCCGCCATCGCCGCCCGGCGCTGGGTGGTGGCCACCCGCGTCGGCGGCCTGGTCGAGCAGTTCCGCGGCGAAGCCGGCGCAGTGATGTGTGGCGCCGATCCCGCGGAGCTGCGCCGCGCGATCGAAACCCTGCTCGAAGACCCGCCGCCGCTGCCGCGTTGTGCCTTCGATCCCCGCAGCGCCTGGTCCGGCGAGGCGGCCCGGCTGCTGCACGGCATCAGGCGGGAGATCGTGCGTCGCGGCGACGCCTCGCTTCATGTTCTCCTGCCCGCCGAACCCGCACCCGTGGACCAGCCCGCCGCACCCTGATCGCGACGTGCTGCCGGCAACGCCCGATCGTTCCAGCCGCGGTCGCTGCCTTTCGCCCGCCGCTCACCCCGCCGCGTGCCGGCCTTCGTACACCTTCAGCCGCGCCCCGAGCAGCTTCTCGATCGCTCGCAGCGACGCCCGCTCCGACGGCGCGCACAAGGTGATGGCGATCCCCCGCCCCCCCGCCCGCGCGGTGCGCCCGACCCGGTGCACATAGGCTTCCGCCACCTCCGGCAGCTCGAAATTGACCACGTGCGTCAGCCCCTCGATGTCGAGCCCGCGCGCCGCCACGTCCGTTGCCACCAGCACCGGGAAGGCGCCCGCCCTGAAATCCGCGAGGGTGCGGTCGCGCTGCCCCTGGCTCTTGTCGCCGTGGATCACCCCGGCGCGCAGCCCGGCCCCGTCCAGGGCCGCCACCAGCGCGTCGGCGCCCTGCCGGGTGCGGGTGAACACCAGGGTGCGCCCCATGCGTCCGCGCCGAAGCAGTTCGACCAGCAGCGCCGGCTTCTCGCGCGGCCCGAGGAACACCACCCGCTGGTCGATCCGCGGCGCCGGTGAGGCGACCGGCCCCGCCGCCACCAACACCGGGTCGCGCAGCAGCTGGCGCGCCAGCGCCGCAATCGGCGCCGGCATGGTGGCCGAGAACAGCAGCGCCTGCCGGTCCGGCGGCAGCCCGAACGCGATCCGGCGCACGTCGTCGTTGAAGCCGAGGTCCAGCATGTGGTCGGCCTCGTCCAGCACCAGGATCGACACCCGGTCGAGCCGGAGGCTGCCGCCGGCCAGGTGGTCCAGCAGGCGCCCCGGCGTCGCCACCACCACGTCCACCCCGCTCGCCAGGGCCGGCAACTGCCTCGCCTTCGGCACGCCCCCCACCAGCACCGCCGCGCGAAGCCCGGTGCCCCGCCCAAGCGTGCGCACCGCGTCGCCGATCTGGGCCGCCAGCTCCCGGGTCGGCACAAGGACCAGCGCGCGGCACTGCTTCGGCCCGGCGCCGGGTTCGTCCGCCATCAGCCGGTGCAGGATCGGCAGCACGAAGGCGGCGGTCTTGCCGGTCCCGGTCTGCGCGAGGCCCTGGACGTCCCGCCCGGCCAGCACCGGCGGGATCGCCTGCGCCTGGATCGGGGTAGGTTCCCGGAACCCGGCCCGGCGCAGCGCGGCCAGCAGCGGCCCGGCCAAGCCAAGTGTCGAGAAGTCGTTCATGGGGCTCCATCATCCGCAAGGCGCGGTGTCCCGGACGGGCACGGGGTTGGACGGCGGCCCGTCCCGGCTGTCAAGACCGCGGCGGCTTTGATCACACCCGGCCTCCGTCATCGATATCGACACAGTTCCTGCCGGTTGGCGTCGTATAGACCATGTAAAAAGCAAAAAGATCCAATTAATAATACAAAAGTATTTCAATATTTCGTTGTGTCACGCAGGCGCAAGCAGTACAGCATGCTTCACGTATAACTCGTTGTAGGTTCGGAACCATGGCCAATACATTTGTAGCCCTGAACCTGTCTGGCGCGACGTTCGCTGACGGAAGCACGCTGTCGGGTAGCTGGACGGCCGAATATGACGATAACGGCAACCTCGTTGCCGTTATCAACCCCGATCTGACGGTCACCGCGACGGACGGCACGCAGACCACCTTCACCAACGCGAACTCCGTTTCGGGCAACAACAACGCGTTCCAGTTCTTCTCCCAGGGCAATGGTGGAGGATTCTACAACCTTTACCTCGACTGGAACGGCGAAAACCCGACCACGCTGAGTGCCGGTGGCTCGACCTACACGTCCATCGTGGACCCTGCCGGCAACACCACGACGCTTTCCACGCCCGGGACCGTCAGCAACGTGACCAACCCCGTGACGAGCACGATCCACGGCGCCGTGTTCTCGGACGGTTCGACGCTGTCCGGAACCTGGACCGCGATCTACGACGCCAGCGGCAGCCTGGTCGGCGTCGAGAACGCGTCCTTCACCGTGACCGGCCCCCAAGGCTCGACCACCTTCACCGAGGCTGGAACCCTTCCCTACGCCGACTCGCCAACGTCGAGCTCGTTCGAGATCCATTTCCAGTCCCAAACGGATAACGGAGGCGGCTACCAGTCGCTCTACGTCGACTGGAAGAGCCAGAACCCGAGTTCGCTGTACGAAGGCACGCCGTCGCTCTACACCTCCGTCGTCAATACCAGCGCCGACGGATCCGACACGCCGATCCGCCTCATCAACGACGGCACCACCGGACAGGGCAGCATTCCGACCATCAGCGGCCTGCCCACCACGGAAAGCGGAAGCGACGCCGTCGCCCTCACGCCCTTCGCCGGCGTCACGGTTTCAAACAGCGATGGCGACACGCTCAGCGCCACCATCACCCTGAGCGGCGACAACGGCCTCACCAACGACAACGGCTCCCTCACGGGCACCGGCGTGACCTACAGCGGAACCGGCACCTATACGGTCTCCGCAGGCACGACCGCGCAGCTCAACAGCGATCTGCATTCGGTCACCTTCACGCCGACCCAGGGTGAGGCTGCCTCTGGAACCGAGATCGACACGCGCATCGCGTTGGCTATCAACGACAGCGACGGCTCGGTGTCGGCCTCCACCGCGCTCGCCATCACCGCCACCTGCTTCCTGTCCGGCACGCTGATCGCCACCCCGGATGGGGAAGTCGCGGTGGAACATCTGCAGGCCGGCGACTTGGTAACGGTGCTGGAGCACGGCTCGCCCGTGGCGCGCCCCGTCCGCTGGGCCGGGCTCGGCCGGATGAAGGCCGACCAACACGAGCATCGCGACGCATGCTGCCCGGTGCGCATCCGCGCCGGCGCATTTGCGGACGGCCAGCCCCGGCGCGACCTGCTGGTGACGCCCGAGCACTGCGTGCTGGCCGAAGGCGGCCTGGTCCCGGTCCGCATGCTGGTCAACGGCGCCTCGATCCTGGTGGACCGCTCCATCCCGGACTACGCGTTCTTCCACCTCGAGCTCGACCGGCACGGCATCCTGCTGGCGGAAGGGCTGCCGACCGAAAGCTACCTCGACACCGGCAACCGGTCCTGCTTCGACGCGGACGCCGTCAAGCCGACGCATCTCTCCGCCACCGCGGCGCCGCTCCTGACCGCGCGCGATCAGGTCGAGCCCCTGTGGCGGCGCCTCCGGGACCGTGCGGCCGGGCTCGGCCTGCCGGTGCCGGCGATGCGGCGCACGATCAGCCGCGACCCCGCGCTGCGCGTGGCGCTCGACAATGGTTGCACGGTGGACGCCCATGCTCTGCACGGCGACCGCCACATGTTCCGGATCCCGCGCGGCCGGAGCGCCATCCGTCTTCTGTCGCGCAGCGCCGTGCCGGCCGAGGTGGTCGGGCCGTTCCTCGACGACCGCCGCCGGCTGGGCGTCGCCGTGGACAGGATCATGCTCTGGCAGGACGACCGGGCCCGCGAACTGCCGGTGGACCGGCTGGCGCTCGCCGGCTGGCATGCGCTCGAAGGAGATCGCCGCTGGACCGACGGCAACGCCCAGCTGGGGCTACCCCCGGCCGACTCCGACACCGTTCTCGACGTCCGGGTCGTTGCCGTCATGGATCGGGCGGTTTCCGCCTGATCCGCATCAACGAAGCCAGCGGCGGCGGCATCCGGCGGGGCAGCCCTGCGCCCTGGAGCCGCTGCTCCGATTGACGGCAACAAGGCCGCCCCGCACAAGCACGCCATGCTTGACCAATGGGTGCGGGACAAGGAGCCGGCCGGGGGGCGGGATGCACCGGTTCCCGGGCTGATCCTTTCCGAAGGCTATGCCGGGCTCCAGGCCCAGGCATTCGGGCTCGCCGAGCGCGCCGGCATCGCCGCCGGCCATCGCACCCTGGTCCCGCTGGCCCCGTGGCGCTGGATGGCCGCCCGCACTTGGCCCAGGCCACTCACCGCCGTGGACGGGCTCCTCGACCTTCCCCCCGGGCTGCTGCTCACCGTGGGCGGCACTGCCGCCGCCGTGGGGGCCGCGCTGCGCCGGCAAGGCAGGCGGGTGGTGCAGATCCAGAACCCGCGCATGCGCCTCGACCGCTTCGACCTGGTGGTGGCCAACCACCACGACGAGATATGCGGTTCCAACGTCCTGTTGTCGCGCACCGCCCTGCACCGGGTCACCCCCGCCGTGCTGGCCGACGCCCGGCAGGCCTGGATGCAGCACTTCGCCCACCTGCCGCGCCCCCTGGTGGCGGTGCTGGTGGGCGGCTCCAACGGCCGGTTCCGGCTGGGCCCCGCGGAAGCGGAAGCGCTGGCGCAGGGCCTTGCCGCCTTGCATCGCAACGAGCGCGTCGGTCTCGCCGTCACCCCGTCGCGACGCACGGGGAACGCGGTGCGCGCCGTGCTGGAGCGTCACCTGTCCCCGCTCGGCGCCTTCGTGTGGGACATGACCGGCCCCAACCCTTATCTCGGCCTGCTCGCCTGCGCCGACAGCATCGTCATTACTGCCGACAGCGTGTCCATGGTGTCCGAGGCCGTCGCCACCGCGGCCCCGGTCGCCGTGGTGAAGCTGCCCGGCCGCTCCCGCCGCATCGCGCTGTTCCTCCAGGGCCTGATCGGTGCCGGCCGCGTCCGGATGTTCGATGCCACCCTGCGTCACGAGCAAGCGACACCGTTGGACGACACCGCGATGGTTGCCGCCGAGCTGTGCCGCCGGCTCGGCCTGCCCGACCCACACCCGTAGCGCCCGGAGCCCGAAGCGCCATGCTCGACATCCACACCTATGACGCGCGCCAGGGCGGCAACGTGCTCTACAAGGCGCTGGCACACCCGCTCGCGGCCGAAGCCCTGTCCGTCCTCGGCGACCGCCTGCGCCGCCAGGGTTCGCTCGCGGTGTTCGACCCGGACGGCGCCGCCGACATGCTGTTCGCGCTGCATCCCGGGCTTCCTCCCGTCACCGCCTGCCTGGTCCAGGACGTGTCGCTGGTCGGCCGCCCGATGCTGGGCACCGAGGCGATGCCGCTCACCGCCCTGCCGTCCTGCGAGGCGTCCACCCTGCTGGTGACCGCGTTCGACGCCGCCCGCATCCTGGCACGGATCGGCCACCTCCTGCCGCGCGGCATGCAGGTGGCGACGCTGGACGACGCCCGGCTGCCCCCGGACATGCTTTCCTCGCGGCGCACCTACCTCGACCGGCTCAACTTCGCCACCAACTACGCCTTTTTCCGCGACGCCGACGGTCTTTCCACCCGGCTGGTCTCGGCGAACTATTGGGCCTCCTACGGCGCCCGCGCGGTCAGGCTCTGGCTGCGGCTGTTCGACGAGGGCGGCCATCCGCTGGCCACCTGGGAGGAATCCCTGCCCGCGGGCGCCGGCGGCATCAGCATCGACAGCCGCGAGGTGCGACGGCGCTTCGGCCTGCTCCCGTTCCGCGGCCAGCTGTTCATCCACGCGATCAACGTGTCCGGCCACGACGTGGTCAAGTATGCGTTGGACACCTTCGACAACGGCGACGGGGAGGGCGGCAACAGCCTGTCCGTCACCCACGACGCCAATGCCTGGCCGTCCGACCGCTACGCCAACCTTCCCGCACCCCGCCCCGACGAGACCGTGGTGCTGTGGCTGCAGAACAGCCATGCCGCCGCGATCCCGGCCGGCGCCGTGAGCCTGGACCGCATGGGCGCCGAGGCTCCGGTGCCGCTGCCCTTCGCCGTTCCCGCCTACGCCAGCGTCGCCGTGGACCTGTCCGCGCACCTGCCGGGCCTGCACTGGCCGGCGCAGGTCGAGCTGCGCGCCGGCCGCCACGTGGTGCGCCCGCGCTACGAGGTGACGCGCGGCCAACGCCGACGCATCGCCCACCTCAACGTCGAGCGCGCCGACCTCCGCCCCGACCCGGGCATCCCGGCCCTGCCGCCGCTGCTCGGCCGCGGCTACCTGCTGCCGTTCCCGGTGCTTCCCCCCGACCGGTTCCGCTCCATCGTGCAGCCCACCCCCATGGCCGAGCACCAGCGCGACCTGCCGCTCCGCCTGGACGTGTTCGACGCCGCCGGCCTCAAGGTCGCCGAACGTTTCCTCGGCTGCCTGCCGCGCGACCACGCCCTTGCCCTCGACCTGTCCGAGCTGGATGCTCCGGAAGGCCATGCCGAGCTGGTATACGATTTCCGTGACGGCGGCTCGGCGGATGGCTGGCTGCACGCCTTGGTGCGCTATGAGCACCGCGACAGCGGCCATGTCGCCGAGACCAGCTTCGGTGCCCACATCTTCAACACCGCCATGACCTATCGCGACGAGCCACAGTCCTATTCCGGTCCGCCGCCCGGCTTGTCCACGCGCCTGTTCCTGCGCCTGGGCGACCGGCGCCGCCGTTCGTTTGCCGCGATGATGTATCCCGCCTCCGCACGTTGGCACGCCAGCTCGCGCACCGAGCTCGTGCTGCACGACGACACCGGCGAGGTGCTGGCCGAGCGACCGGTGGAGATCGCCTGCTCAGGGTCGGCCATGCTCTGGCCGCACCGCCTGTTCGGCGAGGAGCTGCTCGCCCTGGCCGGCCCGAACGGCTACGTGCTCGTCCGCGATACAACCTGTCGCCTGTTCGGCTATCACGGCCTGATGGACGACGACGGCGCCTTCTCGCTCGACCACATGTTCGGGTTCTGAACGCCGGCATCAGGCCAGTGACCTGCGGCGTAACCGGGCGACGCGTCCAGCGCCGGTGGCGTCATGGCCTGCGCACGGATTCCCCTGCTGCCGGCCTGCCGCAGGGAGCGGCCCTACCTGTCCAGCCCGCGATCTGGCAGGGTGAGAGCAGCCGCGGAAATGCCGTCTCCCGTGCTTTCAAGGCTTCTGCTGGGCCGTGAGCCTCGGCTGGGCGGGAAGGCGACAAGGAAGCGCAACCTGCAAGGAGGACGCCCGTCCCGCAGGCGAGCAGCAAGGCGTTGGCCGGGAGGCGCTTGCCGAATAACGGGCGTCATCTTCCATTGCTGTCGAGCACGCGACAACCTGGCGAAGCCCACCCCCGGACCGTCACCGGCGATGCTGCGACCGGTTTCCGCCAACCGGGAGCCTCGCATCGTTCACATCGTCACCGGCCGCTGACGACGTGCAGCATCGTTGCCAGCAGGGCTATGCCGCCCGCAAGCACGGCGACGATGGCTACCACGGTCGTCACCCAGAACCAGACGTTGCGCATCGACTGGGCCGGCTCCCTGGTCCCGGTGTATCAGCACAGGCCCGGCGGACGCCCGCCCACGCCTAGCCATTCGCTGTCCGGGATGTCGAAGGATCGTCGGGGGATGGTGGGCGCGACAGGGATTGAACCTGTG
>CAXTCK010000097.1:0-12311 GCA_964242425.1 uncultured Acetobacteraceae bacterium | reverse complement strand
TTTTCTTTGCCGTCATCGTGCTGTCCGTGGGCCACCACGAAAGGCCCGTCCTCCAGAACCCTGACGATCTCCAGCCGACCGTTTGACCGGCCCGCCTGCTCGCGCACACCGTCCACGCCGTCCGCGACCGCGGGGTCGTGCTGGACGAACCCGCCCGGGCTGAGGTGCCGGGTCGCCAGTTCCCGGTCGCCCGACGACAGGCCGCGCAGGAACTCCGTCGCCTTTTCGACAGGGCTCGATGTCATCCTGGTCTCCCGCATTCACCTGGCGATGAAGCCGCTACGCCACGAAGCGAACCACGCCGCCGTCCACGCGCAAGGCGGCACCGCTGGTCGCGGACGCCTGTTCCGAGCACACGTAGACGATCATGTTGGCGACCTCGTCCGGCATGGCGAAGCGCCCGAGGAGGCTGGTCGGCCGGAGTGCCTTCAGGAACGCCTGCTCCGCGTCTTCCTGGGTCACGCCCTGCGACGCCGCCTGCCCCGCGGTCAGGTTGCCGACGATCTCGGAGCGGGTGGGGCCGGGCAGCACGGCGTTCACGGTGACGCCGGTTCCCGCGACCGCCTCGGCCAGGCCGCGCGACACCGCGAGCTGTGCCGTCTTGGTCATGCCGTAGTCGAGCATCTCCTTCGGGATGTTCAGCGCCGACTCGCTGCTGACGAACACGACGCGACCCCAGCCCCGCCGCACCATCCTCGGCAGGTAGTGCCGGGTCGCGCGCACACCGCTCATGACGTTGAGCTGGAACAGTCCGAGCCAGTCCTCGTCGGGGATCTTCGCGATGTCGTCGACGCCGCCGTACTCCCGCAGGTAGGCGGTGCCCACGTTGTTGACCAGGATGTCGGCGTCCGGAACCCCGGCGAGCAGGGCGGCCGCGCCGTCGGCCGTCGACAGGTCGGCGGCGACACCGGAGATGTCGCCTTCGGGGAACAGCCGGCGGAGCTCGCCGACCGTCCTGTCCACCCGCTCGCGCCCACGGCCGTTCACGACGACTGCCGCGCCGGCGCGGGCCAGGCCTTCAACGGTGGCGCGACCGATACCGGCGGTGGAGCCGGTGACGATGGCCCGGCGACCCTTGAGATCGATGATCATGATGGTTCTCCTGCAGGCCGGGATTTGACGACGCCCGGTTCCGCGCCCGGCTCCGCTATGGGGCGGGCGTCGCTAGACGGGCTCGAACTTGACGAAATCCTGGAAGATCAGCGGAGCCCAACTCTTGCCCCGCGCCTGGACCAGGGCGCCGCCTTCCGCGAGCTTGCCGAGCCATACCGGCGCGAAGCCGAGCTGCCCGGCCAGCGCCTTGACGGGTTCCGCCGCGCCGTCATCGTCGCTCGACACGAAGATGACCCGTCGGCCGCCGTTGACGTCCGGATCCGCAGCCAGCTTCGCTGCGGCCAGGTGGTTGAACGCCTTCACCAGCCGGGCGCCCTGGAAGGCATCGGCAACCACGGCGGACGACGGACGGAAGCCGAGCTCCTCGACCGGCACGCCGAACGCGTTGGTCACGTCGACGAGGATCTTGCCATCCCACCGGGAAAGGCTTCCCGCGAGTTCCTGATGCTGACCGAACGGGATGGCCAGGAGGATCATGTCGGCCTGGAGCGCCTCGCCGAGCGGCACTGCGGTCACCGTCGGGCCGATCGCCTTGGCCTCGGAGGCGAAGGCCTCCGGCGGTCGCCGCCCGGCAACGGCGACAGCGAGGCCCTTGCGGGCAAACATGCGGGCGAGAGCCTGTCCGACCGCACCGAACCCGATGATTGCATAGGTCATGGTGTCTTGCTTCCCTGGTTGATGTGCGACGACGTGCGCTTGTTTCCCGCGCTCAGGCCCGCAAGCGCTCACGCGCCACGGCGACCTTCTCCAGGTCCTCAAGCAGCTTCTCGTGCGTGCGCCAGAACATGTCGGGGGCCTGCCTGGCCAGCTCGATCCAGACCGGACCGCGCATGGTTTCCTCGGTCCACAGGTGGGTGCCGGTCAGCGTGGGGGTTATGATCCAGGCGTGATACGCCACCGACTCCCTGGACGCCTTGGGGCCGCCATGCCAGGCGATGCGCCTGGTCGGCTCGTATTCCGACACGATCGCGGACACGTCCTGCCCTGCAAGGCTGGTCTCGAACCTCGTGTTGAGCCGCAGTGCCGCGTGCCCATCGAGAAGCTCGACGTGCTCGACCCCGGGGTAGAACTCCTTCCACGCCGTGTGGTCAGTCAGGAGCGACCAGATGGTGTCGGCGGAAACGGCGACCTCGCGCTCGTTGGTGAAATGAATCGGGGACCGGCTCGGCTTCATGTCATCCGGCCAGGCAATCGCTTCGAACATGGCAGCCTCCCTGGGCCCGGTCGGCAGCAACCGGGCGACATCGCCGATCCGCCGAGGCCGGCCCGACGAGCGGAACCCTGGAAGCGCCATCGATCGGCAGGACCATTCAGCGGCTCGGCAAGAACGATCTGGGCCGTCACGCAGCCTTGTGGGACTGCCTGGATCTCGACATCGGTTCTGCATGAACGCACCACCCGTTCGCTGCGATGGCCGCCACGGCCGCGCTACTCGGGGGTGCGGGCATTGCCGGAAAGAAGCGGCACATGGCCGACAAGCTTGCGCGACATGAACGTCGTGAAGAGCTGCACCCGCTTGGTCTTGCGCGTTTCGCCCTGCGTGAGCAGCCATAGTTGCCCGTGCCGGTGCTGTGAGCTTCCTGGCACCCTGACCAGCGTGGAGTCGGCATCGCCGACGAAGCAGGGAAGGGCCGTCATGCCGATCCCGGTCCGCACCGCGGCCAGGTGGGCGCCGGCGTCCACCGTGCGGAAGGGCACGTCGGCGACCGGTATGTCGCTTTCCAGGCCCCAATCGGGAATGCCGTCGAACTCCTTGACCACCCAGCGGATCGGCCGGGGCGGTTCGGCGCGCCAGGCGGCCAGGAGATTGCGTGACAGGTAGACGCCGCTGAACAGTTCCGGGCCTCTCAGCCCGTGCAGATTGAGGGGGAGCGAGGTGCTGTCGTAGACGACCCGGAGAGCCACGTCGGCCTGGCGGTTGGTGAGGTTCACCGGATCGTCGGAGGAATGGATGTCCAGCTCGATCTCGGGATGGAGCTGCGCGAACTCGGCGAAATCCGGCATCAGGAGATGGGTCGCCATTGTCGGCGCCATCGTGACACGCAGGTGTCCCCGGACACTCTGGTCACGCCCGCGAAGCCGGGCTTCCAGCTGGTTGGCGGATACCTCCATCTGGCTGGCGAGCGCGAGGACCTCCTCCCCTCCCTGCGTCAGGCGGTAGCCCGACGGCAGCTTCTCGAACACGCGCGCTCCCAGACGCTTCTCGAGCTGCCCGATGCGCCGCAGGACGGTGGAGTGATCGACGCCGAGGCGGTCCGCGGCCGCGCGAACCGAGCCGCCACGAGCGACGGCCAGGAAAAACCGAACGTCGTCCCAGTCGACCACCTTGAACACCTCCATTATTCGCCGGTTCGATAATGGGCGCGCCCTGCCGGGATCCTGCTGGTGGGATTTCGCACCACCGTTCTGCGAGGACGAGCACTCCACAGAAGAAACCCTTCCGGCCATGTCGGCCGCATGCCGGTGGCTTCGCCTCGATCCCGGTCCGGCGGGCCGCATCGTTGCAAGGAGATCAGTTATGCTCGATCACGTCGTCTACCCGCCGGAATTCGACCCCCGGATCTCGGCCATCTACGCCCTGAACGAGATCGACGTGAAGGCGCCGGCCGCCGTGGTCTGGAAGCTGCTCGTCGAGGCCGGGAACTGGTCGAACCACTTCCCGCCGGAGAACCAGGTCAAGCTGCCTGACGGCCAGACGGAGCTGTCCCTGGGCACGAGGTACTCCCGGGTAACGATCGGCTTCCTGATGCACCCGGTGGTCACCGAGTTCGTGCCTGAACGGAGGCTGTCGTGGTCGACCACGGTCGAGGGTGACGAGACCGGTTCAACCGCCTTCCATGGCTGGGTCATCACGCCCACTGCGGATGGTTGCCACGTGCTGTCCGAGGAAACGCAGCAAGGCCCCTGGTTCCTCGAGCAGCTTGGGCACAAGCACCCTGGCGGGCTTTACAGCTACCACCAGGATTGGGTCGAAGCGCTCGCGCGTGCGGCGGAAGCCAGCAGCAAGGCCTGACGCAACGGCCCTGCCTGCTTCGGGCCGACTGCGGACCTGATGAGTTTTCGACCCTAGAGATCGAACTCCAGGCTCGCCAGCACCGTGCGCGGCGCGCCGAGATAGGCGGTGTCGGCGCCGGGGCTGCCGACGATGTTGCCATCGGCGATCGAGGAATAATAATGCGTGTCGGTCACGTTGACCGCGCCGAGCCTGGCGATCACCGCGTGGCGCAGCACGCGGCTCGCGTAGCGGATGCCGAGGTCGAGCGTCGCGTAGTGCGGGGCGAAGGAGTTGTTGGTATCGGTCGCGGCACGCGCGCTTTCGTAGTGCGCGCTGCCGGTGAGGGCGAGGCCGCGCAGGAAGGCCGGATGGAAGTCGAGCGTCACGTCGCTCTTCCATTGCGGCACGCCGACGATCATGCCGCCTTCGGTCGCCGGATTGCCCGAACCGAGCAGCCGGGCGTCGATATACGTGAAGCCGCCGAGCACGCTCAGCGACGGCAGCAGGTTTCCCTGCGCGAAGGTTTCGAAACCCTGGTCGCGCTGCTCGCCGATCACCTGGAAGATGTTGTCGGCGAGCGTGGTGGCGTAGGGCCGCGTCATGCGGAACGCGTCGGCGGTCAGCAGCAGGTTGGCGACCGGCGCATACTTGACGCCGGCCTGGAACATCTCGTCGTGGTAGGGGGCCAGGAAGGCGTTGGCGTTGATGGCGGTGGTGGGCGCCTGGTCGCTTTCCTCGACGCTGCTGGCATAGGTGAAGTAGGCGGTGACCTTCGAGGTGGGAGTCCAGATGCCGCTCACCGTCGGGCTGAACGCGCCGTTCGCGTCTCCGGTGCTGGTTACCGCGTCCCGGGCGTTGTAGCTGGCCGAGCGGAGGAAGGACTCGCTGAACACCGCCCCGATCGCCCAGTGGTTGTCGATGTGCAGGGTGTCGCCCTCGATGATCGACTGCTGGAACAGGTCGCCCGCGAGATACTGCCGGCCGTGCGAGGGGATCGCGACGGTGCGGAAGATCGCGGGGTCGGAAAGGTTCGACTTGCCGAGCGTGGTGACGATCGAGCTGCTGTCGTTGTACTGGTCGTTGATGAAGCCGTTGGTGCCGAGGCTGAGGTCGTTGCGCATGCCGGCGATCAACACGTGCCCGTTGAGTGAGGCCTCGTTGCTGCCGTCGGTGAAGTGCGGGACGGCGGTGAAGTTCTTGGTGGTGGTGTAGTCGCCGCGGTTGTCGGTGAGCGTGTTGCTGATGCCGAACAGGTTGCGCTGCGCGTCCTGGTACAGGCCGCCGAGCTCGAGCCGCCAGTCGCCGCCGAAGTCGTGGATCACCTTCACCAGGCCGGTGTCGGTGATGAGGTCGGTGCCGGCCCCTGGTTGGCCCAGGCCGCGCTCGGTCGGATCGGGGGCCTTGGGCAGGATGGTGTTCTTGTTCGCAGAGCTGGTGCTGGCGCCGTCGTAGACGATGCTGCCCGGCAGGCCGTAGCCGCTGTCCTCGTAGTGGCTGCCGTCGACCTCGATCACCGTGTGGGCGTCCAGGTGGATGTCGAGGTCGGCGCTGCCGAGCGTGCGGTCGGCGAAGCTGCCGTCGGCGAAGCTTTCGCCCTCGCCGTGCACGAGGTCGATGCGGTAGCCGAGCCAGCCGTTGGCGCCGATGCGGCCGCCGACGTCGCCTTCGGTGGTGAACAGCCCGTCGCTGGCGTAGCTGCCGACCAGGCGGGCGAGCGGCGTGTCGGTGGGACGCTTCAGACGATAGTCGAACACCCCGGCCGGAGTTTCCGGCCCGAACAAGGCGCCCCCGAGCCCGTTCAGCACCTGGATGCTGTCGAGGTTCTCGACCGGGATCGCGGTGGTGCCGATGACGTTGAGGCCGTCGAGCCGGGTGTTCTCGGTGATCGAGCCCTGGAACCCGAGCGATTGCGGGCGCGACACCTCCAGCCCCTGCTGGTCGCGCACCTCGACCGAGGGCAGGGCGCGCAGCGCGTCGTTCAGCGTGCGCAGCTGCTGGTTGACGAGCAGGTCCTGCGTCAGAACCGTGACCGATACCGGCGCGGTCAGGATCGGCGTGGAGCCGAGCGGCCCCAACTGCGCGGTGCCGGCATGGAACTGCGCGGTGGATGCGTAGGGTGCGATGCCGCGCACGGTGATGGTCTCGACGGGACCGCCGCCAGGTGTCCCGGGTCCGGCAGTGACAGCTGGCGTGGCGGCGGCCGGGGGCTGGGCGGCATCGGTTGCGGCGCGAGCGGTCGCGGCGGGCACGCTCGCGGCCAGCAATCCGGCAAGCAGCCGCGTCGATCCGTGCGCCATGATCCACCCCCGGTCCCGGGTGCGTTCTATCCGGGCAGATATAACGATGTCCATGACGGCGGGACGGACGGGGTGCCGGTGCGCCCGGTCCGCCCTGCGATTCGCCACGGCGTGTATCGGTTCAGGCACAGGAGGCGCCGGTGCCCCGGCGGTGCGACGTCAGCGCTGGTCCGCGTCAAAGGCGAGAAGGGTTCGAGCCCGCTGTCGACCCAGTGAGGGCCTGGCCCGCACTGGGCGTGATGTCTGGCTCTGGCCGGAAGCGGAAGGGCCGCTCCTGAGTGAGACCCGCAAAAAGCGGACCTTCAGATCGGACGGATCAAGGCGTCACTCCTGCCTCCTTTCCCGGGCCACAACCGGCCCGCTCCCACTACCGCCAAGTCCGACAGGCGCGGCTTTACAGGCCAGTCCGAGGCGGTCTTCTCAGCAGCAACCGCACGATCGCTTTCCCCACCAGCATCCATTCGTCGGTTTCAGCGGTAGTTCTAGGCAACGATCGGACGGATCCAGCCATGACACCTTTCGACGTGCGGGGCCGATCGTCCAAGCCATCGGTGATCGCGGCCTCCTCCGGCGCTGTGGCGCTCGCAGCCGCCCTGCTGCGCCCCGACCCCGCCGCGGCGCACGTGAAGTGGTTCACCATCACCGACGTGCACACCGCACCGGTCGCCTTTGGCGCCGTGCTGTCACCGACCTTCCTGTCGGTGATGGGCCTGTTCCTCCTGCTGCTGCTGCTTGGCTTCCTGCTTGATGGCTGGACTGCACGGCGCTGGCCGGCTTGGCTCAGCAGCGGCGTGTCGCACGCCGCCACTGAGCAGCGTCTGGTGCGGGCGGCAGCTGGCGCCTACTTCATCTGCGCCTCCGCTGCCGGACGCATGATCCTGACGCCCGAGCTCGTCACTCACGCGCCCTGGATCGCGACGACGCAGTTCCTGATCGCCTTCTTCCTGGTCTGGCGCCGCACCTGCATCCTGTCCGGCCTTGGCATACTGGTGCTGTATCTCGACGCGATGCGCCACTATGGCGTGTTCCATCTCGTCGACTACCTGTTCCTGCTGTGCCTCGCGATCTACCTCGCCTCGCTGTCGCTGCAATCGGCTGGGCTGGCGCGGCTGCGCGAGCCGCTGCTGATCGGCGGGCTCGCCTTCAGCCTCGCCTGGACTGCGATTGAGAAGTTCCTATATCCGCAATGGACGATTGCGGTGATCGCCACCCACCCGAGCATCGCCATGGGAATGCCGGTGGCGCTGGTGACGGTGATCGCCGGCTTCGTCGAGTTCACACTCGCCTTCTATCTGGTGACTGGCCGCGGGCTGCTGCGTCTGGGCGGCGCCGCCTATGCGATGGTCTTCCTCGCCGCGATGCCGGCGTTCGGTGGGCTCGACGTGTTCGGCCACCTGGTGATCCTGGCTACGCTCGCCATTGTCGTGTTGCGCGGCACGATGCCGATGCAGCAGCGGCTGCATCTGGCCGGGCGCGGCATCGCCCTTGATGCCGGGTGGATCGGCCTGCTCTGGCTGCTGACGCTGGCGCTGTTTTTTGCCGCCTACTACGCGATGCAGCGCACGTGATCGCGCACGTCGGCTGAGCGATTGCACTACGCAGTTCCACAGTAGCCGCTGACGGGCCGGGTTATCACCAGGATTGGCCGATACCGAACCCTCCGCTCTTGAGACGCTGGACGGGAAACTGACCTGAAACAGGCTCCTCACGACGGCTTCATGGCCTGGATAGCGGACACGATGACGGGCGGCTTCGCGAGCGGCGCAGTGGCCACCATGACATCCACCAGGGCGTGGCATTCGGCCTTTCCCGTCGCCAGCAACTCGCGGAACGACCGGATGCGTGACATGAACCACAGCATGGCCGCCACTACCCATGTCGGGCTGCCGTCGATGCGCTTCTTCGATCCCGGGTAGATGCGGTATCCGAGTCCTTTGATGAGCATAAAGCTCGCTTGGATGCCGCGCGCCAGGACCAGGGCTTCCCCCCACGAGGCGCCGCCTCCGCGCCGCTCGCCGGCTACCGACACCCCTTCGAATGCCACGCATAGTGGGACGTGGCAGCGCAGCCACAGAGGCATGTCGCGTTCGAGAGTAGCTGGCAGTCCGGCGGCGTTGAACACGTCCACCCAACGTTGCCGGCTCATGATGGTCTTCTGCCCGGCAGCACCGATGGTTGCCTTGAGCCGGCCGTTGCCGTCCAACGTGGCCTGCACGAACGGCATGCCGAAGGAGCAACGCTCGACGCCGATCGTCTCCTGCAGGCGTTCCGGCTCGAAGGTGTTGAACATGAACTGGATGCACTTGGCCGTGCTACGCTGCAAAGCCGGTAGCAGCGCGTCTGTCTGATGGGCCAGGAGCGTGACGATCACTAGATCATAAGGGGTCTGTTCGTCGAGCATGCTGCTGATCCGGACACTTGTCCGTCCTCCCTTGACGTCGACGATCGCGTCGTCGCGCTCCAACTGCTGCAGCCGCATGGAGCCAGGCCGCGCGATGACCGTGACATCATGATTGCCGACGCGGGCCAGCTGAGAGGCAAAAGTACTCCCGATCCTCCCGGCACCGAGAACCGCGATCTGAAGCGGGGAAGAAGACGCGGGCATGACGGTTCCTGACATGATGCGGATAAGCGCCAGATCTTGTAATCCGAGTTTACTCCACGCGCGCGCTTCACCCGACTCGAAGCGGATCGGCTGGATTTCGTGAAAGACTGAGTGTCCGCCCCGGAGACCCTCTCCTAGCCGGATTCATGTCCGGGATGGAGCGCAAGGCGGTTGACGTGCGCCTACCAGGCTATGCCTGCTTCCCGCCATTAACCCTCGTCGGCTGTCCGGAGAATCCTTCGGGCTGCCCGAGAAAGCACCATGCGGTCGTGGACCAGTCCAGGATCTCCACGACGCCGTCCGGACCCGACCGGCAGACGACGAGGTGGCGGAGCGTGCCGACGCGCCGTGCCGCCTCGATGCGATGGCGGCCGAGCCGGAGGGGGTAGGCGCGGATGCCCCGGAGGCGGGGAAACCTCGATCGAGCCGGGTAGGTGCGGATCATCCCCCAACGCGGCCAGGACCATCAGGATCAGCTGCCCATGGCGGCCTGCTGCTTCGAGGCTGTGAACGCGGGCGCTGTCGAGGAGGAGAGCATCGAGCTGGGCCTCCGCCGTCCCTGCAAGCCGGTAGACCAACTAGGCGCTGGCGGAAAGGCGAGCTTGCAGCCGTGCCATCATGCCGTCGTGGAGGTGTCGTTCGTCTTCCGCGGTCGCCACGGTCGTGTAACGGCCAGCCTCGATATCGGCCGATCCAGCGTCCACCGCTTGAAGCAGCTCGTCCTCCTCGCTCCTGGCTTCGTCGAGCAAACGTTTGACCGCCTCCTCGAGAAACGCCGCGGGGCTGGCGGCCCCTGCCTTCGGCCACCTGCCGCTCGATCACGCGCTGAAGCTCGTCAGGGAGCTGGACCATGCCCATGGGGAACCTCCGGACATCCAGCCTAGCATTCGACCCCAGGTGATGTCGGGCTTCTCCGCTTCTTGGACCGGCACCGCAGGCTGCCCGGTGGCGACCCGCGGGCGGAGCCTAGCGCTGGCGGATCAGCGGCACCCAGTTCCACCAGCGTGGCTTGCGTATCCGCTCGCGCTCGAAGGTGAACAGGCCGGAGCCGATGATCACCAGCGAGCCGGCGATCATCCAGACATCGATGCCGATGCCGAACAGCAGCGCGTCCAGCGCCACCGCCCACAGCATCTGGCTGTACTGCGGCGGCGCCACCTGGCTCGCCGGTGCCTGTTCGGACGCCAGAAGCAGCAGCACGGTGCCGAGCGCCGACAGCAGGCCGTAGCCCAGCACCCACACCCCCTGCAGTGCGGTGGGCAACACCAGATGCGGGCTGGCGAGGACGAAGCTCGCCACGATCGGCCCGATCACGCCGGCACCGTACAGGGAGATCCGCTTCTCGCTCGGGCCCAGCCCGCGCAGGATCACCACCGTCACCGCGGCGGCAAACGCGCCCAGGATCGCCGACAGGTGGCCGAAGGTGAACGGCTGCAGCCCCGGGCGAAGCACGATCAGCACGCCGGCGAAGCCGGTCCCCACCGCCATCCAGCGACGCCAGCCGACCGGCTCGCGCAGGAACAGCACCGACAGCACGGTGACGAAGGCCGGCATCAGGAACAGCAGCGCCATCGCTTCCGCCATCGACAGCCGCGTGAAGGCGATCACCGAGAACACGGCACCCGCCACCGCGGCGACGGCGCGCAGGCACCACATTCCCCGGTTGCGGCAGCGGAGCAGGTCGCTCCAGCGCTCGTCGGGCCGCCTGACCAGCGGCACCGCCGCCAGCCCCAGCACCGCACCCGCGAACACCAGCTCGAACGGCGGCAGCGCGCCGTGCAGCAGCTTCACCGACGCGTCGCTCAGCGAGTAGGCAAGAAAGGCCGCGAAGGCCAGCAGCACGCCGCGCCGGGCGTTGCCGGGGCGCGTGGGCACGCCCGCTTCGGCCTGCACGGACCGGTGCCCTCAGCTGGGTCCCTCGGTGCGGCGGCCGACCACCACCAGCACGTCCACCGGCTTGTTCTTGCGCGACAACGCCAACCGTATGGAGGAGCCGGGGGCGGCCGCGGCCACGGTGCGGATCAGGCCGCGGTTGGAATCGACGTGCTCGCCGTTGACCGTGCGCACCACGTCGCCCGGCCGCAGGCCGGCGCGCTGGCCGGGACCGTTCCTGTCCACCGACACGATGGTGACGCCGCCGCCGGCCGCGTTCTCCAGCGTGACGCCGAGCCAGCCGCGGTCGATGTGCCCCTTGGCGCGAAGCTGGTCGACGATCGGCGCCACCAGCTCCGACGGGATGGAGAAGCCGATGCCGACCGAGCCGCCGCCCGGCGACACGAAGGCGGTGTTCAGCGCCACCACCTCGCCGCGCATGTTGAACGAGGGACCGCCCGAGTTGCCCGGGTTGATCGGCGCGTCGAGCTGCAGGAAGTCGTCGAACGGGCCTGCGCCGATGTCGCGCCCGCGCGCCGACACGATGCCGGCGGTGACGGAGGAGCCGAGCCCGAACGGGTTGCCGGCCGCCAGCACCCAGTCGCCGATCTGCACGTCCTCCGAGCGCCCCCAGGTGACGAAGGGCAGCTTGCGGTCGGTCTTGACCTGGATCACCGCGATGTCGGTCAGGTCGTCCGAGCCGAGGATCCTGGCCGGCAGCTCGGTGCCGTCGGAAAACGACACGGTGATGTTGTCCGCCTGGCCGACCACGTGGTTGTTGGTGACGATCACGCCGGACGGGTCGATCACGAAGCCCGACCCGGCACCCAGCATCTGCTCGCGGTGGGTGCGCATGCGGTCGCGGAACTGCTTCTCGAACGGGGTGCCGCGCAGGGCGGGCGGCACCTTCACCTTGGCCTCCGCCGCCGTGTCGTCCACCTCCTGGGTGACGGCGATGTTGACCACCGCCGGCACCACGCGCTTCACCAGCGGCGCGAAGGTGAGCGGGCCGGACTGCACCAGCACCGGGTCGTCCGCCCGCACCGGCGCCGCAACCGCGACGCACAGCAGGCCCGCCAGGGCTGCCGCGCCGGGCAGGCGCCACGAGAACGGTCCTGGTTCGGTCATGCGGCCTGCGTCCTTGGGCGATCGACGATCATCCTAGAACCAGAACGGTCGGGAAATCACCGGGGCGGCCGACCTGTTGCATTGGTGGCGCGCAGCTGTGGCCCGGAAGACGCGGTTGCCGGGCTGCCCGGGTCCTCCGGCCAGTCGTGCCGCGGATAGCGGCCGCGCATGTCGCGTCGCATGTCGGCCCAGCCGCCGCGCCAGAACCCGTCGAGGTCGGCGGTGATCGCCGCCGGGCGTCCGGCCGGCGCCCGCAGGGAGAGCGGAAGAGCGCCGGGTAGGGGAAGAGTGGAGATATCAG
>CAXTCK010000096.1:0-12336 GCA_964242425.1 uncultured Acetobacteraceae bacterium | reverse complement strand
CCGGCAAGGTCGCGGTGGTCGCCGGCTACGGCGACGTCGGCAAGGGCTCGGCCGCGTCGCTGAAGAACGCCGGCTGCCGCGTGCTGGTGACGGAAGCCGACCCGATCTGCGCGTTGCAGGCGGCGATGGAAGGCTACGAGGTGGTGACGATGGACAAGGGAGCGCCCCGCGGCGATATCTTCGTCACCGCCACCGGCAACATCGACGTGATCACCATCGAGCACATGCGGGCGATGAAGCATCGCGCCATCGTCTGCAACATCGGCCACTTCGACAGCGAGATCCAGATCGAGGCCCTGCGCAACTACACCTGGGACAACATCAAGCCGCAGGTCGACGAGGTGGTGTTCCCCGACGGCAAGCGCCTGATCCTGCTGTCGGAAGGCCGCCTGGTGAACCTCGGCAACGCCACCGGCCACCCGTCCTTCGTGATGTCCGCCTCGTTCACCAACCAGACCCTGGCGCAGATCGAGCTGTGGACCGCGCCCGAGGGCAAGTACGAGTTGCAGGTGTACACCCTGCCCAAGGCGCTGGACGAGAAGGTGGCGGCGCTGCACCTAGCCAAGGTCGGCGCGGAGCTGACCCGGCTGTCGGAGAAGCAGGCCGCCTATATCGGCCTGGAGACCGCCAACGGCCCGTTCAAGCACGATCTCTACCGCTATTGAGCCGGGCGCCCACGCCTGGCCCGCTTCCGGCGGGCCAGGCGCGGCCCGAGCGCGACGCGGAGCCGCCGCTCAGCTGACGCCGGATCCGTCGCCCGGCCGCATGATCCCGGAGCCGGCTCGCGGGAACAAGGTGCGGCGCATCATGGCTTCTTCCGCTTCGGCCTTGGTGGCGAATTCGCCGGACGTGGTGCTCAGCGTGTTCCCACCCAGGGTGCGGACCGCATAATGTCCGTTGGCCAGTTCGACCACCTGCATGACCGCTTCCATGTCGACCTCCTGATCTGGATGCGTGTCCAACAAGGCCGATGCCGGCGGCAGGATGCCCGTCCGTCTGGTTAAACTCCTGACAGGAGAACGCAGGCCGCGCCGGGCATCCGCTACCAGGCGGTGTAGCCGGCGTCGGCGTGCACGATGCTGCCGGTCATCAGGCTTGCGGCATCGGATGCCAGGAAGTGCACCACCGAGGCGATCTCGTCGGGCTGCCCCACGCGTCGCATCGGCGTGCCGTCCAGCCACTGCTCGTAGAGGCGCGGGTTGTTCATGCCGAACCGGGTCAGCGGCGTCTCGATATAGGTCGGCGCCACGGCGTTGACGCGCACGCCGCGCCCGCCCCATTCCGCCGCCAGCGACCTGGTCAGGTGGTGCACGCCGGCCTTGGACGCGTTGTAGGCGGCCTGCTCCTGCGGCCTGACCACGATGGTGCCCGCCATGGAGCCGATGTTGACGATGGCGCCCGCGCCCTGCTCCAGCATGACGCGGCCGAACGCGCGGCAGCAGCGGAACACGCCGTTCAGGTTGACGTCGATCTGCCGCAGCCAGTTCGCGTCGTCGAGATCCTCCGCCTTGATCTCCGACACCACGATGCCGGCGTTGCAGACCAGGATGTCGATCCGGCCGTGCCGCGCACGCACCGCGTCCACGGCGGCGTCCACCGTTTCGGTGCGCGTCACGTCGATCGGCAGGCCGTGCGCGGTGCCGCCCGCTTGCCGCACCGCCTGCGCGCCGACATCCGCCAGCGACGGGTCGAGATCGGCCACCACCACCACGGCTCCCGCCTCGCCCAGCGCCACCGCGCAGGCCAGGCCGATGCCGCCGCCGCCGCCCGTCACCACGGCGATGCGGCCATCGAGACGCAGCTTCTGCATGTACATCGGCACGACCCTCCTTGGACCGGATCAGCTCAGCACGATGCCGCCGTCGACGTTGAGCGTCTGCCCGGTGACGAAGGCGGACGCGTCGGAGGCGAAAAAACACACCGGGCCCACCACGTCCTCAGGCTGGCCCAGGCGCCGCAGCGCCGTGTTGCCGATCCAGCGTCCCGCCACCACCGGGTCCTCCAGGTTGGTGCGGCCCATGTCGGTGACGATGATGCCGGGGCAGATGCAGTTGGCGGTGATGCCCTGCTCGCCCACCTCCTGCGCCAGCACGCGGGTGAAGCCCATCACCGCCGCCTTGCTGGCGGAGTAGTGCGCCTGCTCGGGTGCGCCATGCTTGCCGCCGATGGAGGCGATGTTGACGATGCGGCCGTAGCCGCGCTCGCGCATGTGCGGCAGCAGCGCCTGCACCACCAGGAAGGTGCCCTTGGCGTTGACGTTCATCACCGCGTCCCAGTGCTGCTCGGGCAGCGCCTCGACCGTGCCCGGGATCAGGATGCCGGCGTTGTTGACCACCGCGTCGATGCGGCCGGTGGCGTCGATCGCCTGCCCCACCATCGCCCGCACCGCGTCGCGGTCGCTGACGTCGGCGAACACGGCGACGGCGCGCCGCCCGATTTCCTCGATCTCCGAGGCCACCGCTTCCAGCTCGGTCTTCTGGCGCTCGATGTCGTTCAGCACCACGTCGAAGCCGTCGCGTGCCAGGCCGAGTGCGATGGCGCGGCCTATGCCCCTGCTGGCGCCCGTGACCAGTGCCGTGCGGGACTTGCCTTGTTCGCCCATGGAAACTCTCCCGATCAGAAGAAGCGGATCTCGCCACGCAGCACCGCCAGGCTGACGGCTGCGATCATCACCACGCCGCGCACCTCGTTCTGCATGTAGAACGGCGCGCCAAGCAGGTTGAGGCCGTTGTCGAGCATGCCGATGATGATCACGCCGACCAGCGTGCCCTGCACCGTGGCGCGTCCCGGCTTGAACGCGGTCATGCCCAGGAACACCGCGGTCAGGCTGTCCATCAGGTAGCTTTCCCCCGCTCCCGGCTGGCCGGTGCCGAGGCGGGCGGTCAGCATCACGCCCCCCATCGCGGCGCCGAACGCGGACAGGGTCAGCGCGATCAGCCGGCAGCGGTTGACGCTGATGCCGGACAGGCGTGCGGCCTGCAGGTTGGAGCCGGTGGCGACCAGGGCGCGGCCAAGACGGGTGCGGTTCACCAGCACGTAGAAGATCGCGACCACGACAAGGGCGATCACGATCGGCACCGGCACCACGCCCAGCACGTGGCCGGTGGCGATGGCGTAGAACAGCGGCGGGAAGCTGGTATAGATCGAATCGCCGCCGTCATAGGCGTAGTTCAGCCCGAGCGCGATCGGCCCCATCGCCAGGGTGGCGATCAGCGACGGGATGCGCAGCCGCGTCACCAGCACGCCGTTGACGATGCCGAGCACGGTGCCGGCCAGCACCGACAGGATGATCGCGACCGGGATCGACAGTCCCGACCAGCTCATCAGCCCCGCCACCAGCACGCCGGACAGCCCCGCCACCTGACCCACGGACAGGTCGAACTCGCCGCTGGCGACTGCCACGGTCAAGCCGGACGAGATCACCGTCAGCACGGAGATCTGCACCAGGATGTTGCTGATGTTGGACGGCGACACGAAGCGCCCGCTCGCCACCGAGAACACCACGAAGATCAGGAGCGCGGCGCCGACCGTGCCCCAGCGGGCGCCGAGATGGCCGATGTCGAGGCGGCGCGCGGGCCGCGTGGCCAGGGTTGCGGACATGATCAGTTCACCTCGGTCAGGAGCCGGTCCTCGGACAGTTCCGCGCGCGGCACGCAGGCGGCGACGCGGTCCGCGCTGATGCAGTACACGCGGTCGCACAGCGCGATCAGCTCGGAGAACTCGGCCGACGCGATCAGCACCGCCGCCCCCTGCTGCGCCAGCTCGCGTATCAGCGCGTAGATCTCCGCCTTGGCGCCCACGTCGACGCCCTCGGTCGGGTTGTCGAGCAGCAGCACCGTCGACGCGTCCCGGGCCGCGCCGCCGATGCGGGCGATCCAGCGGCCGAACACCACCTTCTGCTGGTTGCCGCCGGACAGCTGCATCACGTCCTGGTTCACGCCGCTGCACTTCACCCGCAGCCGGTCCACCACGCCGCGGACCAGGCTCATCGCCTTGCCGGTCTGCACGAAGCCGTTGCGGCTGACCTGCGCCAGCGAGCCCGCCAGGACGTTCTCCTGCACCGACAGGCCGCGGAAGATCGCCTTGCGCAGCCTGTCGTCGGCGACGAGGTAGACGTTGTGATCGATCGCCTCCGCGACGCTGCGCGGCAGCCGCCCGAGCGATCCGAGCCGAAGCCGTGCTGCGGTGGCGGGTGCGGCGCCCGCGAGGCATTCCAGCAGCCCGGTCTGGCCGGCGCCGAGCACGCCGGCGACACCCACCACCTCGCCGCGACGCACCGTCAGCGACGAGACCTCGAGCCGGCCGACGCGCAGGTCGCCCAGCGCCACCACCTCCCCGCCATCGTCGGCGACGGCGTGGCTGGTCCAGTCGGTTTCCTCGATCGCGCGGCCGACCATCAGCCGCACCACCTCGGGCAGGGAGATGTCCGCCACCGCGCCATCATGCACCTTGGCGCCGTCCTTGAGCACGGCGATGCGGTCGCAGTGGGCGAACACCTCGTTCATGTGATGCGAGATGAACAGGATGCCGAGGCCGTGCTGCTTGAGGTCACGAAGGAAGCCGAACAGCAGCTCGGTTTCGGCCACCGTCAGCGAGGCGGTCGGCTCGTCCAGGATCAGGATGCGCGGCCCGGTCGCCAGCGCCTTCAGGATGTCCAGGATCTTGAGCTCGCCGAGGCTGAGCCGGTCGCACTCGCACCCGAGGTCGATGCGCACGCCGAAGCGTCGCGCCAGCGCCTCGGCTTCCGCGACCAGGGTACGGTCGTGGATCAGGCCGCCACGCAACGGCTCGCGGCCGAGCATGACGTTCTCCGCACCCGTCAGCTGACGGATGATCGTCACGTGCTGGTGCGCGACCGCGATCCCGGCCGCCGCCGCGTCGGCGACGCGCCTGGGCCGGATCAGCCGGCCGCCCACCTCCAGCGTGCCGGCATCGGCCGGGATCGCGCCGCAGATGATCTTCACCAGCGTCGACTTGCCGGCGCCGTTGGCGCCGACCAGCGCCAGCATCTCGCCGGCGTGCAGCGCCAGGTCGACGTCGTGGAGCACGCTGATGCCGGCATAGCTCTTGCCGACGCCGCTCGCCTGCAGCACGCGTTCTCCTGCCGGGGCTCCTGCCGGGGCGCCCGCCGGCGATGCCGACGCGGCCGCGGGCGCTGCGGTCGTCGTGGGCATCGCAGGAGGGCTGGCAGCCATCCGGATCAGCCCTTCATGCCGGCGAGGGCCCGGTCGCGGTAGACGTAGTAAAGGTCGGTCGCGTCATAGGTCGGCGTGCCGGCGGCGGGAATGTTGATGCCGCTGACCAGCAGCGGCGCCGGGAACTCCACCGTCGGCACCGGCACCACCTCCTTGGCGTTGCGCCCCTTGCCGACGATCTCGTTGATCAGCCAGCCGGTATAGGCCCCCCACACCTCGAAGGCCTGCGCGCAGGTGGCCTTGAGCGGATAGCTCGGGTCGCGCATGCGGTCGATCGCGGTGCCGGCGCCGTCGGCGGACACCACGAAGATCTTGTCCTGCAGGTTGCGCGACTTGATCACCTCGGCCGCCGCCATGCCGGGCTCGTCCCACGGGCACCAGATCGCGTCGAGGTCGCTGCCGTAGCGGGCGAGCCAGTCGTTCACCACGTTCTGCGTCGCCTCGTAGAAACCGGAGTACTGGATCACCCGCTCCGCCTCCAGGCTGATCCACTCGTTCTCGGTCAGCACCGTGCGCATCACCTTGCCGCGCTTGCGCGTGCCGTGGTGGAAGTTGGCGATCACGGCGCAGATGTTGGCCTTCTGCTTGCCCTCGCCCAGCAGCCGGTCGACCATGTACTGGGTGTACTGGCCGCCCATGACGTAGTTGTTGCTGGTGATGTCGGCGATCGCCGGCGACTGCCAGCCGCTGTCCAGGCTGAAGAACGGGATCTTGGAGGTGGTGAGGTCGGCCAGGGCGCTGTGCGCCGCCGTCAGCGTGCCGTACATCACCAGGATCGCGTCGGACTTGGCGGTGATCGCGTTCTCGATCTGGCTGACCAGGGCGCCCGGATCGCCCTTGGCGTCGGTCATGTTCACCTGCCAGCTCTTGTTGAGCCCGGTCTTGTTCAGCCACTGCTGGAACCCGGCCCAGGAGCGCTGGTCGGACTGCGCCGACAGCTGCTGCGCCACCACGGCGAGCTTGACCGGCTTGGTGTTCGCCTGCGCGTGGGCCGGCTCGCTGCCGATCGCGAACTGCGCCAGCTGCGCCGTGCCCGCCAGGGCGGCGGCACCGCCCATCGTGCGCAGCAGGCTGCGCCTGGTAGGCTGGATGATCCTCGGTTCGTCGCTCACGATGCTTGTTTCCTCGTTTCTTGATTGTGATGAGTCGTTACGCACGCCTGTCAGCTGAACAATGCTGCCACCTCCGCCGGCTGGTCCCAGTGCGGCACGTGACCGGCATCCGCGATCAGGTGCACGGCGCAGCGGCTGCCTGCCTCCCTGACCTCGGTCCAGGGGATGATGCGATCCTGCAGGCCCCATACCACGCGCACCGGCACCCGGAGCGCGCGCAGGTCGCCGGTGATGTCCACAAGCTGACCGCCATCGTCGACCAGGGAGTCGGCCATCGCGACCAGCCGGCCGCGTTCGAGCTCGGCCACGAGCGCTGCGAGCTGCTCGGACGTCGGCGCCGCCGGACGCACCACCAGACGCCGAAGCAGATGCGACAGCGCGCCCGGTGAACCGGCACGGACGATGCTGCGGATGAAGTCGACGTCGATCGGACGGTCCAGCCCCGCCGGTGCCAGCAGGGTCAGCCGGCTCAGGCGCTCCGGCCTGAGGCGTGCGGCGCGTGCCGCCACCGCGCCACCCAGGGAGTGGCCGACCAGCTCGACCCGCTCGTCGCCAAGCCGGTCGAGAAAGGCGGCGACCACCGCAGCCATGTCGTCGACATCGACCGCCTCGATCGTGGTGCCGCCATGGCCCGGCAGGTCGATCGCGGTGACCGGACGGCCTGAACGCGCCAGCGCCGCCGCCAGCACCGCCCAGCTCTGCAGGTCCGCCGCCAGCCCGTGCAGCAGCACGATGCGCGGTCCGACGGCATGCGACGGGGTCCAGTCCCGCCGCTCGACATGGCCGTCCGGAACCGCACCGGCATGCACGGTTGCGGCCGGCACGTCCCGACGCGTCCGCGCCCGCACGTCGTCCGCCTCGATGCGTCCGCGCGGGCCGGTGCCCGGCACCTCGGCCAGAACGACGTTGTTCTGGCGCGCGACCGCGCGGGCAAGTGGCGTCGCCCGCAGGGCGCCAGGATGCGTCTCGCGCAGGGCGCCGGCTTCGCCTTCCGTTGGCGGCAGGACGGTCGGCGTCGGCGGCGCGGAAGGCTGCTCCGCGACCGGTTCCGGCGGCGCCGGCGGCGGCACGTCCGCGACTCGCGCCCCGGCTACACCTCCGGGGGCCTGGGGTGGCGCGGCCTCGCCGCGACCGTCCTCGTAGCGGCACAACACCGCGCCGACATCGGCGTCCTGTCCCGCCTCGACCACGATCTCCCGCAGCACGCCGTCGGCCAGCGCCGGCATCTCCACCACGGTCTTGTCGCTCTCGATCTCGACCAGCGTCTCGCCACGCTTGAAGCTGTCGCCCGGCTGCTTCAGCCAGGCGGCGACGCGGCCGGTTTCCATGGTCTCGCCGAGGCGCGGCAGGGTGAGGTCGGCGATCATCGGCGAAGCATCCGGCGCGCCGTGCTCTCGATCAGCGCCGCGGTCGGGATGCTGGCCGACTCCAGGTCCGGCGAAACCGGGATCGGGATGTCCTCGCCGGCGAGCCGGATCACCGGCGCCTGCAGGAAGTCGAAGCATTCCTCGCCGATGCGCGCGGCGAGCTCGGACGCGACGCCGCCGGTCAGCGGTCCCTCGCTCACCACCATCGCGCGGCCGGTGCGCTCCACCGAGGCGACCACGGTGGCCATGTCGAGCGGGTTCAGCGTGCGCAGGTCGATCACCTCGACCGAGACGTCCTGCTGTTCCAGCTTCTCCGCCGCCGCCAGCGCCACGTGCACCATGCGCGAATAGGTCACCAGCGTCAGGTCGGCGCCTTGCCGCCGCACCGCCGCCTTCCCCCACGGCAACGGCTCGGCGTCGAAATCCACCCGCTCCTTTCGCGTGTAGAGCGACTTGTGCTCGATGAACACGACCGGATCGGGCAGGGTCAGGCTGTGCCGAAGCAGGTGATACGCGTCCGCCGCCGTCGCCGGCATGGCGAGGCGCAGGCCGGGCGTGTGCATGATCCAGCCTTCAAGGCTCTGGCTGTGCTGCGCGCCGGCCGAGCGCCCGGTGCCGCCCTGCGTGCGCAGCACCATCGGCACGCCGATCTGGCCGCCGAACATGTAGCGGATCTTGGCCGCCTGGTTGGCGAGCTGGTCCATCACCAGGCCCAGGAAGTCGACATACATCAGCTCGGCCACCGGACGCAGGCCGGTCATCGCCGCCCCCACGGCCACGCCGACGATGGCGGGCTCGCTGATTGGCGTGTCGATCAGCCGTGCTGCGCCGAACTCGCTGATCAGGTCGCGGGTCACGCCGTAGGCGCCGCCATAGGCGCCCACCTCCTCGCCGATCACCACCACGGTGTCGTCCGCGCGCATCGCGTCCTGCAGCGCCTGCCGCAAGGCGTCGCGATAGGTGATCTCGGTTGGGGCCATGGCGGCGGGCGCTCCGGTCACGCGACGGCGAGGATGCGGTCGAGGCGGGACTGCAACGGTTCCGGTTCCGGCTCGCCCGGTCCGAAAACGTCGCGGAACATGCTGGCGCTGGCCGGCGACGCGGCGGCGGCGGTGTGGTCGATGGTGGCGTCCATCTCGCGCGCCACCTCGACGTCGAGCGCGTCAAGGGCGGCGGCGTCGCTCAGCCCCTGCGACAGGAGCGCGTCGCGGGCGCGGGCGACCGGGTCGCGCTTGCGTCCGGTCGCCTCCTCGTCCGCGGTGCGGTACGGGCTCTTGTCCATCCGGCCGTGGCCGAAGAAGCGGAAGCAGGACACGGCCATGAAGCCCGGCTTGCCGGCGCGCGCGCCGTCGGCCAGCGCCTGCGCGGTGCTGTGCACCGCTTCCACGTCCTCGCCGTCCACCATCGCGGCGGCCAGGCCGAACGCTTCGGCGCGGCGGTCGAACTCGATCGAGCGGGTGGCGCGGTCGATCCGCGTGCCCATGCCGTACTGGTTGTTGATGCACACGAACAGCACCGGCAGGTCCCAGAGGGCTGCCATGTTCATGCTCTCGTAGAGCAGGCCCTGCTGCATCGCGCCGTCGCCGAAGAACGCCACCGAGATCGCATCCGAACCGAGCCGCTTGTAGCTCAGGCCGGCGCCCACGACGTGCGGGATGCCGCCGCCGACGATGGCGTTGGCGCCGAGATGGCCCAGCGCCATGTCGGCGATGTGCATGGAGCCGCCCTTGCCGCGGCAGTAGCCGTCCTCCTTGCCACCGATCTCGGCCATCATCCGCGACGGGTCCGCGCCACGGGCCAGGAAGATGCCGTGGCCGCGATGATGCGTGGTGAAGCTGTCCTCGGGCCGCATCGCCGCCGCCACCCCGGCCGCGGCCCCTTCCTCGCCGATCGACAGGTGCAGCATGGAGCCGGCCGACAGCCCACGCGCATACAGCTCCGCCACGCGCTCCTCGAAGGTGCGTATGCGTCGCATGGTGCGGTAAAATTCCGGCAGCCTGGTGTTCGGCGTGGCGCTGGACATGGCGCTGGTGGACTGGGTCATGGGGCTGCGGCCTCCCGGAGCGATCGCATGGCGGGGTAGAGGGCCGCGTAGCGGTGAAAGATCTCGTCGTAGCGTCGAACGTTGGCGGCGATCGGCTCGATGCGCCGGCCGGGCCGGACCATGGCGGCGATGCCGTCGTCGATGGACGCGTAGTGTCCCGCACCGTGCGCCGCCAGCACCGCGGCGCCGAGCGACGGCGCTTCCGCCACCTCCGGCACCACCACGGGCAGGCCGGCGGTGTCGGCATGGATCTGCAGCCAGAGCGCCGAGCGGGCGGCGCCCCCGCCCGCGGTGATCTCGGCGGCACCCGAACCGGCTTCCGCCATGCGCGCGACGATCGCGCGGGTGCCGAAGCCGATGCCTTCCAGAACGGCCCGGAACAGGTGGGCAGGCGTGTGGTGCAGCGACAAGCCGGTGATGGCGCCGCGCGACAGCGGATCGGTGTAGGGGGTGCGGTTGCCCTGGAAATGGTCCAGCACCAGCAGCCCGTCGGCACCCGGCTCCAGTTGCGACGCTTGGGCGTTCAGCGTGTCCAGGTCGAGCGTGTCGTTGCCCAGCCGCCGCAGCCACGCGACGACCGAGCCGGTGGAGGTCTGCCCGCCTTCCAGGATGGTGCGGCCCGGATACACCGCATCGCGGTAGGTGCCCCACAGCCCCGGCACGTGCGCCGCGGTCTCGCCCACCGCGAACTGCAGGTGCGACGAGCCGGTGATCAGCGCCAGCTGCCCGGGCCGCGCCACGCCAAGCCCGATCATGCCGATCAGCGCGTCGGCGCCGCCCTGCACCACCTGCACCGTTTCCGGCAACCCGAGATGCCCGGCGGCGGCGGCGGAAAGCGGCCTGACCACGGCGCCCGGCGCCAGCACCTCGGCCGGCCACTTCGCCCGCAGCTCCCCCAGGTCGAGGGCGGCGAGCAGGCTGTCCGGCCAGCCGCCGGCGTCGCTGCGGTAGTGCCAGCGTATGGACGCGTTGTTGAGGCTGGCGGCGCGGCGCCCGGTCAGCCGCCAGGTGAGGAAGTCCTGGTACTCGCAGACCGTGTGCGCGCCCTTAAAGGTGTCCGGCTCGTGCCGGGCCAGCCACAGCGCCTTGGGGATCATCCACTCGGCCGAGACCGGTCCCTGCCCAGCACCGTTGATCGCCAGCGCCGGATCGCCGGTGGCCAGCACCGCGTCGGCTTCCGCCCCCGCGCGCACGTCCATCCAGATGATCGCCGGGCGCAGCGGCCGCGCGTGCGCGTCCAGCGCCACCACCGTGCAGCAGGTGGTGGTGGCGCACAGGGCCGCGATCTCGTGCGTGGCGACACCACTTTCCCGCACCACCTGCCGCACCGCGTGGCCGAGCGCCCGCCACCAGTTCTCGGGATCCTGCTCGGCCCGTGCGCCGGGCGAGAAGCGGGTCGGGTAGGCGGACGAGGCCGAGGCGATGCGGCGTCCGACGAGGTCGAACAGCGTCGCCCGGAGGCTTTCCGTCCCGCCATCGATGCCGACCACATAGGCCATCGTTTGGACCGCTCCCCCCGCCCGTCATCCTCGTTCACGCCGGATGCTGCACATCTGACGCGCGGGACGACATTTGCTTCGGAGTGGACAATCCTCGCCGCAAGCGACACTTGTCAACCGTCAATCCTGCGGCGGAACGGCGATGGTGACCCTTAATCTCGCGCACGAGCCCGACGCCGCGATCCTGGCCCGGGCGGCATGGCTGTACCATGTCGGCGGCATGACCCAGGAGGAGGTGGCGCGCCGGCTGGGCGTGCACCGCACCCGTGTGGTCCGGCTGCTTGGCGAGGCGCGCGACCGCGGCCTGGTGAGCGTCACCATCAACCATGATTCCGTTCGCGACCTCGACCTGGAGGACGCCATCGCCCGCGCCCACGGGCTGCAATTCTGCCTGGTCACCCCGGCGATGGGCTTCGACCCGGGGCCGTCGGAACCGAAGCTGGCGGCAGCGCAGCAGATGATCGCGCGCCGCGCCGTCGGCAGCGCCGCCGCCAGCTTCCTGCGCGGCAAGCTTGGCTCCGGCGCCCCGGTCACGGTGGGGGTGAGCTGGGGCCGCACCCTGGAGCAGATGACGCTGCACCTGTCCGGGGTGCAGAACGCGCGTGCCCGCTTCGTGTCGCTGATGGGCTCGCTGACGCGCAACTCCGCGTCCAACCCGTTCGAGGTGGTGCAGGCGCTGGCCGCGCGCACCGGCGGCGAGGGCCACTTCCTGCCGGTGCCGTTCATCGCCGACTCCGTCGCCGACCGCACCGTGCTGATGTCGCAGCGGAGCGTCGCGGAAGCGCTGGCGCTGGCGCGCTCGGCCGACCTGTTCCTGATCAGCGTCGGCGAGCTGCTGGAAACCTCGTTCCTGCGTACCCAGGCGATGATGTCCGCGGCGGAGCTTCGCAGCGTGCGGGCGCGCGGCGCGGTGGCGGACTCGCTCGGGCGCCTGTTCGACCGCGACGGCGCACAGGTCGAGCACGAGCTGGCGCATCGCACCCTGGCGCTGGAGTTCGAAGGGCTGCGCGGCCGCGACGTGGTGCTGCTGTCTGGCGGCACGGAGAAGGTGGACGCGGTGCGGGCGCTGCTCCGCACCGGCACCGTCAGGGGCCTGGTGATCGACGGCGACGCGGCACG
>CAXTCK010000095.1:8395-12396 GCA_964242425.1 uncultured Acetobacteraceae bacterium | reverse complement strand
CTGGTGACGACGCTGGCGGGGGCCGCGCGCCCGATCCGCTGGATCGGCCGCCGCAGCTATGCCGGCCGGTTCGCCGCCGGCAACCGGGACGTGCTGCCGGTCACCATCCGTGCCGGCGCGCTGGACGACCGGGTGCCGTGCCGCGACCTCAGCGTGTCGCCGCTGCACGCGCTGTTCCTGGACGACATGCTGGTGCCGGCCGGCGCGCTGGTGAACGGGCTCTCGATCGTGCAGGCGGAGCGCGTCGACGCCGTCGACTACGTGCACATCGAGCTGGACACGCACGACATCCTGCTGGCGGAAGGCGTTCCCGCGGAAAGCTTCGTCGACGACGACAGCCGTGCCATGTTCCACAACGCCCACGAGTACTACGCGCTCTACCCCGACGCCGTGCGCCAGCCGGCGCGCTATTGCGGCCCGAGGGTCGAGCACGGGCCGGAGCTCGAGCGTCTCCGCTTTCGCCTCGCGGCGCGGGCGCGGGGCGAGGCCCCGGCGGCAGCCGGGTCGCTGGTCGGGCATGTCGACGAGGTGTCCCGCGACCGCATCAAGGGCTGGGCGCTCGATACCGCCGCGCCGGACAGGCCGGTGCGCCTGCGCGTCCTGGATGGCGGCGTCGTGCTGTGCGAGGTGGTCGCGGACCAGTATCGCCTCGACCTGGCGCAGGCAGGCCACGGCACCGGCGCGTGCGCGTTCGACATCGCGGTTCCGGGCGGGCTGGACCCGGAGCGGCGTCACTTCGTGCAGGTGCAGCGGGCTTCGGACTGGCAGAACCTCGGCGGATCGCCCTGGATCCTGGAACCGGAGTCTCGGGGCGCGCAACCCGTCCCGGCCGCCGTGGCGGTGGCGCCGGCACTCGGCTGGCACGGCCGGCTTGACATGGCGACGCGTGACCGGGTGCGCGGCTGGGCGCAGCAGGGCGATGCACCCGAAGCCGCCGTGGCGCTGCAGGTCCTGTGCGATGGCCGGCCCCTGGCGCGGGTGGTGGCCAACATCTACCGGCCGGACCTCGAGCAGGCCGGGCTCGGCAGCGGGCGGCACGGCTTCGAGGTGGCGATCCCGGCTGGCCTGTCGCCGCTCGAACGCCACGTGCTCCAGGTCCGGCGCGAATGCGACGGTGGCGAGCTTCCCGGTTCTCCGATCGTGATCGAGGCCGCGGGCTCGTTCGACGCGTCGTTGCAAGCCGCGGTGTCGCGGGCCGTCGCCGCCAGCGCCGGCGAGGCCGACCAGGCGCGCATCATCGGCTTCATGCTGGAGCAGGCCGAACGCCTGGCGCAGCGGATGGCGGCGGACGCGGCGTCCGGCTCCGACCGGCCGCGGGCGCTGTTCATCGACGGCCACGTGCCGGTGGCGACGCGCGATGCCGGCTCCCAGGTCGTGCTGTCGCACATGCGGGCGATGCGGCGCCTGGGCTACGCCGTCAGCCTGGCGAGCCCCGAGCGCGTGTCCGAGGCGCCGGCGATCCCCGGGGTGCAATGGCTGGGTGCCCCGCTGCACGATTCCGTCGAGGCGATCCTGCAACGCGAGGCCGGTCGGTTCGACGTGGTCTACCTCCACCGCGTCGACGTCGCATCGCGTTACATGGCCCTGGTGCGTCAGCACATGCCGCGAGCCCAGGTCCTGTACAACGTGGCCGACCTGCATCACCTGCGGCTGGCACGGCAGGCACGAGCGGAGGAGCGTCCGGAGCTGCTGCCGGCGAGCGAGCGGCTGCGTCTGGCGGAAACCGTGGCGGCCCTGTCGGCGGACGCCGTGCTGGTGCATTCCCCCGACGAGATGACGCTGCTGCGCCGGCTGGCGCCGCAAGCCAGGATTCATCACGTGCCGATCACGACCGCTGCCGATCCCGGCGCGGCGCCGTTCGCGGTTCGTCGCGGCGTGGCCTTCGTCGGCGGCTACAGGCACGCCCCCAACGTGGATGCGGCGCGCGTGCTGGTGGACGAGGTGATGCCGCTGGTCTGGGAGCGGCTGCCGGGGCTGCCGTGCCTGCTGGTCGGCAGCGACATGCCGGACAGGGTGAGGCGGCTGGCGGGCCCGGATGTCGAGCTGGTGGGTCAGGTGGCGGAGCTCGGCCCCGTGCTCGAACGCGTCCGCCTGACGGTGGCGCCGCTTCGCTATGGCGCCGGCGTCAAGGGCAAGGTGCTGGACAGCTTCGCAGCGGGCGTGCCGTGCGCGATGAGCCCGGTCGCCGCCGAGGGCCTGAGGCTGCCGGCCGCGCTGCAGGCGCTGGTGGGACGGGACGTGCCCGAGATCGCGCGGCTGGTCGTGCGGCTGCACGAGCACGAGGCGGCGCATCGCGCGGCGTCGGAGGCCGGGCTGGCGTTGGTCGACGGCTTCCATCGCGAGGCACAGCTCGATGCGGCGCTGGAAGGGGTGCTGGAGCTTCGGACCCGGTCCTGCCTCGCCCTGGCGGGATGACGCGGGGCCGGTTCTAGCCCGGCCGCGCCGGCTCCGGGTCCGGCTGCAGCCGTATCTCGCGCAGGCGCTGCAGCAGGTAGTCGCCGGCCGTGATCGGCTCCGGGAACAGGTTGCCCTCCGGGCCGATGCAGCCGGGCAGGGTGGCGATCCGGTATTCCATGTTCGGCGCCAGGAAGAACGGCATCGAGTAGCGGCTCCGTTCCGCTGCCGCACCGAGGGGGTTGACCACGCGGTGCGTGGTGGACGGATACGCCCGGTTGGTCAGCCGCTGCATCATGTCGCCGACGTTGACCACCAGCGTGCCTGGCGCCGCCTGCACCGGCAGCCAGCTGCCCTCGCGCGTCAGGATCTCCAGCCCCGACGCGGTGGCGCCGACCAGCAGGGTGAGCAGGCTGATGTCCTCGTGCGCTTCCGCACGCACCGCCGGCAGGTGGCGCGGGTCGATCGGCGGGTAGTGCAGGGCGCGCAGGATGGAATCGCCGTGGTCGACCACGTCGGCGAAGAAGTCCGGCGGCAAGCCGAGGTCGCGCGCGATCGCCGTCAGCACCCGGCCGCCCGCCGCCTCCATCGCCCGGAACAGCGCGCTCGCATGCGTGCGGAAGCCCTCCATTTCCTCGGGCCACACGTTGGGTCGCAGCACCGGGTCGCCCGGCGGCGCATCGTCGCGGCCGACGTGGAAGAACTCCTTGAGGTCCGGGATCGTGCTGGTCCTGGCGGTTTCCACCCGGAACCCGACATAGCCGCGCCCACCGCCGCCCGGCGTGCGCACCGTGCAGCGCGCCTTGATGTCCGGGGGCAGGGCGAAAAACCGCGCGAAGTCCGCATAGGCCGCCTCGATCAGGTCGGGCGGGATGCCGTGGTGCTCGAAGCAGCAGAAGCCGAACCGGCGGTAGGACGCGCCGAGCTCGGCCACGAACGCCTCCGCGTCGTTGTCGAGCCGGCGCAGGTCGAGGGTGGGGATCCGCTCGGTGTTCACAGCATTCCCTTGATCCGGAGCAGCCCGAAGGCCGCGATCGTCACCATGCAGCTGATCCGTCCGTCTGCGATCATCGCCTCGATCTCACGCAGGGGGAAGGCGCGCGCCACCATGTCCTGCTCGCTCGCCTCCCGCGCCATCGCGGTGCGTTCAAGCCCGGTCGCCAGGAACACGTGCCCCTTCTGGTTGGAGTAACCGGCTCCCTGGAACAGCGTGCCGGCGTGGCGCATCGCGCTGGCGACCAGCCCGGTTTCCTCCGCCAGCTCGCCAGCGGCGATCTCTGCCGGGGACGCGTCCGGCCGCTCCTCCCACATGCCCATCGGCAGCTCCCACAGCCGCTGGCCGACAGGATAGCGGAACTGCTCGACCAGGGTCAGGCTGCGTCCGTACTCGGAGTCGCCCACCGCCGCCACCACCACGAAGTCGTCGCGCTCGACCACCCCGTAGAGGCCGTCGGAACCGTCCGGCCGGCGGATGACGTGCTCGCGCAGCCGCAGCCAGCGGTTCTCGTAGGCGATCCGGCTGGACAGGGTGGTGTAGCCGCCGTCGTCCGGCTGCCCGCTCGGGTTGTCGCGCATCTGGGCCGCTGCCTCGCCTTGTTGTAACATCA
>CAXTCK010000095.1:0-8295 GCA_964242425.1 uncultured Acetobacteraceae bacterium | reverse complement strand
ACGACGTCCGCCGCCGTGCCGCATCGGGGACGATAGCATCCCGCCCGGACAACAGGAGCCACCGGCCGCATGCCTCCGCCCGCGATCCGGGCGCTCCGTGCCAGCCCGACCTGGCGGATCGCCAGCACCGTCTACCTCACCCTGCTGTGCTACACGACCATCGGCCTGCCGCTGGCGGTGATCCCGGTGTTCGCGCGCCACGCGCTCGGCTTCGACGCGGTGGTGGCGGGGCTGGCGGTGAGCCTGCAGTATCTGGCCACCTTTGCCAGCCGCCCGTTTGCCGGACGCATGACCGATACGGCCGGGCCGAAGCGCGCGGTGCTGCTCGGCCTGTCCGCCTGCGCCGGCTCCGGGCTGCTGCTGGTGCTGTCCGGGCTGGCGGTGCATCGGCCGGTGGCGAGCCTGCTGCTGCTGCTGTTGTCGCGCTGCCTGCTCGGCTGCGGCGAAAGCTGCACCGGCACCGGTTGCATCACCTGGGCGATCGGCCGGGTCGGCGTTTCCCGTACCGCCCAGATCATCTCGCTGAACGGGGTGGCGTCCTATGGCGGCATAGCACTCGGCGCGCCGCTGGGGTTGGCCATTGCCGGCACGAGCGGCACCGTGCCGCTCGGCCTGCTGACCCTGTTGCTGGCCCTGGCTGGCATCGCGCTGGCCTGGCGGAAGCCCGCGGTGGCGGCGCAGGGCGGCGGCGTGCGGATCGGCTTTGGCCGCATCCTGCGCAGCGTGGCGCCATACGGCGCCGCCCTGGCGCTGGGTTCGGTGGGCTTCGGCGTGCTGGCTGCTTTCGTGACCCTGTTCTACGACGGGAAAGGCTGGCACCGCGCCGGTGCCACCGGTCCGGGTGCGGCATTGTCGGCGTTCGGCATCGCCTTCATGCTGATGCGGCTGTTGTTCGCCGGCCGGATCAGCCGTCTCGGCGGCCTCGCGGTGTCCATCGCCTCGTTCGCGGTCGAAACCGGCGGGCTGCTCCTGCTGTGGCAGGCGCCGACACCGTTGGTCGCGCTGCTGGGCAGCGCCCTGACCGGTGCCGGCTTCGCGCTGGTGTTCCCGGCGCTGGGCGTGCTGGCGGTGGCCCGCGTGGCACCGGGTAGCCGCGGCTCCGCGATCGGCGCCTACAGCGTGTTCCTCGACATCTCGCTCGGGCTCAGCGGCCCGGTGCTGGGGCTGATCGTCAGGAGCCACGGCTATGGGAGCCTGTTCCTGTGCGCCGCCGCCGCCAGCCTGTCCGCGCTGGCGATCTGTGTCTGGCTGAGTGTCCGGCCGCCGGCCAGCCTCGCCTCGCCCTCGGTGCTCGGATAGGATCCGCACCTCCACGACCGTTCATGGAGCGTTTCGCGATGCCGGCCGTCCTTTCCGCCGTCGCCGTGTTCTGCGGCTCGCGCTTCGGCAACCATCCCGCCTACGCCGAGGCGGCCGAGGCCACCGGACGCGGCCTCGCCGAGGCCGGCATCCGCCTGATCTACGGCGGCGGCAAGGTGGGCCTGATGGGGGTGGTGGCGGACGCGGCGCTCGCCGCCGGCGGCGCGGTGTCCGGCGTGATCCCCCGCTTCCTGCACACCCGCGAGGTGATGCATGACGGGGTGGAGAACCTCCTGGTCACGGACTCCATGCACAGCCGCAAGCAGGAAATGTTCGGGGCCGCCGACGCGTTCCTGGTTCTGCCAGGCGGCCTCGGCACCTTCGACGAAACGTTCGAGATCGTCACCTGGCGACAGCTGCGCCTGCACGACAAGCCGATCCTGCTGGTCGACGTGCAGGGCTGGGCGCGCTCCCTGATCGAAACGATCGATCGTGCGATCGCGGACGGCTTCGCCGATCCCTCCGCCCGGGCCTTGTTCGAGCACCTGCCCGACGTGCCGGCGGCCCTGGACCGTCTGGCCGAACTCGGCCGCGTCGCGCACCCGGTCCAGGCCGGCGACCCGGCGATGCTGTAGCGCTCTTGCCACCCCTGGTGACGGCCTGTAAGACGCCCCGAGCCGGAGTGTAGCTCAGCCTGGTAGAGCACTGTGTTCGGGACGCAGGGGCCGGAGGTTCGAATCCTCTCACTCCGACCAGCTCCGTGATGGGCCGGGTCGCTGGTTATTCCTTCGCCACGCGGGCGTCGTTGCCGCCGCAACCCGATTGCCCGCGTAAGCGGGTCCGGCGCCGCTCATCCGGTCGATTGCAGCATCCCGATGAAGTTCACCAGTTCCCGCCGCCTTTGCGCCGGGTTCGTGATCTCCGCGTCGATGCCGAGGCGCCAGGCGAGGTCCGGCCGGTCCGGCTCTGCGTTGATCGCGTCGAACAGCGCCGCGCAATTCTCGGCGTCCGCCGTCGATTGCACCAGGCCCTGGTCGATCAGGTCGTCGCTTTGCCGGCGCATCGCCGCCGCGATCTCCGACAGGTCGAGCTCCGGATGGTACTGCACCCCCCAGAAGACGCCGTTGTCGTGGCGGATTTCCGCCGCCTGGATGGCGCAGGCGCTGTTCCCGGCCAGCAGCGTCGCCCCCGTCGGCAGCCGCCCGACCGCGTCGGAATGGATGGCCAGCGCGTCCCAGGCGGCCGGCCGGCCCGACAGCATCGGGTGCCGGCACCCTTCCGCCGAGGCGGTGATGCGCCGCGCGACCCCGACCTCGTGCCGCGCCAGCCTGCCCACGTCGCCGCCCGCCGCCGCCGCCGCGACCTGCAGGCCGGCGCAGGAGCCGAAGCTCGGCGTGCCGGACCTGAACACTTCCCGCATGAAGGCGAGCTGGCGGCGCGTTTCGGGCGTGTCCTCGTACACGTGCAGCGGCGAGCCGCCGAGGAACACCCCGTGATAGTCCTCCAGCGGCCGCGACAACTCGCTGGCGGGCCCGGTTTCGTGCGGGCGCACCACGTCGCAGACGGCACCCGCAACGATGCATCGGAGCGTGGCGACGTAGCTTTCGGCCGAGGTGCAACCGGCGGTTTCTCGACGGGCGACCCGCTGCTCGTGCGTTTCGCTTTCGGCGACCAGGAAGCGCATCGGCTGTGTCGTTGCCTTGTTCAAGGGCGCGCGCCGTCGCGGGCCGCACCTGTGTGCCCTGCTTCGCAACGAAGAAGCGGTGGATCCATCCGATATGGGGTGGCGCCGACCGAACATCAGGTTGGCCGGCACCGGCTCTTCGGTTCTTCCTGGGGCTTGTCGCCGACCGGCCGGACAGCTACCGCCAGCCGCACAGTTCCCGGCGCACCAGCTTCTCCAGCATGTCGATCGCTTCGGCGCTGTCGTTGAGGCAGGGCACGGTGGCGAACTTCTCGCCGCCGGCATGCTCGAAGGCTTCGCGCACCTCGTTGCCGATCTCGTCCAGCGTTTCGATGCAGTCGGCGAGAAAGCCCGGCGTCAGCACCGCGATCCGCTTCACCCCCGCCGCCGCCAGCTTCTTCACCTTCGGCTCGGTATAGGGCCCGAGCCAGCGGGTCGGCCCGAACCGGCTCTGGAACGTCAGCGGCAGTTCCCGCGGCGTCATGCCGAGCGCCTCGCGCAGCGCGTTCATGGTGCGCGCGCATTCCGTGACATAGGGGTCGCCGCGCTGCACGTACTCCACCGGCAGGCCGTGGAACGAGGCGATCAGCACCTCCGGCGTCCAGTCCAGCTCCCCGAGGCGCCGACGCACCCCGGCCGCCAGCGCGTCGATATAGGCCGGATCGTCCGGGAACGACGGCATTGTGCGCAGCGCGGGCTGCCGGCGCAGTCGCATCAGGGCGCGGAACGCCTGGTCGTTGGCGGTCGCGGTGGTGGTGGCGGAATACTGCGGATACAGCGGCAGCAGCAGCAAGCGGTCGCAACCGCGCGCGATCAACCGGTCGATCGCCGCCGCCGTGCCCGGCGTGCCGTAGCGCATGCCCCATTCCACCGGGATGCGCTCCGCGTCGAGCCTGGCGCCGAGCTGCTCCGCCTGGGAACGGGTATAGGTAAGAAGCGGGCTTTCGTTCCGCGTGCCGTTCCAGATCCGCTTGTAGTTGGCCGCACTCTTGCGCGGCCGGGTGTTGAGCACGATGCCGCGCAGGATCGGCTGCCACACCAGCGGGTTCGCCTCGATCACCCGCCGGTCGGACAGGAACTCGCGGAGGTAGCGCTTCACCGACCGGGTGTCGGTCGCGTCCGGGGTGCCGAGGTTGACCAGCAGCACGCCCGCGGTGCCGGGCCGCACCGCGGCAGCGGCGGTCCCGAGGTTGCCGGTCCGGCGGTTCCTGGCGTCGATGAAGCTCATGAACCACAAGGTAGTGCGGATCGCCCCGCTCCGGGAGTGGGACGCATCGGCGATGATGGCGAAGACGCGTCGGCGCTACCTTCTTGTTCCTGATTCGGAACGAACCGCCGGAATGGTGTCGTGGTCGCCGATCCGGTGGCGGCGCCGTCGACCCGGAGCGGTGGCTGGTGCGCGAAAGGCTGCCCTGCCAGGCTGTGGGCCCGACCGGTGTTCGCCGCCATGACCAGGTGGAACGCGGCAGTTGCCGGGTTCCTGGGTGCCGGGCGGCCTGCCGTGGTTCCAGGGATCGCCAAAGCTAGTTTTTCCGGGTGATCTCCCGCGCCAGGTGCTCTTCGCCAAGCTGCTGGGAGGTTTTCAGGGTGGTCAGTAGGACACGGGCCTCAAGCAGCATCCGTTCGTGACCGGCACGTTCCAGTTGGGCAATCAGGGATTCCTGTCTGGCGATGCGTTGTCCACCTTGAGAAACGTGACGTCGGCACTGCTCAAGCGGCGTCTCAATCATCGCTTTCCTGACGCCTCCCAACCAGTTTTCTTGCTTTGGCACCGCCATGTCGCCAACGGAAGGTCCTGACGCCAGTCCGTGCCCTCGGTGTGACGCTTCATGTCGTCGACCTCCTGATCGGCCGGCGCCCGAGGAAGCTGAAGAACCGTAGCAGGTAGCCGTCAGGATCGGCCACGACGAATTGCCGGTTTCCAGAATCCATCAGGCCTTGCCGATACCAGCGATCTTCCAGGGGAATGACGACGCCCAGGCTCGAACGTCGCAGGTCGGCGTACAGGGCCTCGACGTCGGCAACCTCGATCTGCAGGTTGATCCCCCGGCCGAACGGGTGTTCCAGGGGAGCCGTGTGGAAGCGCCGGCCCGGTCCGGCAGCTTCCTCCAGCATGAGGTGAACGCTCTCCCGGATCAGGTAGGCAAAACGCTCTTCAGGGCGGCTTGCGTGACAGCTGAAACCGAGCACCGTGGTGTACACGGCCAGCGAGCGGTCCAGGTCGGCAACGTCAAGCTCAGGAACCAGGGGCGGCGTATCGGGCAATCCTCACCATAGCGACGCATCCACCAGTCGCGAGGCAGGCAGCACTGTCCCCGGGCAGCCTGCACCGGGACCGCTCGACCTCCGAGAACCTGCTTCCCCATTGCGGTTGGGCTTCATCCCCGACGTCGACACTGGATACGACGGCGACAGTTTCCCGTCCGCCCTGCTTCAACAACGCGGGCCGGCCGGACTGGATCGGCGGCAGGGCAGGACCCGCGGCCACCATTGATGAAGCCGATCATTCCCAGCAGAATGATAGGAGATCCTTGCGACCGGCTGGCTACGGAGCATCCCTATGGCACAACAGCACCTGACCGGCCTGTCGCTGCGCGACCTCGACTACGCGATGGCGGTCGCCGAACAGGCGCATTTCAGTCGTGCCGCCGAGCAGTGCGGCGTCAGCCAGCCAGGCTTGAGCGAACAGATACGCAAGCTGGAAGCGATCCTCGGCACCAGGCTGTTCGAGCGTGGCCGTGGCGGTGTCAGCCCCACCGCGTCGGGCCAGATCCTGCTGCGGCAGATCGCGGTGGTGGTGCGCGAGGCCCGTTCGCTCCTGGAGATGGCGCACAGCCAGGCCGGCGCCCTGAACGGTCCGATCGACCTCGGCGTGATCCCGACGCTCGGGCCCTACTACGTGCCGCTGGTGCTGCGCGACCTGCGCGCGCAGTTCCCCGAGCTGGTGCTTCGGCTGCAGGAGAACCAGACCACGGCGCTGCTGGACGCCCTGGCCCGGTTCACCCTGGACGCGGCACTGGTGGCCCTGCCCGTGGAAGGGGACGGGCTCGCCACCCGGCCGCTGTTCTTCGAGCCGTTCCGCGTGCTGCTGCCGGTGGGCCACCCGCTCTCGAACAACGACGAGGTGGCGCTGTCGGCACTCGGCGCGGACGACCTGCTTCTGCTGGAGGAAGGCCACTGCCTGCGCGACCAGGCGATGTCGTTGTGCCACGTGCCCGACGGCGCACGGTCCGGCCGCCGCGCCCCTCGCACCGCCACCAGCCTGGAGATGCTCCGGCACATGGTCGCGGCCGGGGAAGGCTATGCGCTGATGCCGTTTCTGGCCACGCGGGAAACCTCCGAGCTCAGCGGCCTCGTGCGGCTGCGCCCGCTTCTGCGTTCGCCGCAGGCACCCTGCGCCGGCCGCACGATCGGCCTGGTCTGGCGGGCCACCGACCCGCGCGGCCCGGATTTCGACCAGCTCGCCACGCTGCTGTGCCGGAACGCGCCGCCCGAGATGCAGCCCGTACCGGAATGAAGCCGGCTGGCTTGCAGCCAAACCGGCTCGCAACAGGTAAGGAAATGCCCTGTCTGATCGAGCCGGCTTCCGACCCGGCATCAGGCCGCGGCGCACGTCGTCCCGCCGCAGGCTGCCGGCAGCAGGAAGGCGGCCGATCCGCTCCACGCCGTGGACGAGAAGCCCTTGCTCGACGACGCGGTGGCAGCGCCCGAACTCTCGACAGGGCGCAACCGCGGCTTGTTCAACCGGATCACCCCACATGATCGTCGGCGGCACCCTTGTCGTACCAGTTGACCCCGCCGCAGGCGGGTGACGATTCCGGCATGAGGCCACGTCCGGACCGGTCAGGCGCTGGCATGGCAGCCACCTCCGGCCCTACGATAACCGTCAACCCGGCAACGCGATCGCCGAGACCGGGACCTGGATGGGGAAACGTCGATGTCAGGCGCCAAGGCACTGGACCCGCAGCAGCAAGGGCTGATGGACCGGGCGGTCAACCACCTCGTGACCCATCACAGCCCCAGCGGTCAGCGCGTCGGCTGGCTGATGATCGCCTCCATCCTCGTGGAAGCGTGGGACCTTTATTCCATCGCCTTCATCCTGATCTTCCTGCGCGAACAGTTCCATCCGTCGCCCGCCCTGCTGGGCCTCGCCGGCGCCGGCACTCAGGGCGGCGCGATCGTCGGCGCGCTGCTCGGCGGCTGGCTGTCGGACCGCATCGGCCGTCGCGCGATCTTTCTCAGCACCATGGTCATGTTCATCGTGTTCGCGCTGGCGCAGGCGTTCGTGCCGAACATGGCTTGGCTGGTGGTGATCCGGTTGATCCTTGGCATCCCGCTCGGCAGCGACATTTCCAACGGCTACACCTACATCATGGAGTTCCTGCCGCGCGGCCAGCGCGAGGTGATGGGCAACCGCTGGCAGTTCATGTTCGCGGTCGGCGAGGTGTTCGCGCTGGCGGTGATCGGCCTGCTGCTGTGGATGGAACTGCCGCACTGGCTGGTGTGGCGCCTGACGCTGGGCTTCGGCGCGGTGCCGGCGGCGATCATCTTCGCGCTGCGCTACAACCTGCCCGAGACCGCGATCTGGCTGATCCGGCGCGGCCGCTTCCGCGAGGCCAAGCAGGTGTCGGCCAGCATGTACCACGACCCGCTCGACTTCCTGCCCGATCACGACGTGCTGTTGCCGCAGCCCCGCGCCCGCGACTTCCTCCAGCACATCCGTCGCGACCCGATCCGCTGGCGCGCCACCCTGTTCGGCTGGATCGCCTGCTTCGCCCAGGGCAGCGAGTTCTCCACCTTCGCCTTCTACATCCCCGTGCTGTTCGTGCTGGTCGGCGTGTCCAGCGTTCTCGGCACCGACATGGTCACGCTGGCCCTTTATGTCGTCGCCGCCATTTCCGGCTGGATCGGTCCGCTGATCACGCCCCGGATCGGCCAGCGCGGCCTCAGCATCGCGGGCTTCGGCATCGTGTTCGTGTCGCTGCTGGTGGCGGGCTTCGCCATCAAGACCGGCCACACCGTGATCCTGCCCTTCGCTGCGGCTGCGATGTTGTGGGGACACTACTGGGACGCGGAGAACGTGGTGACGATCCCGTCCATGGTCGCCAGGCCCGAATATCGCGGCATCGCGTCCGGCTTTGCCTACGTGTTCGTCAAGCTGCCGTCGTTTCTGGCGATCTTCCTGTTCCCGGTGCTGTTCAACGCGATCGGCCACGGCAACGCGACCTTGTTCACGGCAATCTTTCCGCTGATCGGCCTGCTCGCCGCGATCTTCATCCTGCCCGAAGTATATGGATACCAGGACGACTAGG